>CAZMRA010000178.1:0-10506 GCA_964568485.1 uncultured Caldilineaceae bacterium | reverse complement strand
TGATTCGGCTGCGAAATCGAGCCGGTCAATTGGCCGTCATACGCGCCAGTGACCACATTGATCAGCCCGGTGGCTGTTGCGCTGCCAGTGGCATTGGCAAACCGCCCCGTGCCACCGGTGATCTTGAGCGTCTGCTCGTAGCGGTAAATGTCGGCCGTGATTGGCTCAACCAGAATAAAGCTGGTCGTTCGATTGGTCACTGTATCGCCATTGGCGGCGATCCAGACCGCAGTACTGGCCTCCAAGTCCACCACGCCTTGAAATTTGCCCAAGTGAGTAAAATTGCCGGAGAAATCAGCGCCCACACCGGCAAACTTACCTTTGAGCGGTACATATGCCGCAGCCTGTACGGGCACAGCGAGCCCGGGCAAAGGCGCAACGGACATGGCTACACTACCCAGCAGACCAAAGCCCACAAGCAAGAGTGCCAGCAGAAACCGGTTGATTTTCTGGAAAATAAATTGCTTCGGTATGATCATATTCTCTCCTTCTGATCGGTTTAGGTACCACTTGACTCACTCTGCAATTGCTGAAAGAGCACGGGCATCTCAAAATAGATACGCCCTCGCTTGATCTGGTCATTTTCTAGATCATAGACCACACAAAGGGGCACGCGCACTTGCTTACCCGTCGCGGGCACACCGGCAAATTCACCGATGTGTTGGCCCACAAAGTGGCCCTCCCACACCGCTTGCCCATCGACAAAGATTAAGTTGCTGCTTTCGGCGTCCGCTTCAAAAGCAATGTGATAGAAATAGTTGAGCAGTTGTAAGACCCCATCGCGTCCCTGATGCGCCTGGCCCGTCGCCATGACGGTGAAGATCACATCCTCGGCCATCATGCTTACATCGCTATGTTTGCTGTTGAAATACTGGGTCATAACCTCTTGGGTGCGTTCAATGGACATACTTTTTCTCCTTAAGTGGTTTCATGATGCTCCTGCCGCTGGCGCAAGCTGAGCAAAGGTCTGCACCGCGATCTTGCCGTTGCGGATGATGAACGTATCGGTAGCTAGCGGGAAGACGGGCGGCGCTTGCCAGACGATATAGGCAACTTCACCCTGCATATCCTGCCGGTGCATTTGAAAACCGGCCATCCAATCCGCCGGTAACGTGGCAAGCAAATGCGCGAAGAAGTCGCCAATCGCTGTGCGTCCTTGCAGGGTGTTGTCCGGCAAGAACAGGGCCGCATCATCGGCGTAGTCGTTGAGAATTGCCGACAGATCACCCTGGGCGAGCGCAGTCAAATGTTGATTAAGGACAGCAGCCGTTTGCTGGCTGGCGTCTGCAGACATGGATGTTCCTCCTCCGTTGGGTTGTCATGGATGTGCTGAATGGTGCCTTCTTACCATGACACAGCAACGTCCTCTGAACGTCCTTGTGGCGGGTGATGCGAGGAATCACGCTTGAGATTTCGGCGCGACAAAAGCAAGGTCCAACCAGCTGCTATGCTGATTGGACCTTGAACCTGTCAAACTGGTTTGTAGGTTGTGTAGCCAAGTAGTGTTTGCTTAGCCGTACGCGCCGCGTTCCAAGAATCCAAGCAGCCGCTTGAGGCGCGGATTGGCATCCTGGTAGACATGTTCGGGCATCTGGTAGTTCATGAAGGGATAATATTTGTGGCCGATGATGCGCCGGGCATAGGTCACTTGCGTGATGTAGCGCGTGCGGTCGCTTTTATTCGGCCCGCCGCGATGCCAAACCTGGTTATTAAACAGGATGACCGAGCCCGCCGGCCCACAGTTGTATTTCACTTGATTTTCCCATTCCGTGCCTTCGATCACACGTGGGCAAGGCTTACCAAACAAGTGCGAACCCGGGATCACTTCGGTGCCACCATATTTCGGCTCGGTGACATCGGTAAGATAGTAATTAGCGGTAAAGAAGAGCACGGGCAGGCGCACGTTTTTTGGCGGCTCGCCTTCGGTCACTAGATAGTGCGGTGCGTCGTCTTGATGCCAGGTGTCGATCCCCGCGCCCGGTGGGGTTTTGAATGAATTGTTGTGGATGACGTGGCAATTCGGCGCGATCAGCGCTTCGGCCAAGCTGACGATCGGTTCAAGATCAAATAGGCGCAAATTGGCTTGGCTGGTCTCAAATAAGCGGTGGGCAAGGATCAGCTTACTATTGCTGGCGTTGAGACCGTTGGGGTTGTGCTCCAGCGCCCAATCCAAATCGGCGCGCAACTCGGCACACCAATCGGCGGGTAGAAAGTTCTCAAGAAAGAGATAGCCATCGCGATGAAATTGCTCGACCCAGGTTTGGATCTGCTCATCACTCGCCGGTTGACCGGCACGAATCGTGGCGGTTGAAGCGTCAAGAGTCATAGGTGGTTCCTGCTTTGTATTGGTAGAGAATGGCTGTAAAGAGTGTAAAGAGATGGTTTGTGACAGCGATGGCAGGGGAGATTCACCATCTGGCACATCGTAACTGCAATTGTAGCCTTAATCAGAAACATCGCACAAACTGTTTTTGGGGGCTCGTGGCAAAGGACAAATATACAGGGGACAGGCTGCTGCAAAAAACTGGCCCCTGCTCAATAATTTATGGCAACAAGCTCGTCCCTGGACGAGATCTGTCAACCACGCTTAGCTCAACGGATCGAGAATTTACTCGCTGCGTTGAGCTAGGGCGCAACAAAAAAGGCGTTGTTCCACGAGCATGGAACAACGCCAGGCAAAACGCACCCTGCGGTGTAGTATGTTCTTTGGAATGACTTAATACTGTCGCTGAAAGATTACCGTCCAGCTGAAGTGGCCGAGGCAGCCAGGGGCGGCAACAAAATGGGCGCAACTGGCATCATCGGTGCAATACTTGGCCGCGATCAACTGTTCATAAGGGATCGCATCTGGCCGCGTGACGAGGCCGGTCGCCATTTCGCTGGTTACCGGGCGGCCATCCACATCACGGATGACCGTCACATCTTGACCGCTGCCCAGCACAAATTCGACGGCACCATCTCCTTTGCCTTGTGAGCCGGTGACAAAAATTTCGCGTGCCCCATATTGGGCTTGCACCGCTACCCCATTGATCCGCACGCCATTGGGATCCACCACGATCACTTCGAGTTGCCGTTTTTCGCCACAGCTGACCGAATCACCAAAGAGCGAGCCCCCATTTTCATAGACATCCCACAAGCGTTTCTGGATGACCCGAAATTCGGGGCCATCGCTGGCTGGTGGCGCCGTGGGCGACGGATCGCCGGGTTGCTCCGCAGTCGCCGGCGGTGGCTCCGCGGCGGTCGGGGCCGGTTCTGTGATCGTAACTGGCTCCGGCTCGGCCAGTGGCGTGGCTGTCGGTGTGGGTGGCGGTGGAACTGCTTCGACCACGGCCACATTGGCTGTGCTCCCTTGTACCTCGACCAAAGGAGCGTACACCCAGCCCGTGCTGCCATTAGCGAGGGCAACCTGCCACCAATCACCCCCCGTATTCTGCCCGTTGATGGCTGCGGCTTCGCCTGCGGCCAACCCCGTGATAATCGGATAATCCGTCCCCGGGCCACTGCGCACATTCAGCCCATTCAAGGCCAATGCACTGGGCGAAGTGAGGGCACCCTCCATCGGAGTGGGGGTCGCGGTCGGGAACAAAATCAGTGCCGGAGTAGCCGTTGCAGTGATAGGCAGGCTTAATGCCAGGGTGGTGGTCACAGGCGTGTTGTCCGGCGTGCTCTCGGTCAACGGGGTGGCCGTAGGTACCAAGAGCAGTCCCGTTTGGACGGGCTCAGTAGCACTGATCGTTGCGGTTGGTGTGATGTTGCTGGCGGCGGTAATGGTGGTTTGCGCCATGATGGTAATAGTCGGGGTGGCCGTGGGCACCAAGAGTAATCCGGCCTGGACAGACTCAGTGGCGCTGAGCGTTGCCGTCGGCGTGATGTTGCTGGTCACCGCGACGTTGGCCTGCGCCATGTTGGTCGCAGTCGCAGTGGCCGTCGGTTCCGCCGCACGAACTGTCGGCGTCGCAGTCGGGGATTCGGTTGCTGTTGGCGCAATCGTGGTCGCCTGAGATTGAAGGGCCGGGATAGGCAAGCTGGTACAACCAGCCCCCATCATTAACCCCAAAAACAAGCTCAATACCAGACGGATACTCATACTGTTACACCTTCGTTCGTGGTTAAATCGCTTACTTCATATAGTTGCAGCGTGGGATTTTTCTCGGCTGCGTAGTTGACTTCCCACTGTGAATTAAAGAGCAGCACCAAGCGATTGGCTTGGTCGCGCACACGCACGCTGGCGGCAGGCCAGCTTGCCTTGGCAATGGCGGCTTCATCGCCTACAACCCAGCGGGCCGCCGCATAGGGCAGCGGATCGACCGTGGCTTCGACATTATATTCGGCGGCGAGGCGTGCAACCACCACGTCAAACTGCAGCACACCCACGGCCGCCAAGATCGGTTCACGACGCACGCTATCAATCGGATAGAGTACTTGGATCACCGCCTCTTGCATCAATTGCTCGAGGCCTTTGTTGAACTGTTTATACTTGCTAATATCCAAATTGCGCAATCGGCCAAAATGTTCGGGCTGAAAGGTGGTAATCGGCGCAAAGTGCAGGTTGTCCGCGCTGGCTACTGTATCGCCAATGGTGAAGATCCCCGGATTGCTCAGGCCGATCACATCGCCTGGGTAGGCCACTTCGACCGTTTCGCGATCGCGGGCAAAGAGCCGGTGTGGGCGACTCATCCGCACCGGACGACCCAAGCGCGCGTGATGCACGGTCATGTCTTTAACGAAACGACCCGAGCACACCCGCAAAAAGGCAATGCAATCGCGGTGGCGTGGATCCATGTTGGCTTGCAGTTTGAAGATAAAGCCGCTAAATTGCTCGTCACTCGGGGCGATCATGCCTTGGTTGCTCGGCCGTGGACGCGGGGACGGGGCCAATTCGGCCAGGGCAGCCAAGAAGGGTTCGATGCCAAAATTGCTCAAGGCGCTCCCAAAGAAGATCGGCGTCAATTCTCCTGCTAAAAAGGCATCGAGATCAAACGGGGAACCCACTTCGGTGAGCAATTCGATATCATCGCGCAGCCGCGCATAGGCGTTCGGCGTTAACATCTGCTCCAGCTTCGGATCATCAAGATCGGCCACATCGACCGGTGCGCGATGTTTGCCATGCGTGGTGCGCTGGAAGGCCAACACTTGGCGGCGATGCAGATCATAGACGCCTTGAAAATCGCGGCCACTGCCAATCGGCCAGTTCATCGGGGTCACGCGGATCTTTAATTCGCGCTCGATCTCGTCGATCAACTCCAGCGGATCGCGCCCGGGCAGATCCAACTTGTTGATAAAGGTCAGGATCGGCAATTGCTGCTTGCGACAGACCGCGAACAACTTGCGCGTCTGCGGCTCGATCCCTTTGGCGCTGTCGAGCACCATGATCGCGCTGTCCACCGCCATCAAGGTGCGGTAGGTGTCTTCGCTAAAATCTTGGTGGCCGGGGGTGTCGAGCAAGTTGAAAAGATGTTTGCCGACTTCAAATTGTAGCACGGTCGATGTGATCGAAATCCCGCGCTCTTGCTCCATGGTCATCCAGTCGGAGACTGCGGCCCGTTGGCTTTTGCGGGCGCGCACTGCCCCGGCCTGTTCGATGGCCCCGGCGTAGAGGAGTAATTTTTCGGTTAAGGTCGTTTTGCCGGCGTCGGGATGGGAAATGATGGCAAATGTGCGCCGCCGCGCAACTTCATCCTGATTGGAAGACTGGGTAGAATGGACCGACACTTCGGCCTGGCTCGACTGATTCATGATGTTCTCGTTCTATAACGCAAAAAAGCCCGGACGCACACGGTAGGGAGGTTTCCCATGCTACGCAGGTACGCGGGTACAATAATCGCTCTTTAATCGATAGGTTCAGTGTCTAGTTGGGACGAATGACAGGTTAGGTACACCAAGGGTGTACCCCAAAAAAAATTGTGGGCAGACTCAATTGGACTGCTCAAGCTGACTGCACGCAGCAGCGCGATCACGCGGAACTGTAGACACATTCTGATAGTCTACCATAAGTCAGTATCGCCCTCAAGAATCCCAGCTTTTTTCTTGACCAACAGAGGAGCAAGCCATGCCTAATTTTATCTGCGTCACCTGTGGTACCCAATTTGCAGAGAGTGCAACGCCGCCCGCCCTCTGCCCCATTTGTACTGATGAGCGTCAGTATATTGGCTGGCAAGGTCAGCAATGGACCACGCTTGAGGAATTGCGCCGCACGCATCAGAATCGGATCAAATCCGAAGCGCCCGGCCTGACGGGCATCGGTACCGAGCCAACCTTTGCTATCGGCCAACGGGCGCTGCTGGTGCAGACCGCCCAAGGCAACCTACTGTGGGACTGTATCAGCCTGCTCGATGAGGCCACGATCGCAGCAGTACAGGCGCTCGGTGGCATCGCCGCCATTGCGATTTCGCATCCGCACTACTACTCAGCGATGGTCGAATGGAGTCGTGCCTTTGATGCGCCGATCTATCTGCACGCGGCCGATCAAGCTCACATCATGCGGCCTGACCCGGCCATTCAACTATGGACGGACGAAACCCATACCTTGTTGGGCGAAGTGACTTTGATCCGCTGCGGCGGCCATTTTGCCGGCGGCACAGTAGCGCATTGGCCCAGCGGCGCAGATGGGCAAGGAATCTTGCTGAGTGGCGATATCGTAAACGTGGTATCGGATCGGCGCTATGTGAGTTTTATGTATAGCTATCCCAACTTGCTCCCGCTCTCGGCCGCCTCGGTCGGCCGCATCGCAGCTACGCTGCAGCCCTATCCCTTCGCACAGATCTATGGTGCCTGGTGGGATCGGGTGGTGGCGCAGGATGCAAATGCTGTGGTGCAACGTTCCGCCGAGCGCTACATCGCCGCGCTGGCGGTTGATCGCTGAGCATCAGCAAAGGATAGCTATTAGCGTATTATTTTTTGTAATGAATTTGGAGAAAAATCAGTGCAACGGACAGAAACCTTTTCGCGTTTTTGGCTAAGCTGGACCATCGCAACGGCCATCAGCTCCTTAGTGGGCATCTTAGCGGTTTTGCTTTGGATGGTCGAGGATGGTGTTGGCCCACAATCTCGCTTTGTCGTCGGCTTGCTGGCTGGCATGATCTTTGGTGGGCTCATGGGGAGTGCACAAACGGTGAGCTTACGCAATGCGCCGCTTGATGTGCGGATGTGGATCATCGCGAATACTGTTGGCGGGGCAGTGGGTTTGGGGCTGGGACTATGGGTCGCGGATCTGCTCCCTCAGACGCCCTTATTTGAAGTAGGGCGTCCGGTGGAACCGACGCAAGTAGGCAGCGTGCTCCCATTGTGGGCCATGGTGCAGGCGGGTATTATCGGGATTTTTGTTGGCGGCGTGATGGGCAGCTTGCAATGGCTGGTATTGCGCTCAAAGAAAGGTACGCCCCAATGGATCATCATCAATGTGGTCGCGTGGTCGATTGGTTTGACCTTGGCGGCTTGGGTTAGTGAATCGATGGGCGTGTTTGTTGCCTTATTGATCAACGGTTTGACCGTTGGTCTGCTTACGGGCTGGTCGTTGGCGAACTGGATGGGGCAACAGCGGTGAGACTCCTGTGGTGTGTGCTTCTTGAGTTGCAAGTCTAGCCTATCCGCCACACAGGTATTCCTTACTTTTGTTATAAAACAGATTAACTATATTGGCTCCGACTTTTGTTGACAGCAATAGCTTGTTATAGGTATGATGCCCTTGGTCTGTGCTCAATTTTTTGTTTACAAAAGTTTTAACTGTAGACCCAAGGAGTAGGAAATGAGCAAAAGCTCAATCTGGCGAATCCTGTCCATTGCGACAGCCGCCATACTATTTGTGGCTTGTACTTCACCCGCATCAAGCCCATCCGCACCAGCTGCCGACACCAGCACATCTGATGGTGCCGCCCCTGCGGAAAATATTGAATTGGTAATCTGGGCTGAAGGCGGGACGGTCGAAAGCATGACCTCTGATCCCGAAGGACAGGGCAAATACGGCCGCTATTTGATCGAAAAGTTTGAGGAAGAACACCCCGGGGTAACTGTACGCCTCGAATATCATGGGTGGGATGAAGAGCTGCGCCAAAATCTGGTGACGGCGTTGCTGGCTGGCAATGCCCCAGATGTGGTCGTCGGTGAAAACTTCTTCCAGCAATACGCTGAACTCGGTTCGCTTGTGCCGCTGGATGATGTGATCGCTGACATCAAGGACAATTTGATCCCTGGCACCTATGCAGCCGGTGTCTATCAGGATCAAGTTTATGGGCTTTCCTCTTCCACGGGTGTCTTTGGTTTTGAGCGCAATTGCACCGTGGTTGAAGCCGCAGGGTTAGACTGCAATACCCCGCCCGAAACTTGGGACGAGTTGCTAGCACAGGCAAAGCAGATCACGGAAGCTGGTGATGGCCAGTATTATGGCTACACCTTGCAAGGGCCGGTTGGCTTCTCGGTTGGTGGCATCTTCCGCGTCGCTGTCTACTTGTCACAAGCAGGGGCCCCAATGTGCACCGAAGATTGCACGCTGCCCTATTTCAACAACCCCGATGCTGTGCCTGTAATGGAATTCCTGCGCGAGATCAATCGCTACACCCCGCCAGGCCTCACCTTTGATCCGGATGAAGGCCGCGTCTACACCCAGCTCTTCAATGGGCTTTCTGCCTACCAGATCGCTGGCAGTTGGCACGTGAACTGGGCGAAAGAATCCGGCTGCGAAGATTGCCGCTACTCTTCCATTCCGATTCCGAATGGTGGGCAACCGGCCAGCATCATCGTCGCTAACGTGATGTATGCTGTGCTCAAGGAGAGCAAACATCCTGACTTGGCCGCTGAGTGGATCAAGTTCCTGACTCGGGACGATGTCCAAGACATGGTCTTCGAGTTGACCGGCCGCCTGCCTTCGACCCGCAGCGCACTCGAGCGCTTGCGCCCGAATGTGGATGATGCCACGGCAGCGTTCATCGATCAGCTACTCAACAACCCCGAACTGGGCATCTTGCCGCAATGGCGCCAAGACCCACAAAAATTGTGGCAGATCTACAACGACATGTTGATCGAAATCCTCACCACCGAAGAGCCTGTGATCGACATTATGGATCGTGCCCAGGCCTTGGCTGATGACGTAGTTGCCAACGCCCAATAACGATTGGGTTGTGGATGCGTCTCTAGGCACTAGTTACGCTGGTTGAAAAAGAGAGTGGCTGCTACGGCGGCCACTCTTTCCCCTAGCGCTAGCAGATGCATCCCTGTTACAAGTAAGTCAAGTCGCCCTGAAGCCCCAAAAGACCATATCCCATGATCCGTGCTGGCTTGGTAATCGAAAATCCCATTACCCGCTCGCGCACCCTCGTCGTAGAAAGTGATGTTGAAACCAACGGCCAGGGATGGCTGTTGGAAGTTACCTGTGTTCCCCATGCCAGACCTGATATTTCGGAACACCTACATCTGACTTGGACTGAGCGCTTTGAAATTCTTCGCGGGACGGCCTTTTACAAGCTGAATGGCGTGCAAAAGCAAGCCCAAGCTGGCGAGGTATTTACGGTACTGCCGGGGCAGCACCATATTCATCCTTGGAATGCCGGGGATACAGAATTGGTCTACCGGCAGCAGGATGACTTTGGTGAGGCCAATCCGCAAGCAGTGCAGGATGTGCTAGGCGTATTCGCGACGATTGCCCAATTGGCGCAGCAGGGAAAAATTGATGAGCGAGGGCTTCCAAAAAATCCGCTTCAATTGGCTGCCTCGCTGAAAATACTCAACCGTCATGGGGGCTACGATAGCAGCCTGCCCATTGCGGTGCAGAAGCTACTGTCTGCAACCCTTGGAAGCATTGCAGAGTTACTTGGTTATAAGGGAATTGACCCGCAGCTGTTTCACTCGCTGTAGTAAGCCCAGAGAAATATGACAGCAACAACTTCAAAATTGCCCCTATCCTCGCCCCAGCCGCTGTCTGGTTGGCAGCGTTGGCGGCATCGCAACCGCCAAGCGCTGGAAGCATGGATCATCCTGACGCCGGTTTTACTCTATTTTGCTCTTTTTAATGTGGTCCCAGTTTTGCTGAATCTGGTCCTCAGCTTTACGCGTTGGAATGGGATCACCGGTACCCCCCAATGGATTGGTATTGCCAATTACTTGCAATATTTCCGTGGTTCCTATCCAACGATCATTTTTAACACTGCCATGTTCGCAGTGGTTGCGTTGTTTATTCAAACCACGTTGGCATTTTTTATCGCTGTGCTGCTAAACCAGAAGGTCTTTGGGCGTAGCCTCTATCGGGCTTTGTGGTATGTGCCGACCTTAACGTCGGCGGCCATTATGGCTCAGGTCGCAGTGATCTTTATCTCCCCCTTCGACGGTGTGATTAATGCTGTCTTGACCAGCTTGGGCCGCTCTCCTGTGATCTGGACGATTGAAGGCAACTGGATGCGTGTCTTTATTATCGCCTTCACCATTTGGCGCGGGGTCGGTAGCCCGGTTGTACTCTTTTTGGCCGCGCTCCAAGGGATCCACCCCGAATTGTATGAAGCGGCGATGGTGGACGGAGCG
>CAZMRA010000177.1:3029-10677 GCA_964568485.1 uncultured Caldilineaceae bacterium | reverse complement strand
GACCACGACGAATGTGTGCGCATGATCCACAAGGCGCTCGACTTCGGCATCAACCACGAAGGGGCGCTCGATCTCCGCCCTCGTCGGGCGAAACGGGTAGACCTCACCTTCGAGGTTCCTCGATGGGGCAGTGGACCCGCCGACGTAGTCCGGCCGGCCAAGTGTCTCTGTGGTGTGGGCGACGATGGCGAGCGGGTATCGGTCGACCCACAAGGGCCCGTAGTCGGGACCGTCGAAAACCTCGACGAGTTCGCCTGGTCCGTCGTAGAGCATCCTGCCTCCTTGGGTCGGTTGGCCTAAAGACACCGCCACCTGCCAGCCGATAAAGTGCGGGTGATGGAACTGGCCGGGAATACCCTGCGAATTGGTCAAGTCGAAATGACCGACCCAGAGCACATCCACCCCGGGTGTGGTGGCAATGGCTTCCAGATTTTCCATGCCCTCCACACTTTCGATCTGGCAAATGATCGTCGTGTTGCGGTTGGCATAGACCATCTGAGCAGCGGGGTCAACGCTCTTAAAATCGGTGTGAGCGTTGCCCATAATCACGCCCCGCTTGCCCTCCGGCAGATATTTGGCTGCTTCGACAATCGCCCGCGCCTCCGCCCCGGTCTTGACATTTGGCACCATGATGCCGAGCGCGCCTTGATCCAACGTGCGGGCGATCCAGTGATAGTCAATCTGCGGGATGCGCACAAACGGCGCAATCGTTGTCGTTTTAAACCAACTGACGAGATCAGCGATTTCGGCAATGGAAAAAGCCGCATGTTCGCTATCAATCACCACGAAATCCAGATCGGTGGTTGCCAAAATTTCTGCAATCCCGCGGGTGCCAAATTCGAACAACATATGACCGACCGGAGTTTTACCGGCAGCGAGGACTTCTTGAAAGCGATTTGGTTTCATTGTAGCTTCTCTAGGAAATCCACAGATTATATTGGTTAGACAAAACCAAACAAAGAATTACAAAGTTGCTCCCCAGAAGCCGTAGCTACTGTCTTCGTGACTCCGGCTTCCAGGGATTTTGATGCTGGGCCTCGATATTTTCTTGGCCTCACCTGCACAGATCTTTCAGATGCATATGTGCAGAGTTTTGTAATTACCAGCGAGCACGCAGCGCAGCCAATTTGGCTAGAAAGCCGGGTTGCTCGGTAACCGCCCGGTTGACCGTATGTTGTGGGATCTCACCACGTAATACCGTGAGAATATTCTCGCACGCGTGGACGCTGTTCAACTCGTACAGCTCGTCATTCCAGGCCAGGGCGTGCGGCGCCACAATCACATGATCAAAGCTGAGCAGCTCGTGATCGGTGGGCAAGGGCTCGGGATCAAAGACATCCAAGCCCGCGCCGGCGATGCGTCGCTCGCGCAGCGCCTCGACCAAGGCGTCTTGCTGCACAATCGGCCCGCGAGCGGTGTTGATCAGATAGCTCGTCGGCTTCATTAGGCCAATCAACTCAGCATTGACCAGCCCTTCCGTTTCCGCAGTCAACGGGCAATTGATGGTCACAAAATCGGCCTCACGGAAGAGCGTGGGCAGATCGACCAAGGTCACGCCCAACTCTTCGGCGCGTCCCGGCGGAGGCACCGGATCAAAGGCTAATTTGCCACCCAGGTTGAAGGGTTCCAACAAGCGGAACATCTCCGAAGCGATGTTACCCAGTCCAATCGAGGCTACAACTTTACCGCGCAAGCCCACGCTTGGCACCGCGGCTTTGGCGGCCCAGTCCCCGGTGCGCACCAACCGGTCTTTGTCATAGAGCCGCATGCCCAGCGCGTGGATCAAGGTCACAATCGCTTCCGCCACCGGGCGGCGCACGGCATTGGGCGTGATCGCCAACAGGACATCCCCGGCGGTGCAGGCGGGCACGTCGATCATATCGTAACCGACGCCCCAGCGCGCCAACACAGCCAAGCGGCTGTCGGGGCTGAACGCTGCGGCAGGGAAGCGCACGCCAAAGGCCAAAACTGCATCATAACCGGCCACATCAGCCGCCGTGACGTATGGTCCGCGCTCATCTTGGCCACTGAAGTCGAAATATTCGTACTCGATGTTGGACCAAGGCGCGAAGAATTCGGCCAAATGCGGTTCCAAGCGCCCAGCCAGCCCGACCTTAAAATCGGCAGTTACTCCGATGCGAAAGTTGCTCATTTAACCCCGCCCAATGTATGGCATCTTGGTCGCCATGACCGTGACAAACTGAATATTGGCATCCAACGGCAAGGTCGCCATCAATACAACGGTGCGTGCCACATTATCGACGCCCATGCGCGGCTCCACCGCCAGCGTGCCATTGGCTTGGGGGACACCATTTTGCATGCGCTCGGTCATATCGGTAGCTGCATTGCCAATGTCAATTTGCCCGCAGGCGATGTCATACTTGCGGCCATCGAGCGAGGTCGATTTGGTCAATCCGGTAATGGCATGTTTGGTGGCGGTATAGGGTGCGGAATTGGGCCGCGGCGCATAAGCCGAGATCGAGCCATTGTTGATAATGCGCCCACCACGTGGCGATTGCGATTTCATGATCTTAAAGGCTTCTTGCGTACACAAAAACGCTCCAGTAAGATTCACATCCACGACCGCTTTCCATTGTTCGTAGGTCAGATCTTCCAGCAACACGCCCGGCGCGCCCATGCCCGCATTGTTGAACAGAATGTCCAAGCGGCCAAAGCGTTCAACGGTTTTGGCAAAAAGCTGCTTGACCGCGTCGGGGTCTCCCACGTCGGTGGGGACAGCCAGCATACGTGAGCCAGCCTCGCCTGCCTCGGCAATGGTCCGCTCCAGTGGCTCGACTCGCCGCCCGGCCAGCACAACCGAACAGCCTTCGGCCAGCAACGCCAGCGCCGAAGCCTTGCCAATACCGGTGCCCGCGCCGGTGACGATAGCAACCTTATTATCTAATTGCCCCACGGTTGGTCTCCTCTAGTGTGGTTGAACAAAACCAAGAAAGTATTACCCGGACTCCAGGGAATGACCAGACTCAGGTTCGACAAAACCGATCAATTGTAATCAACCCAGAGAGCGGAGTCTATCAGTCGAGATTAGCTTGCACTTGCGTGACCCTGTTCGCGCAGCCAGACGCGCAGCGGCACATCCGCGTCGGTGGGCGAATAGAAGCCATTGGCATTGACCCCCCAGCCCAGCAACTGGCGGCGGATCGGGTCGCTCTGCTCCCACAGGGACTGCACGGTCATGTCATCCTTCGTGCGGATCCAGCGGTAGCCATAGCCATAAAACAGGACTTTGCGCGTAATGTTGGACCAGTTTGGCGTAGCCGTGTGCCATAAACGGCGGTCAAAGAAGACGGCGGTGCCAGGTTTGGCTAGCACCGGGACTGCTCCTTCTGGCTGGCCGACGCCACTGCTGGGGCGTTCCAATGTATCTTTCAAGTGGCTACCGGGGACCACCCAGAAATTACCACGCCCTGCCTCGCTGGTATCTGAAAGGAAATAGGCGACCTTTAATGAAAGCCGCGGCCGTGGGTGCGATTCCATCTCCATATTTACGCGGCCGCTGTCTTGATGCCAGCCAAACGTTTTGTCGTTGGGTTGCTCGCCCGTGGGTGGGGTGACGATCAAATGGGCGTGGTAAAGGTAAATGTTCCAACCCAAGATGTCCCACACCTTGGGCAAAATTCGTTCATAATCGACCAGATCTTGGTAAAGCTCGTGGTCGGGAATGAAGTTCGGGTAAAAAAGTGCCTTTTTGCTGTCGTGCCCAGCAGCAACTTTTTGCGCATAAATTTCGTCGGTCACCTCAGTGAGGGCACTGACTTGTTGGGGAGAGAGCGCATCCTCGACCATAAAATAGCCGAGTTCGTCAAACTGCCGGCGTTCATCATCGGTCAAGGCGTACTGCAGGCAGGACGCATCGCGGATCGACATAGTTCCTCCTGAATTGATCGTATTGGAGCAGCGGGGAAGCGCTCATTTGAGCTTTTGGCTTGTTGTGTACGCGGTGCCAGGCGCATCCGCTAGCAGATGCTAATTCGGTCTATGCAGCGCTGTCTGGCTCAATAACCATCATAAAACGGGAAGGACGATGTGTCAAACCGCTCAGTTTAATCGAGCGCTGGGGTTCGATGTCCACCAGCGCTCGCGATGATCAGGCAACACTAAGGTCTTGCAATTTGCGCACCAGCACGAGTGGGCTGGGTTCGGTGAGGACAGAACCATCGGGGAAGATCAAGGTCGGCACACTCCGATAGCCGCGGTTGAGTTGCATCACGCGTTCAGCGGCGGCTTCATCGTGCGAGATATCGATCTCAGTATAGGAGACATTCATCTGGGCCATTACTTTTTTGGCCATCCAACACGAAGGGCACCAATCGGTGGTATACATCACGATCTCATTTGTGGTTGGTTGGGTCATGAAAAGCGGATCCTTTGCTAAACTTGTTGACGACCCCATAATGAGGTAGCCGTTGTTTTCTTGCTTATTGCAATTTACGCGTCACCACCTGCAACAAGCTATCGTTCAGCCACAGTATAATCGGCGTAGACGCAGAGAGCCAAGTGAGGTTGCGTACAACTTTACGGGCCGCTATACTAACGAGCTGAGCCGAAATCTACCTTACAGGATGAAAATTATGGATTTCGTTACTATAATACGTAAGGAGCTATTAAATGATTCCGACTAAATCATTGTTTTCGATCGGCCTGGGGGTTTTCCTCGTGTTGGGGCTAGCCGCTTGTACAGTTCAAACGCCATCGGGCACCTTGCCGCCTACACCAACAGCGCTATCCGCCCAGCCCACGACGTCACTCCCTACGGATAGCCCGACGCCCGAACAGGAAACATCACCAGAGTTGCCAGCCGCGGATGCCCCACTGAGCGAGCTTGAAGCAACCGTCGCCGCTTCGCTTGGGATCACGGTCAGCGAAACCGTAACCTACAGCATTGGGCTAGAGGGCGTGCGCGCCATTCAACTGACACCGACAGCCGCCGTTGATACGCCGTTATGGTTGGTCTACACCTATGGCCTGCGCAATTTTAACCCCATGCAGAATCATCATCTATTGCTGTACACGCAGCAAGATAATGAATGGCAAGAGGTGACCCGCCTCGAATTGGCCGATAATGGCGATCCCGAAAACCCGGCGCTAGCCCCTGATTATGTGGGCGATGGCGGGGTCGAACAAGTGACTATCGAGCCGGATGGGCTGTGGATTCAGCTCGAAGGGGGCGTGGGCGCGCACAGCGGCGTTTATGGTCTCTTCAACTTTGACGGGACTGCCCTCAACTTGCAAGTCTTTGGCTTTAGCTCCAGCCCCGGTGTTGCCGAATTGCGCGACTTGGATGGCGATGGCACCCAAGAAGTGCTGCTCGACGCTTCGGAGTATTATGTATTCTGTTATGCGTGTGGTGTCCGCCGAGTCGATTACCGGATCTGGCGGTGGGATGGCAGCCAGATGGTCCCGGTTGCCTTGTCTCCGCTCCCCGCAGATGCCTCTAAATCGTTGCAAGAGTTGAATGATCAAGCCGTGGCCTTGGCAGCAGCTGGTTTGTGGAAGTATGCCCTCTCCACGCTGGATGAAGCAGTTCCCCTGAGGGATGATGATCCCAGTAGCACCTTCCACTGGAACGAGATCGCTATTCGCCTGAATGCTACGGCCAAACAAGCCGAGATCAGCGACGGTCCAATGGCCTATCCGCTACTAAACCATGTCTTCTTTGGCGATTTTGCCGCTGCGGTGGATCAAATGCGTGCGGTCGAGCCCTCGGACATCTTCAGCGCCGACAGCCCGCTGGTCATCGGCACGGTGGCCGAAGGCTGGGAGCCCACCCTGGCGGAGTGGTTGCTCAGCACGACCGAATCGGCCTTGTCCCTCCAGTCGAATCTCGCTCCGGCACACTTCTTGCACGGCTGGGCCCTCTACCTGCAAACTGGCGATCCCGCTGAGGCTTTGCCAGACGTTCAACGGGCTGCGGAGCTCGTTCCGGATGATTCGCTCTACACCGAGAGTGTCGAGCTACTGGAAGGCGCATGAACAGAACCAAACCGATCACCTATAAGTTCGATCTCACCGGCGTTGATTGGGCGGAGATGAAGCGCTTAGTCGCCCAAGACGATTTCGATAACGGCCGCTCCCCAGAGCAGTTACAACGCTCGTTCGAAAACAGCGCGGTCATCTGTATTGCCTATGCAGGTGACCGGATGGTTGGGACGGCGCGGGCACTGTCGGATGGAGTCTGCAATGCTTACATCGTCGATGTCTGGACCTATACTCCCTATCGGCGCCGCGGCATCGCCCGCTCCATGATGGAACAGATTTGCCAACGATTACCTGGGCAGCATGTCTATCTCTTCACCGATGATGCTGAGCCCTTTTACCAAAAACTCGGCTTCGAACGCCAGGGCATTGGCCTGGGCAAAGTGATCGGCGAGTGGTTGGTGAATCAACCAACTTCATAGCTTCTGATTTCACTTCCTGTACGATTGAACAGATTCACTCTGGGCTTTGGATCAGTGCGCTCTATGGCCCGGTGAGGGTACGGTGTGGGCAGGCACGCTACTATGGCGTTAGTCTGCCCAATCCATATTTCAAAGGAGCACATCATGTCCCAACAGTTCGTCTATGCAGCCTCGTTGGCTGCACTGCAAAAGCGTGGCTACTTGACGGTGCAACTCGAAGGCCATACTGTCGCCCTCTTTCAACATCAGGACAAAGTGTACGGCGTAGACAACCGCTGCCCGCATATGGGCTTTCCGCTCGACAAGGGCTCGGTGAACGATGGGATTCTCACCTGCTATTGGCATTATGCCCGCTTTGATCTAGAAACCGGTGGGGCCTTTGATCAATTTGCCGATGATGTGCGGGCCTTTCCGGTGGAAGTACGCGGCGATGAAATTTGGGTCGATATTGCGCCACGCGCTGATGTCCGCCGCCATCAACGCGACCGTTTGCAGGTGGGTCTGGAGCGCGATCTCCCGCTGGTGATCGGCAAAGCAGTGCTTGCGTTGCTCGAACATGGCGACGCCATTGAGCCATTTCGCACCGGTTTGCAATTTGGCGCAACCTATCGTGCGCGTGGCTGGGGGCAGGGGTTGACCATCCTCGTCTGCATGATGAACATGCTGCCCAAGCTCGATGCTGAAGATCGCCCCCGAGCACTCTATCATGGGCTGGCTGCGGTGGCCCGCGACAGTGCTGGTTCGCCGCCGCGCTTTACCGTCCGCCCCTTGCCCGGCTCCTCGACCGATCTGCCCACACTCAAACGCTGGTTCCGCCAATTTATTGCTGTACGCGATGCCGAAGGCGCCGAACGCTGCCTGGTCTCCGCCATTCGCAGCGGCGCGGATCATCGTCAGATGGCAGACATGCTCTTTAGCGCGGTCACCGATTTTCGTTACATTGATGTCGGCCATCCCGCCGACTTCACCAACAAAGCCTTCGAGGCGTTGGATCTGGTAGGCTGGGACTTGGCCGAACCAGTGTTAACCAGCTTGGTCAGCGGCTATGCCAACGCGTCGCGCATGGAAGAATCCAACGCCTGGCGCAATCCGGTGGATCTGGTAACGTTGCTCGAAAACACCTTCACGCAGTTGAGCGACGCAGTAAACGCTGGCGCCGGCAAGACCTACGATCCCGCGCACAACGAAACGCTGCTCACCGCCCTGCTCGGCGACGACCCGCACGCGAC
>CAZMRA010000177.1:0-3019 GCA_964568485.1 uncultured Caldilineaceae bacterium | reverse complement strand
GGTCGAGGCGCTGATGCAAGCCTTGCGGCAAGGCTGTAACATGGTCGCGCTGGCGGAAGTGGTCACGCATGCGGCGGCCTTGCGCATTGCCCGCTTCCACACCAGCAACGAATTTGGCGATTGGGACACTGCATTGCACACCTTCACCTTCGCCAATGCCATTCAACAGGGGTTGCGGCGAGCACCCTCGGTGGAGTTGTTGCGCGGCGT
Organism: uncultured Caldilineaceae bacterium; assembly: GCA_964568485.1. Lineage (GTDB taxonomy): Bacteria > Chloroflexota > Anaerolineae > Caldilineales > Caldilineaceae > CFX5. The sequence continues at coordinate 2,809 of CAZMRA010000177.1, read as the reverse complement.
GTTTGATGCGGCAATGAGTATCTATCTGGACCGCTTCTTGAACATTCCTGCAGCTCGCTTGCCCAGCCCCAATGGAGCGTCAGTCAATGGCCAATTGAGCAAGCTGACCGGCTTGTTGGATCAGCAGCAGCAGGTCAATCAAGTTGGGGAGCAAGTTGCCCATTTTCTCTACGGCGGTGGTGAACCCGAGCGGCTTTTGGCGCAATTGGGAAAATTATTGTTGCGAGAGGATCGAGACTTCCATACCATCCAAAGCGTAGAGGCGGCCTTCCGCCAGGCGAATCTGTTTGCTGATCGGCCCGAAGCAATCCATGCCCTGATCGCCGCAGGGCGGTATCTGGCCGCCCATTCGCCCACGGTGCGTGCCCAAGGGCAAACCTATCAGATTGCCCAGCGTCTGCATCGGGGAGATCGCCTCTTCGAAGAAGAATAAGGACCTATCCTGAACATGACTAGGGGTACTGTGATGCTCTATCCACACAGCCGCCCCACTGATCATGTTCAGGATAGCAATCACCGAGAGAATGGAACTTTGATGAAGATCGGTATCAACGGGCGATTCTTTCCTGCAAATTGGCGACCGGCGCGCGCCGAAATCGCCTTTGCCCATAAACACGGCTTCGAAGCGATCCAGGTGCACGGCAAGGAGATGGGCCTACAACCAACGGATCTCGATGATGAGTTTGACACAGTAGCGGCACAATTACACGCTGCTGGCATGATGGCCGTCATGGAGATCGTGGTGCGGATCGACCGCACGGGCCGGACCTTGACTGGCCAGCGCCCCATTGACATTCTGCAACACAATCTATCCGCAATCCGCGCATTGCCTTGTCCATTTGTGCATTGGCATTTGGCGCTTACGGAGTGGCCCCCCACCACCGAAGTGCGTGCACTTGAACGTTCGTTGCTGCCCCAATTTCAGGAGGCCGTCGAGCTAGCCGAACGGCACCATTTTCGGTTTGGCTTGGAACACAACGAACCAGAATTGGCGCTCTTCGGCATTCCCGACGCGTGTCACGCCATGGTCGATGCGGTGCCGGGGCTGGGCTTTGTGTGGGATCTGAACCACACCGAGCCCCATCATTTAGCGGCCTTTCTGGAACTTGCCCCGCGCATGACCATCATCCACGTGGCGGATACACCCCTGCCGGAGGTGAATCACCATCTCCCGCTAGGGTTGGGTAATATCGATTTTGGCCATTACATGGGGGAATTGCAGCAGCGGGGCTTTGCCGGGCCGGCGATCTTGGAGATTGGCGGCTTGCCCAAATCCGGCGGTTATGGCCGCGATACCGATCAAGCCTTGGTTGATTCACAACAGCGGCTGCAAGCGGCAATTCATGGAGAGGGAAAGGGTTCCTCAGGGTGATCTTCCAGGAGGTGAGCAGCAGTTTATATTCGGTTGCTGCTCTTTACTCACCTCCGGAAGTTACTTTCTGGCGAGAGAAAAGACCGCGGTGGTAGCTAGCAAATTTTTGAACTTCCACACCTTGATCGGCTGGCCATGCACCAAATAGACCTCTTCGCAGATGCGAATACCAATCGTCTCGCAGAAATTGGCGAAGTCGGTGATGGTAAAACTCTGCATTCGCGGGCTATCGTACCACCGGTGGGGTAGATCCTGCGTTTCCGGCGTGCAACCGGTGAGGAGAAATTGCAGCCGATAGCGCCAATAGCCCCAATTAGGAAAACTCACCACTGCACGGCGTCCAACCCGTAGCATCTCCCCGATGATTTTGGTTGGATCATTCAAAAATGGGAGCGTCTGGCTGAGGATCACATAATCAAAACTGGCATCGGGATAATCGGCCAAGCCCTCGTTCAGGTTGCCCTGACGCACGCTCAAACCGCGGCGTACACAAGCCAACACCCCTTCTTCAGTCAATTCGACACCGCGCCCCGTCACGTGGCAATGTTGGGTAAGGTGCGCCAACAGATCGCCATTGCCACAACCAAGATCCAGCACCCGCGCCTCTGCGGGAATCAACTCGGCAATGACTTTCAGATCAGGACGCAATCCACTAGCAGCGTGCGGGTTGATCGCTGCTACTTGTTGAGCTCGTTGTAGAGTGGTCACGCCAGGGCCTTGACCTCCTGAAGCAGGGGGTTATCATCCGTCACTGTCGTGACAGGCAATTCTGCTTGGTGCGGCGCAGTGCCAGCGGGCAAGCGGATCCCTTCTTCGTTTACCAAACGTTCTAAGAAGCTGCCAATCAAGGAGGTCATTGTATCGACTTCGAGCAAAAAGGCATCATGGCCCCACGTGCTTTGAATGTCGAGATACGTGGCATCTGCGCCCACGGTCATCAACGCGTTGACCAAACGTTTGCTGTGGTAGCTTGGATACAGCCAATCGCTTGTGAAGCTGACAACCAAAAATTTCAGGTGGCTTGCGTTAGCAAAGGAGGCTGCCAAAGAACCGCTCGGCTGGCTGAGATCAAAATAGTCCATCGCCTTGGTGACATAGAGATAGCTGTTGGCATCAAAGCGGCGGGTAAAGGCGTTGCCATTGTATTTCAGGTAGCTCTCGATCTCGAACTCGGTATTAAATTCGTACCCATAGCGTTCGAGATGGCGCAAGCGGCGACCAAATTTATGGTGCATCGACTCTTCACTCAAGTAGGTGATGTGGCCGACCATACGCGCCACGGCCAACCCAGCGTCGGGTTTGACCCCACTTTCGTAATATTCACCCTGCTGCCAAGCAGGATCCGCATAAATGGCCTGTCGCCCGACTTCGCCAAACGCAATCAACATGGGGCTGTGAGAGGCGGTGGTTGCCAAGGGAATGGCCGACTTAAGCCGA
>CAZMRA010000176.1:0-10716 GCA_964568485.1 uncultured Caldilineaceae bacterium | reverse complement strand
CACCGTCCTGGCCGATGAATATGACGGTAAACCCTTCAACTCTCCCAATGATGCAATTGTTCACCCAGATGGAAGCGTGTGGTTTACTGATCCACCCTATGGCAGCTGGGGCAATTACGAGGGCAACAAAGGGGAGATCGAACTAAAGGAAGCTGTCTATCGGATTGATGCGACCACCGGCCAAGTTGAGCTAGTAACGGACGAGATCGATAAGCCCAATGGGCTCTGCTTCTCGCCTGATTTTAGCAAGCTTTATGTCACCGACACCGGCCCCGGTGATATTAAAGTCTGGGATGTGAACGACGATATGACGCTGAGCAATGGTGAAATTTTCAGTGACATGACCTTCGATGGCACCCACGTCGGGCCGGATGGCGTCCAAGCCGATATCGATGGCAATATCTGGGCGTCTGGTGGCTGGTCCGGTGATGGCTTTAATGGTGTACATATTTTTGCGCCAGATGGTGAGCGCATTGGGCAAATCCTTCTGCCGGAGACAACATCGAATCTCTGTTTTGGGGGACCCAAGCGTAACCGACTCTTTATGACCGCCAGTCAATCCATCTACGCGGTGTATGTCAACACCCAGGGCGCCCATATCTCCTAGGTGTGTTGTGGTATCCCCAATTTCCGAAGAAGCCCATTGCCTTCCTCGGAAATTGGGGGAGCTGACTGGTAGCTATCCCTGGCCCCAGTAGAAGAGCAATATGCTAATGGCCGCGAGAACTGCAACCCCACTGGCCAAGCAAAAGAGATTGACCATCCGTTCAAACTTGGCAAAGGCCGGATCTCTGAGCGGTATCGCATCCCCATTGAGGGCGAAAAGCCAGCGCATGGGCAGCCGTACTGCCAGCGGTGTCACAACCGCCCAGATCAAATAGGCGAGTGCAAAGCCCAGTGAGCTAATCAGCCCGCTCAGGTTTGCATCTTCTGCCACTGTAGTGACCAACTCCTGGAGGCCATCGGTGATGGCAATTGCAATAAACGAAATCAACGTTGTCCAGATCAGAGCGATCAACGCTTCGACATAGCGCAAGACCAAGCGGCGCAGTGCCAGGGCGTGACGCACCAAGGATACTTCAACCCGGGCTACTTCTTCGCTCAGGGTTCGATCGATAAAGCCGGCTAGCCCGAGGGTTGCATTAAAGCGATCGATATCCCGTTGCTCTTCTGGGGTCAGATCAGAGACAACCCCTTGTGCCTGTAGCACCGCAATCGTTCTTGTAGCGGGGATGATTGCATCGTGATGACTTTCCTTGACGCTTTCAAAATACTCAACGGCCCGTTGGTTGAAGGGCAATACAAAATCGCGCAGCTGGGTATATTGGGTGCGGTAGATGTCAGCTTTGACCGCTGGCGAGACTTCATCGAGGGGCAAGGCTAATCCAGATAAGGTAAAACGTGGGTTAAAGATCCGCGATGAGAAGCCTGGACTGTGGACTGTAAAATAAAAATAGACCAGATCGCGCAGTAGCAAATAAAGGGCTAAGAGTGGGATGAGCAACGAAATAAAGACCGGGAGAGCTAAGACCATATAAGCAGTAGCAAAAGGCAAACTGGTTGTTTGCTTCACAAAAAGCAGTATGATTTCGTGAACAACATCTTTTGCCAACAGCGGGAAAAGGACTAATAACCCGGCTCCATTGATAAAAAGGCCAGCAATTCGATGCATTGTCGAGAGGCGTACCTCGGCCCGCTGTACAAACGCACGCATTGCTGCTCGCATGTCACTTGTAGGTATCGTTCCTGCCGAATCACTCATATTTCCTCGGACCTCAATCGTTGAAACAAACAAGCCTGGCTCCTGTGTGGAAGCCAGACTTGTATTAGCTATGATAGAGCAAGATTAGATCGGAATAATTACCTTGTCAATAATCGCATTGCGATAATCTTACAAATATGAACCGTTTGACAAGGATCCCACCCCCTACTATACTCCATAGGGTACAGAGTGTCATCAGCACCCCAAAACAATCAACAATAGCAGCTTCGCGACAAAGCTTGTTTCCTAGTTGGAGGAAAGAAGGAATGATGAGTGCCACCGGTTCACCTCCCAGTTCTATTACCCCCAACCCATTGCAGATGATCCGACCTCGCCGCCAGATCGAAGGGATCTCGGCGACGTTATTACCATTTCATGAAGATGGTCATGTCGACTGGGATGGCTTTGTCGCGCACGTGGCGCGCACGTCCGAGGCTGGGTTGATCCCTGCAGTCAATATGGACACCGGTTACGCTAACCTGATTGACGAAGAGACCCGACATGAGGTCTTGGCGCGGACACAAGAGACGCTCGATGGCGCACCGTTTGTGGCTGGTGCCTTTGTGACCGATCAACCGGGTGATCGCTGGAACCCAGACGCCTATCGCCGGCAGATCGCGTTAATCGAACGCTATGGGGGGCTGCCCATCATTTTTCAATCGTATGGATTGACACAACAACCCAGCGAGCAGATCATTGCTGCTTACCAGGAAATCGCGGCGGATTGTCCGCAATTTCTGGCCTTTGAACTCGGCCAGATGTTTGTGCCTTTCGGCCAGATTTATGATTTGGAAACCTATCGTGGGCTGTTGTCGATTCCCCAATGTCTGGGGGCAAAACATTCCTCACTTAGCCGCCAACAAGAGTGGGAACGATTGGTCATCCGCGATGAAGTCCGGCCGGATTTTAAGCTCTATACTGGCAACGATCTCGCCATTGATATGGTGATGTATGGCAGTGATTATCTGCTCGGCATCAGCACCTTCGCTCCTGATCTCTTTGCCAAGCGGGATCAGCTATGGGCTGCGGGCGACCCAGCCTTTTATGAACTTAACGATCTGTTGCAGTATCTGAGCCATTTTGCCTTCCGCCCGCCAGTGCCGGCCTATAAACACACCGCGGCGCAATTCTTAAAATTACGCGGCTGGATCCAATCTGATGCCCCACACCCGCAAGGGATGCGCCGACCGGAGAGCGACATCGCCATCCTCCGCGATATCGCCGAGCGACTCGGTGTATTGGCCGCATAATTCAAGCCAGCAACCCTTAGATCCTGCGGAAGGAATCAGCAATGGCCAATTATCGGCGTGTAGCAGCGTTCAAAAACGCGCAAGACTTTCAGGACTATCTGCAAACTCATGGGGCAACCATGCCTTTTGATGAAGTGGTAGAGAGCGGACTCGCCTCGCCACTGGCGCAGCCTATCATGTTCGGTGACCAAGTGATCGGCAACCGCTTTGCCGTATTGCCGATGGAGGGTTGGGATGGGACCACAGATGGCCGTCCAACTGAGTTCGTGCGACGTCGTTGGCAGCGCTTTGGCGAGAGTGGCGCGAAATTGATCTGGGGCTGCGAAGCTGTGGCTGTTCGCCCCGATGGACGCGCCAACCCCAATCAATTGATGATCTTGCCCGAGACAGTCGGAGCGTTGGCTGAGCTGCGGCAGGTGTTGGTGCAGGCCCATGAGGCGAAATTTGCGCGTAGTGATGATTTGCTAATCGGCTTGCAATTGACCCATTCGGGCCGCTTTGCCCGTCCACATGGCAAACAAATGGAACCGGCGATCCTCTATCATCACCCACTACTCGACAAGAAGTTTGGTATCTCCCCCGATGGCCCTGTGCTCAGCGACGAGGAATTAGACCGACTGGTGGATGAGTTTGTCGCTGCTGCGGTGCTGGCTCAGAAGGCGGGTTTTGCCTTTGTAGACATCAAACATTGTCATGGTTATTTGGGGCACGAATTTTTAAGTGCAGTTGATCGTCCGGGGCGTTATGGTGGTTCCTTTGCCAATCGGACTCGCTTTCTGCGCAATGTGGTCGCCGGGATCCGTGCCGAAGCATCTGGGCTACTGATCGGCGTGCGCCTGAGCGCGTTTGACATGATCCCCTTCCAGCCTGGTCCAGAGCCAGAACGGCGTGGCGTACCTGCCCCGTTCGAGGGCGATTATCCCTACGCTTTTGGCAGCGACTCCACCGGGCAGCAGATCACGCTGGCAGAACCGTTGGCCTTTTTGGATCTGCTGCTCGAATTGGATATTCGTTTGGTCTGCATCACCGCAGGCAGCCCTTATTACACGCCGCACATCCAGCGCCCTGCCTTTTTCCCGCCATCAGATGGTTATCAGCCACCCGAAGATCCGCTTGTGGGGGTGGCTCGGCAGATCCAAGTCGTGGCAGAATTAAAACGCCAGCGCCCCGAGTTGATCTATGTTGGTAGTGGTTATTCGTACTTACAAGATTGGTTTGCCAATGTGGCGCAAGCCACAGTCCGCACCGAGCAAACAGATTTGGTTGGTATCGGGCGGATGGTGCTTTCCTACCCGCAGATCTGCGCTGATATTCTGGCCGGACGCCCCATGCAGCGTAAGCGTTTGTGCCGTACCTTCAGCGATTGTACGACCGCTCCCCGTAATGGTATGATCTCTGGCTGTTATCCGTTAGATGAGTTTTATAAAGAACGACCCGAATTCCGACAGTTACAACAAATCAAAGGGGCGACCGCCTAGTTTTTGAACGATAGGTCGCACACCAACCTGGCGAGGCTGCTTACTCAGCCCCTCGACTGCTGAATTCGCATCTTGTCTTCCGACATGCAAACATTCACGCACCATTTGCCCAACTTGGAATTGACTGGCCACGAATTTGTGGTTCCATTGGATTATGACCACCCTGATGGTGAGCAGATTACAGTCTTTGCCCGGGCAGTGAGCGCAGTTGGAAAAGCTCAGACTGAACGCCCGTGGTTGGTCTATTTTCAGGGTGGGCCAGGTTCTCCTGCTCCCCGACCTACAGACCGTTCAGGCTGGTTAAAGCGTGCCCTGCAAGAATATCATGTGCTTTTGTTGGATCAGCGTGGAACCGGTCTCAGCACGTCCATCTCAACGCAATCCCTCTTGCAACGCGCTTCGCTGCCGAGTGAGCAAGCAGCCTATTTAAAACATTTTCGTGCTGACAACATAGTACGCGATGCCGAGTTGATCCGCCGTCAATTGTTGGGCGAGCAGGGACAATGGACGGTGCTTGGTCAGAGTTTTGGTGGTTTTTGCGTCACGCACTATCTGTCTGTGGCCCCCGCTGGCTTGCAAGCTGCTCTGATCACGGGGGGCCTGCCGCCACTCGAACGTTCAGCTGAGGAAGTCTATCGAGCGACTTACCAGCGGGTCTTGACAAAAAATGATCGCTATTACCATCGCTATCCTGAAGATGTGGAACGCGTTCAGCTAATTGTGAGCCACCTATTGGCCGAGCCAATACCCTTGCCAGGGGGCGGCTGGTTGACAGCACGGCGCTTTTTACAGCTTGGCTTGGCCTTTGGCAGAAGTGATGGCTTCGAGCAAATGCATTATTTGCTCGAAGAGGCGTTTGCACATGGCGGCAAGGAGCCCCGGTGGACGTTACGCTTTTTGCGAGCCGTGGAAGCTGAGCAGACCTTTGAAACCAATCCCCTGTATGCCATCTTGCATGAAGCAATCTATTGTCAAGGCCAGGCTTCACGGTGGGCCGCAGAGCGTGTGCGCTCAGAATTCTCCGATTTCGCGATCGATCCTACGCGGCGCGTCAACTTTACTGGGGAGATGATCTATCCGTGGATGTTTGAAGATTATGCTCATTTGCAGCCGCTAGCCGGCGCGGCTGAGCTGTTGGCTCAGGATGAGGAGTGGGCCCGTCTGTATCATGTGCAGCAATTGCGACAGAATGTTGTACCGTGTGCCGCGGTCATCTATTATGATGACATGTATGTTGAACGGCAATATTCCGAAGAGACAGCCCAAGAGATCGCTGGGATCCAGTTGTGGATCACCAACGAGTTTGAGCATAACGGTTTGCGCGCTGATGGTGAACGCCTGCTGACGCGTTTGTTGAAACTTGCGCGGCGGGCATCTTGATCACCTGAGTCCCTGCACTCGGTGGTAAATCACCGCGCTGTGGAAGGGCCAAGCTAGGTCAATTTACCGTTTCGTTATAACTCGCCCTCTACCTTCATGGCAGGGCGGAAACTTTACAAAAGTTTTTAGCAAATCAAAATTTTGGAGCAAGTATGGCAAAACTACGACAAAAGGTGCTGATCCTTTACCTCTCAAATTCCGCATTAGATAGCCGAGTAAAAGGGTGGACGATCTACGATGGTACGGGCCAAGCCCATTACACCACAGGTGATAGCGACACCCCTCCGTACGCTACCGGACTCGATGCGCTGAAAGATGGTTGGCGTGTGATCCAATTTCCCCAACTGATTCCACCATACCCTGGCATGGAATATACGACCTCCTTCCAGATGTATGAGTTTATCTTTGAACAATTGGTTGAATGCTAAATAGGAGTAACAGCATGGACAAGCAATATTTGCTATCTTCTAAACAGATGGCTACCTTTGTGGCAAAAGGCTACCTGCGCTTTGACGAGTTAATCCCTCAGGAAATCAATGATGCCGTCATGGCTGAGATTGATAAAGGGGGCATCAAGGCTGCTCCGGCTGGCACACCGCTCTCTGAATGTTACCCCGCACCCTCGGCCATTGGGCAGATGTTGCGCTTGCCCGAGGTACAAGGCATTATCCAGAGCTTGGTGGGGCCGGACCCGCTGTTTGATCACCACGCTATCCATGTGCGTCAACCCAATGAAGATTCTGCCCAGGCGTTGCATGGGGATTCGATCATTGATACGCGCATGCATTTTGACATTCAGTTGATGTATTTCCCCCACGATGTGCCGCTAGAGATGGGTGGCACTTTGATCGTGCCGGGCAGCCACTTCCGCCGCATCAACGAAGCCGATATCGCCCGCTATCAAAACTTCATCGGTCAGGTTCCGATGGTCTGCAAGGCTGGCTCGCTATTGGCGCTGCATCATGGGATCTGGCACTGTGGTCGCCAGAACAAGACTGATCGCGTGCGGTACATGTACAAGATCCGCCTCAACCCCCGCGTGCGTCAGTTGCGCTTGTGGAATACGGATGATCTCCCGGCTGATCATGGCAAGCACAAGCCCATCTTTACCCGAGAGACCAACGCCATCGAGGATGTTCAGACAATTTTGGGTCGGCAGGAGCCTTGGTTCGAGGATGCCGGTGGCCGTTTAGAGATTGTCAACCGAGTCAAGCTGTGGCGTTTCTTGACAGGTGACGATAACTTTGATGTACACTATTGGTTGACACGTCTAGAGAATATGCCCCAGAATCGGTTGTTGGCGGCATAAAAACACAGGGTTCCTGGCGGTGACCCGGCGCCAAGAACCCTGTGGTACAACCAAATCTGACCGAGCGAACTGCCGTTGATTTGTGCTGCGAACTTTGCTTTGACCTGACTAGCCGAGCAAAGTTCCGGGCCAAACGACGGCAGTTACGCGTGCAGCTGACTCAAAGCTGGCTGTGACCTTCGTGCAGCGAAGGCTGCTGTGTGCCGCAGCCGGTGTGAGATCAACCGTGCTTGCCCCACTTCCCGTGCTTGCCATGGTGATCGTTGTCGTAATTGACACCCTGGTAAGCGCTCGGGATGCAGATCTTCGAACCAATGCGGATCACGTTTGCATCACCAATGTTGTTCAGGGCGGCCAGGGCCTTCAGATTGACCTTGTACCACTTGGCGATTTCAGACAGGGTATCGCCCTTCTTCACGTGATGATACTTGACGCAACCCACCGGCTTGGAATCTTCATGCTTCTTGTGACCAGTGCCTGCAGGTGGAATTCGCAGTTTCTGACCTACGTACACCCACTCATTGATAGCAAGACCATTTTCCTTCGCTAGAGCCTGTACAGTAACCCCATAATAGCGCGCGATGCCCGAGAGGCTCTGCCCCTTGCGAACTACGTGAATATTCCCACCATGGCCATAACCATGATCGTGCGAGGCTGATGGCGCAGCCATGGCTGCAGTCGGCAGGGCGGTAAAGACGAGTACCAGAGCCAACACCAGCATCATGCTTGTGCGACGAATCCGAGACATCGTGGAACTCCTTTCAATAGGACGATCAAACATTGTTAATCGCTAGAAATAAGAGTACAAGCTGGGCTACGATGAATACGTTGCTTGCACCCTTGCCGAATTACTAAATATAGATCACCTGGCCAGCATAGATGCGATTGGGGTCACTAAGTCCATTCTTGCTAACCAGATAATGCACACTGACACCATACCGACGGGCGATTTCGCTCAGGGTATCGCCGTGGCGTACGACATAAGCCTGTCCCGAGCCATGACCTGGCTTATGGCCGCCATGATGGGGCTTTTCGTAACCGCAACCACCACAACCCTGGTTCGGTTTCTCATAGCCACAGCCACCACAGTTATTGTGGCCATAATCTGGCTTGCCATAGTAGCCACAGCTGAAGCAGCCCGAAGGATTATAGGTGGGTTGCTTGTAGGTGTTTTCGTAGCCACCATACCCATAACGAGAGCCGCCTTTGTCGAAGTGGTCGTATTTCCCTGGCTTCTCATAGCCACAGCCATAGCTAAGACATCCTCCTTGCGGGATGCGCAGCTTTTGGCCGACATAAATCTTGTTCAGATTGGTGATGCCATTCGCCTCGGCCAATGACCAAACGCTCACGCCATGCCAACGGGCGATTTCGCTCAACGTATCGCCTGGCTTGACGACGTAGCAGTCGCCACAACTGTTCCAGTAGCCAGTGTTTGCAACGGGTGCAGCGATAGCCGGGCTGGGTAGGGCGGTTAGAAATAGAGCAATTAGGACTATCACGATAGCGCTTAAACGCAGTGCTCGATTAGTCGATTTCTGTAACAGCAACATTGCTAGCTCCCTTTGTCCAGATAAATACATGGTTATGAGCAAGAGTCTATGCTGAGTATAGTGGTGCCCAGAGCGAGCTTTGTGCGCTAGGCGTCTTATCGATAACTGGCTACATTGAATTGACGGAAAAATCCTCATTCAGTTGCGCAAATTCACGAACAAATTTTATTGATTCGGATAGTGACGCAACGGTTGCCTGTTCGCTTTAGCGTCTATTGCTTAAATTGACACCAAGGCGAACAGGCGTCAATAACTTAGATCAAAGGTTTCTGGCGCTGCACGAACTGGAATGGCACTTGCCAGGGTGTGCGCAGGAAGCATAGCTTATCGCCCACCGCGTTGGTCGTGATTTCTCCTGCCGGTGTGGCGCCTGCTGCGATCATCCTTGCTCGATCTGCCTCAATATCGTCAGAGGCATAGGCGAAGTGCAAGTTAAACGGATCCATGTTCGCATAATCGGGCATGGGGGCAGCCGGATTGTTGTAAAGTTCAATCATGCTGCCTGCCTCGTCGGCCACAAAGTGCATATAGGGCGCAACGGTGCTGGCAACAACGATGCGCATGCCGAGGTGCTGTACCAACCATTCTGCCAAGCCGGCCGGGTCGGGGACATTGATGGCGACATGCTCTAATTTCATGCTGACTCCTTTTTCAACCTGACGTTGATTGCTGACTTTTATTGTTTCGTGTCTGCCCTGGATCATGAGCAAGAATTTAACCACTGTTTTGAGTCGATTGTGACTCGCACTTATATGGGCTATAACCAGTCGGATCCAGAACTTATCAGATAGCGATTGTTATGATGGTTTAACGAACTCGATGGCCAACCCACTCACCGATCTAGTTTGCAGGGCGTAGCCATTTGGCTAACGTCTGCTGCCCTCGGCATCGACGGAGGGGAGTAAGAGCCGACCCTCTTGATTGCAGTCGAACTTATCATAAGAAAATCAAAAATACAAGCAAAATTGAAAAATTCGCTTCTTTCGTGTAGGAATTATTGAATTCGTGTAGTGGGTTCTGACTGTGTTTTAGGGAGATTTGACAAAATTAATTATATGTGTTGTAGGTGTGGGGTAATGGCTAACGACGGTAGGGAGAAGTTAGAATGCTGGAGTTAACAAGATGTGGTGGTTCTTCGCCGCGCAGAACTTGGGCAACCTGCTCCGTTGCACGGCGCGCTAATTCCGTTACAGCCCCAGTTGAGTAAAAGGCTGCATGTGGTGTGATCAAGACATTATCAAGGGTCAAGAGCGGATGATCGGCTGCCGGTGGCTCCTCGCCCAAAACATCGAGCGCTGCGCCGGCGATCCACCCCTCGCGCAAGGCGATCAAGAGGGCAGCCTCGTCAATGATTGCGCCACGCGCCGTATTGATCAGGAGTGCAGTTGGTTTCATTTGTCGCAGTCGCTCTGCATTGATCAGTCCACGTGTCTCCGCTGTCAGCGGTAAATGGAGCGAGACATAGTCGGATTCGTGTAGTAAATGATCGATGCTAGTAGCTAGCTCTCCCCATGGTGCTACTTGATCGGCTGTCAGACGGGGCGTATAGGCCAGAATTCGCAAACCTAATGCTGCTGCTTTGGGAGCTAACGCTCGGGCTAAGGTGCCGTACCCAATCAGACCCAAAGTCTGACCGCGTAAACGGGGGATGTGATTGCCAGCTGCTAAATTCCACTCTCCACGACGTGTGGCATTGGCAAAGGTGACAATTCGGCGTGACCAAGCCAAGAGCAACGCCAAGACATGATCCGAAACTTCATCACTGCAGAAGTCGGGGACATTGGTTACGCGAATGCCTAGCCGTGTTGCTTCATCAACAGCGATGTTGTCTAGCCCAATGCCATACCTGCTTACTATGCGACATTTCTTGGCGGCTTGTAAAATTGCCGGGGTAACTTGCTTCCAGCAGGTCAGAATTGCTACGGCTTCAGGCACCAAGCGCAGTAATTCGGCCTCGTCTCCCCGTTCCGCCACGACAAGTTCG
>CAZMRA010000175.1:0-10803 GCA_964568485.1 uncultured Caldilineaceae bacterium | reverse complement strand
TGAACCTGTTTGTCATAAATCGCAGCTACAACACAGCATGATGATTGGTTAGTTGCAGACAAAAATCTACAAGGATTGCTATAGTGGGAGCGCACCGCCATTCGCTTCTAGAGCGGTTCTTTTCTTAATCCCCAGAGAAAGGAGTTAGCATGAACCTTGCACTTCTGGTATCACATTTAGGCTCGCTCTTTCTCGGTGTAACGTTGGCCTTTGTCATCCTTTTCGGTGCGGCGGGTCGGCATAGCCAGCCCAGCAACCTAGACAGCTTGCTGATGGGATTTTTCTGCTTTTCGGGGCTATGTGTGGCCATGTTCTGTTATTTGAGTGCCTTAACCTTGGTTCGCTAGTGCCGCCAGATACGTCTGTCAAGTGTACTGAGGTTGTGCCCGGTAGTGAAGGAGTGATGGATGATCGGTGCTACTGTTGCCAGCGGAGGAAGCTATGAACCAGACCTACGAAGACTCACGAAATCTGCTAGAATTTAGTGGCTGCCTGAGACAGCTTATCCTATTGATTGTGTTCGTGGTCGTGCTGATCATCTTTATCATCGGCGTGATCTTCGGCGTTGTGTTCATCTCCTTTCTTTAACCGTTTGCAGCCATAAGTGCAGCGTCTCCCTACAGGTTGCTGCACTTGCTTCATTGGTGATTCAAGGGTGTTTCCCCATGCACCCTTGAATCCTTACTGCGTAAAGGCTGTTTGCAGAGTTGTCTGCTTTCCCCTATAATTTTGTTGCCACCCAAAAACGGCAACCTGATCCCCCAACCACCAATGTATATGCCCGTGAAGTTTGGTAATCGCAAAAAGGAGGTGTAGGCACGAGTCGCGCTGCTGTTCGACGGTTGCTGCTGGTATTTCTGCTTGCCAGGGTCGAACTGCTTTTTGATCTACCCGTGCACCGAACGAATGAATGGTTGTAGCAAGGCTGCTCCCTATGGCCTGAAGTTAGTTTGAAAACCGGTGTACTCCCCTAGGTGTTTGTGCATCTACTACCCAGTTTTCAAAGAACCGCAGTTTAGCTACCAACAAGGAGAATCGATTGTGCGAATGCGACTTTTGGCGCTGACCCTTGTGGTCGTGCTCTCAATGGTGCTGAGTGCTTGTGCTCCTGCTGTCTCGCCAACAGGTGGTGATGCCCCGGCGAGTGACGTAGCAGCTGGCAGTGAATCGCTCCCCGTCCCGCGTTCCGAAGCGGTGATCGTCAATGAAACCACCGTGTTCACTGTCTTTAGCAGTTGGAATGTGTTTGTCCCCAATGCCCGCGGTTATGGCTATGAACAGGGTGCGCTCGAACATCTCTTTTATATCAATTGGGCGACTGGTGAATTTATCAACTGGCTGGCCGAAGGGTATGAATACAACGATGATTATACCCAGATGACCATCACCACCCGGCCCGAAGCGGCTTGGAATGATGGCACGCCCTTCACCACCGCCGATATCGAGTTCACCGTCGACATGGTCAAGTCGGACCCGGCGCTGCAGTGGAGTGCCACGATGACCGAGTGGGTGGAGAGTATGGAAGTGCCCGACGACCATACGATCATCTTCAACCTGACGAAGCCCAACCCGCGCTTCCACATGAACTTCGCGCGTGCCTGGTCTTTCCCCGTGATGGCGAAACATATTTGGGAGGGTCAAGACCCGCTCTCCTTCAAAAATCACCCACCAGTACAGACGGGGCCCTACAAATTGCTGCAGGAGTTGCCTGAACGACGCATGGTGATCTGGGAACGCAATGAAGATTATTGGGCGAAGGATCTAGGCTATTTCCCCGGCCCGAAATATTATGTGGTGCAGACAGCCACTGTCCCGGAAGCTGAGATTGCCGACATTGCTGCCAACCTGACCGACCACACCCACTCTTACACAACCGACCAGCAATTGCTGCAACAGACGCAAGAGGTCAATCCCGAAGTGGTCTTGGCCGATTGGCGCGATCCTTGCCCGCGTGGGATTTGGATGAATAATGCCAAGTATCCCTTTAATCTGCGCGAGATGCGTCACGCCATTAACCACTTGGTCAACAAAGAGAAGGCTGCGAATGTGCTCTTCCCCTGGCCAACGGTACCGGCAATCTATCCCTGGGCCGACTGGGGCGGCAATGACAAGTATGCCTACGAAGATATCTTGGCCGAGTTTGATCTAGGCTACGATCCCGCCAAAGCTGCGGCGATCCTCGATGAGCTTGGCTTTGCCCCTGGGCCGGATGGCATCCGCGTCGATGGCGAGGGCAACCGCATGTCGTACACGATTATCGTGCCGCAGGTCGGGGTCACCGGCGAATATCCAATTGGGCAAGATCTGGCCGATGAACTAAACAAAGTCGGCATCGAAGCCTCGGTCAAGTGGTCCGAAATGGCTCCATTTAATGACGCACTCCAGAACGGGAATTTCGATCTGACGTCACACTGGTTCTGCGGCAACTGGGCCGAGCCGCCACTCACCTTTGCCGATTGGAAACAATCGCTCTTGCGCCCGATTGGCGAACGAGCCACGACTGGTCTGAACTTTGCCCGTCTGGACTCACCGGAACTCTCGGCGATTGTTGAACAGATCGAAGTGACCAGCCCGGATGATCCCAGTATTGAAGAGTTGTATCGCGAAGCCTTCCGGCTCTATCTGCAAGAGATGCCCGGTATTCCTGTGGTTCAAACCACCTTCGTGATGCCGTTCAATACCCATTATTGGACGGGCTGGCCAGAGTCGGGCAATATCGATGCCGTGCCCTTCACCTGGTGGACAGAATTTAAGTTTGTGCTCTTTAACCTAGAGCCGACCGGACAGTGATTCGGTAGCGGATACGCTTGTAAACAAGTAGACCCGAATCCGAGTGTCAGAAACTTGGTTCAGGGCTACTTGTTTACGCGAGTTACCACCTGCTGTGATTCATACGTTTCTCTGTTTGGCCCTTGCGCCATCACCCAATTATGCACCCATTTCTCAAATACGCCCTGATCCGGTTTGGTGTCTACCTCCTCAGTATTTGGGGGTCGTTTACGGTTGCGTTTATCTTTTTTCACATGATCCCTGGTGATCCGGTCGCTACCTTTATTGCCTCGATGGAGCAGCAATATTCGTATCAAGTGCAAGATGCCGGGGCAATGATCGCTGCCTATCGCGAGATGATGGGCTTGGATGGCTCGCTCTTTGAACAATATGTGCGCTACCTGAGCAACGTCTTGCTGCGCTTTGATTTTGGCCCCTCGTTTATCAACTTTCCCACACCGGCCATTCACCACATTCTGCGTGCTTTGCCCTGGACATTGGGTTTGCTCGGTGTCTCGACACTGCTAGCTTGGGGGCTCGGCTTTTTGATTGGTGGCTTGGTCGGTTTTCGGCGTGGCAATCCGGTCTCGTCGTTGATGACCAACATCGCGCTGGTGATCTCGCAGATCCCGCCGTACTTTGTGGCGCTCGCTTTGCTCTTTCTGCTGGCCTATGAATTGGCACTGTTGCCCAGTCGTGGGGCCTTTAGCGCTTCGCTGCGCCCCTCATTCACGCCCGCCTACATCGGCAGTGTGCTCCGCCATGCCCTGCTGCCGGCTCTCTCGGTGATCGCTGTGGGCATGGCTGGTTGGCTGCTTTCCACCCGCTCGCTGGTGATCTCAATTTTGGGCGAAGATTATTTGCAATTTGCCGAAGCCAAAGGTCTGCGCCGCAGCCATATCCTCAACCGTTATGTGTTGCGCAATGCCATGTTGCCCCAAGTGACTGGCCTCGCGCTCTCACTGGGCTTCATTATGAATGGCTTTTATCTAGTCGAGATCGTCTTTAATTACCCGGGCATTGGCACGCTCTTTCTCCAAGCCATCGGGTTGCTCGACTATAACACTGTGCAAGGGATTGTATTGATCACCATTGTGGTGGTTCTGACCGCCACCTTGATCATCGATCTGCTGCTGCCGCTGGTTGATCCACGTGTCCGGCTGAGTGGGAATTAAGGAGCAAGGTATGATCTTTCGCGACGCCTGGCGACGCAGTCTGTATTTTCGCATAGGCATTGTCATTCTTGGCTTATTGGTGGCAACAGCGCTGGTGCAGCCTTGGCTGAATACATGGCTGCTTGGGGATGTTGATCCGGTCACCATGGGCTCGTTTGATGCCTATATCGATCCCTCGCCTGAGCATCCACTGGGTACTGACCGTTGGGGACGCGATTGGCTGGCGCTGCTGTTCATCGGCCTGCGTTATTCGTTGCTGATTGCGCTTTTGGCCGGGTCGGTGGCCACGCTGATCGGCATTGTGGTAGGCTTTGTGGCTGGGTACAAAGGCGGCTGGCTGGACAGCGTCTTGCGCACCTTCACCGATATGGTGCTGGTCGTGCCCAGTTTGCCGCTGCTGGTCACCCTGGCGGCCTATATCCCGCGCGTCAATGTCATGGTGATGGCGCTGCTGCTGGCCGCATTTAGCTGGCCCTTCACCACCCGGACCATCCGCGCCCAAGTGTTGAGCTTGAAAGAGCGGCCCTACATTGACCTGGCCAAAACCTCGGGCATGCGCGATTGGGAGATCATCTTTGCCGAAATTCTGCCCAATCTGATGCCCTACCTTGGCGTGAGTTTGGCGATCAGCATGGGCGCGGCGATGTTGGCTGAGATCGGCCTGCAATTGATCGGCCTGGGACCGGGCAATATCAACACGCTGGGCTTGATGATCAACTGGACCATGCGCTGGGGCGCCTTGGGGCTGGGCAAATGGCAGATGGTATTTGCGCCGGTAGGGTGCCTTGTGCTCTTCTTTGTCGCTTTGAATCTGATCAATATTGGGCTGGAGCAAGCCTTTAATCCGCGATTGCGCGCAGTGACAGGCCAATAATCATGAATCAACTCTTGTTAGATGTAAAAGATATTCGTGTTCACTATGAAAGTTTGCGGGGCGCGTATAAGGTCGTTGATGGGGTAGATGTAAGCATCTACCGCAATGAGATTTTTGGCATTGCCGGCGAGTCAGGGTGTGGCAAATCGACCCTGGTGGAGGGCATTTTGCGCTTGATCGAGCCGCCAGGTCACATCAAAAGTGGCCAAGCATTGTTTTATGCTTTTGGGCACGACCAGCCGCCCATTGACCTGGTGCAACTGCAGGGTGAAGCCTTACGCACCATTCGCTGGAAACATCTGTCGTATATTCCCCAAGGCTCGATGAATTCACTCAACCCGGTGATGCGCATCGAGGAGCAGATGATCGATGTGATGATGACCCATGGGGCCGTGAATCAAGAGACAGCGCGCGAACGTGTCCATGATCTGCTACACACCGTGGGCATCTCCACGGAGGCTGCGCGGGCCTATCCTCACCAATTGAGCGGCGGTATGAAGCAGCGGGTCTGCATCGCCATGGCCATGCTGTTGACGCCGGAATTGGTGATCGCCGATGAGCCGACCACTGCCTTGGATGTCAACGTGCAGCGCGCCGTGCTCGAAATGATCGCCGAGATCAAACTGCGGACGGGCGCCACGGTGATCTTTGTCAGCCACGACATGGCCGTTCATGCCGAATTAGTCGACCGCTTGGCGATTATGTATGCCGGGGAAGTGGTCGAAGTGGGCAGCGTTTACGACATCTTCGAGCGGCCACAACACCCCTACAGCCAGCGCCTGATCAGTTCGATCCCAACCTTAGGTGGTCCACGCACGCGGCTGGAGAGCATCCCCGGAATTGCGCCCAGCCCGCTCGAATGGCCCAGTGGTTGCCGCTTCCATCCGCGTTGCCCGCACGCCATGAGTATTTGTAGCCAAGTGGCGCCCAAGTTACAAACCGTCGCGCCAGGCCATCAAACAGCTTGCCATTTGTACACAGATGTCAGCGTGCCAGTTGCGGCACAGGGGGTGACGGCATGACGCATCAGGCGTTGACACCTGCGCCGCTTTTGGAGGTGCATAATCTGCGCACAGTTTTTCAGTCAGCTGGCGGGCTGTTTAGCCGCCGCCAAGTCGTCGCGGTGGATGATATTTCTTTTCAACTACCGAGCGACAAGGCGACCCTGTTGACGATTGTAGGCGAAAGTGGCAGCGGCAAAAGCACCTTGGCGCGTGGTTTGCTCGGCTTGACCAAACCAACCGAGGGCGCCATCTTCTATCGCGGCAAAAATATCTATCAGATGTCGGCGGGCGAGTGGCACCAATATCGCCGTGACGTGCAGCCGATCTTCCAAGATCCCTACGCCACCTACAATCCGTTTTATCGGATCGACCGCGTGATGCAGATGCTGGTCGAAAAATTTAAGCTGACTTCTTCTAAGGCCGAAACCGAAGCACGGATCGAAGAGGCGTTGCGCGCGGTGGATCTGCGGCCGCAAGATGTATTGGGGCGGTATCCGCACCAGTTGAGCGGGGGCGAACGTCAGCGCGTGATGTTGGCGCGCATCTACTTGATGAAGCCCAAACTGATCATTGCGGATGAGCCAATCTCGATGATCGATGCGGCGCTGCGGGCGCTCTTTTTGAACATTCTGCTCGATTTCCGCGACAAATTCGGCATCTCGTGCATCTTTATCACTCACAACTTGTCGACGGCCTATTATCTGGGCGGCGAGATGATGGTGATGTGTCGAGGGCGAGTGATCGAACGGGGCGAGATGGATACGATCATCGCGCAACCAGCACATCCCTATACGCAGCTGTTGCTGGCCTCGGTGCCTTCGCATGATCCGCGGCAGCGCTGGACCGAAAAACGTGGGGCCGACGCAGTGGAGGCCAGCGAGTTGGCCTTCTCGGCCAATGCCTGCGTCTTTGTCTCCCGCTGCCCCAAGGTGATGGAGATTTGTCACCAGCAGCGGCCGGCCGACATGACCGTGGCGAGTGGGCAAGCCGCCGCCTGTTTTTTACATGGCGACAAAGTGCACCAAGCGCCCGCCGCCCAACCCGCGTGAGCTGCAGGCGGTGTACAAAAATAGTCGCCTGCGGCTATAAGATCACGGCGTTGCTGTGCTGCTGGTGATCGGCAATGTGCGCGCCTTGCAAGACAATGCTCTCGTGCAGGTGAACGCCATTGCCGATGTGGGCGCCGCTCTCAATGTAGACATTGGGACCAATCACACAATTCTCGCCGATCGTCACCCCGGCGTCGATGCGGGTGGAGGCATGGACTTGTGTCCCCGCGCCGAGCTGCGCCGTCCGATCCACCCCGTCTACCAGATAATGGCGATTGAGTGCCAGTAGATCCGCCACGTTGGTGAGTTGTATGCGGCTGGGGGTCAGTACGCCGGTCACGCGGCCATAGCTGTCGATCAACATCTGGATCGCATCTTGCAACTCGTATTCCCCGCGCGGGGAACGTTGGATCTTCGGCAAAAATTCCAAAATCGTCGGGCGGAACACATAGAGCGGCAAACTCGAGATGTTGGAGGGCGCCTCTGCTGGATCGGGCTTCTCGACGATCCGGCGGATCCAGCCATCCTGCCAATCGACAATGCCGGTGCTGCTGGCCTTGGCCCGGTCGATCTCCATCAGGCTGAGCGTGGCTTGTGCCTGACAGCGCTGGTGGGTGGCGAGCAATTCCCCAATATGCGCCTCGGGGACCAAGTTGTCGCAGGCCGAGAGCAGAAAATCCTCCTGAATATAGGGCGCGGCCAAGCTCAAGGCATGGCCCATGCCCAAGCGTTCCGTCTGCACTACAAATTGAATCGACAATTCGGGGCGGTTGTGGACGAAGTGAGGCACAATTTTGTCATCTTCGGGGCTGACCAGGAAGATGAAGTGCTGGATGCCCTGCGCCACTAGCGTATCTAGCACCCGTTCGACCATGGGCTTGCCAGCCACTGGGGCCATGGCTTTGGTGCGGCGAGGTGTCACAGGCTGGAGCCGGGTGCCTTTGCCCGCGGCCAAAATAATTCCTTGCATAACGAATGGCTTCTAGGGCTCTCTCATGGGGTTGGGTGGATAGCAGAGAAAGTTTTCCACAGATGGTGCGGATTTACCAGTGAATCGTGCATCATCTGTGGATTTGGGTTGCATTTACTCGAGTACTTGCGCGGCATGGGCAGATTGACAGAGGTGCAGGCTGTATTGGTCGGCGATCTCCGGGTGAGTGCTGGGATAATCACGGGCTACCCGCTCGGCGATGCTTTCGCTGTACGCCGGGTCAATGAAGGCGAGGCAGTTGCCGCGGAAGCCCGCGCCGCTAAAGCGCACGCCGTAGACACCGGGCGTCTCGCGCAGGATGTTGTAGAGTGTGATCAGCTGCGGGCAGCCACATTCGTAATTTTCGACCGAACTCTGGCCTGAGGCCGTCATCAGCGCGCCGAATTGATCAAGTTGACCCGCTCGCCAGGCAGCTTCCCCGGCGTCCACGCGTGCCATTTCGCTGAAGAAATGGGTGGCTCGGCGGCGCAATGGTTCATCCAGCCGGTGGGCGTAGGCTACGAAATGCTCGGGGTCGATCATGCGCAGGCGCGGCGGCTCGCTGTGCGTGGTGCCAGCAAATTCGCTCAACTGCTGGGCCGCGGCCAAACATTCGGCCACGCGGTTGTTGTAGCTGGTACCGACCAAGGCCTTGGCTACACCGGAATAGACCGCCAGAATGGCAAATTGATCGCTCGAGGCGCTGGTGGGCACGCGCTCGATCTCGACGCTTTGGCAATCGATGCGGGTCAATTGATTGCGCTGGCTATAGAGGACCGACGTCTGGTCCAGAATGCCGTTGTTCAAACCGATATAGTCATGTTCGGTGCGGGTGACCAGGCGGATGTTCTGGCGCGGCTCAATCGCAAGCTCGTTGACGCTTTCCAGCGCCAGCAGGTAGGCGATCGTCACTGCTGCGGACGAGCTCAACCCGCCGATGGGCAGATCACTATCCATCACCCCCACGATGCCATGGCGCAATGAATACTCTTGTTGCAAGGCCAGCACCGCGCCGCGCAGATAATTGCCCCAATCGCCAGGTACACGCGGAGGCACTTGATCGATGTTGAAGACCGTCGGCGTGGGGAAGTCGCAACTCTCCACGTGCACGGTGCCGTCACTAGTGGGCGCAAACGCCAGCAGGATCGCCCGATCCACGGCCATGCCCATCACCCGGCCCAGTTGGTGATCGATATGCGCGCCGAGCGGGCTGATCCGCAACGGCGCCCGCACCACGCGGATCGCTGAGCGGGCCACGCCATAGCGCTCCATCACCAAGTCTTGCAGCCGTTCAATGCGTTCAGCTAGGGGCCGGGTGGTATGGATTCTAGGGTAGAATTGTACCGTCATGAGCTATTCCATCGGGTATTTCATGCCCCACTGGGCGCGGATGGCATCCATCGTCTGCATGATGGCCAAACTCTCATCCAGGGGCATGATCTCGCTTTCGAGTTTGCCGGCTCGCACACAATTGGCGACCTCGGCTGCTTCGTAGTTGTAGCCATTGGCTTCGAAAGGAATTTCGATTTCCTGCGGCTCTTTGCCCGCAACCGTCAACGTCATCTTCTTGGGAATCCAGAAGGGCGGATGGATGCGGATCGAGCCGGTTTCGCCGATGATCAAGGCTTCGTGTGGGGTAGAGGTGCGCACCGCCGACGAGAGAATCGCCAGTTGCCCGCCCGAGTAGCCGAACACATAAGCCGATTGTTCATCCACGCCGGTTTGGCCCAACTCGGCCATGCTGGTGATGCGATCCGGTGTGCCCAGCAGCATGGAGGCGAGCGAAATCGGGTAAACCCCGACATCGAGTAAGGCCCCGCCACCGAGGGCAGGATCAAAGGCGCGGCTTTCGGGCCGGAAGGCGGAGCGATAACCAAAATCCGCAGTGATCATGCGCAGGGGACCGATGGCGCCGTCAGCCACCAAGCGGCGCACCTCGACCATCAACGGGATGAAGCGCGTCCACATTGCTTCCATCAAAAAGATTTTCTGTTGCCGCGCCGCCTGGATGATCTCGGCGGCTTCGTTGGCGTTGATGGTAAAGGGTTTTTCGCAGAGCACCGCTTTGCCACCCGCCAAGGCCAGCAAGGTGTTCTCTTTGTGCATGGGGTGCGGCGTGGCGACATAGATGGCATCGACATTGGGATCGGCAGCCAGCGCTTCATAGCTGGCATGCCGCCGCTCGATGCCGAACTCGTCGGCAAATTTATCGGCGGTCGCTTGTTGGCGGGAACCGACGGCAACAACTTCATGGTCAGGCAGGGCTTTGACGCCAGTCACGAATTTGCGGGCGATCCCACCGGCGCCCAAAATGCCCCAACGAAATTTAGTGGTCATGTGGTACCTTCTAAAGCTGTGATCCTGAACTTGGATGCAGTTGGAATCAGAAACCAGGATCCGGGCGCAGGCGAACTTGTGCCCAACGCTGCGCTGCAGTCGATTTCCCCGAACCCAGGTCCCTGTGCGCGATCAGGTATTCCGCGCTTCATTATACCGAGCGCAGCAAAAAAACGCGACTTTGGCGCAGACAAAAACTACCTATCCGGTGACGGTGGCTCAGTCGGCGGCAGGTTGCAATTCTGGCACCGAGCGAGGTGTTTCGTAGCCGCCAGCTTCGGCCTGGGCCAGCACGGCTAGGATCGTATCAACCAGCGCGCGGGCGGAATCGACCGTCAACTCGACCGCGACGCGGGCACCGGGACCTTGGGCCTCGTTGACAAAGTCGATGTTGAGCGCATGTTCGAGCGGCGCGTGAAAGGGGTGATCATACGAAACGTTCGCTTGTTTTACCTCAAACCAGCCTTGGTGGCCTTTGCCACTGCCTTCGATCTCTGCTTGTTGGACAATCATCGTGCACATGGGTTTGCTCCTAGGTTGGGATTCAGGGTTAGGCGAGGGTTTTGCTCAGGAAGGCAAAGATCTTCTGCCAGCCATCTACCGTCTGGGCTTGGCGATAGTTGGG
>CAZMRA010000174.1:0-10833 GCA_964568485.1 uncultured Caldilineaceae bacterium | reverse complement strand
CGGGAACACCATGACCTCGATGGAGGTCTGGAGGTCCTCCAGCACGAACACGGCAGTGGTCGCGGTCGTGTCCGCCGTGTGGCTAGCCGCAGCGCAACCAGCGGGGCTCGGCAACGCGGGTTCACGTTGGTGATCCAAGGCACCGATGCGTGTGCCACCAGCGCGGTAATAATCACGCTCGCTGCTCTCGACGATCACCAGATTGCCGCGCACATTGTCCAACAACCAGTAGATCGCGGCCCAATCGTAGCGTAATTCGATCGTGAGCGACGGCAAGGGTTGCCCTGCGGCGTCGCGCCCTTCCCACGTGTACGAGCCCTCGCGCATGTACTCCAGCCCATTGAGCGTGCCAATCGGCGGGCGCCACCCGACCATGCGCGTGTCTAACCGGGCCGGCGTACCATAGATCGGGAAGGCCAAACTTGCCACCAAGAGCAAGCTAAAGACCGAGAACCACACGAGGCGCAACCAGACGCCGGTTTGGCTCGTCGGCCGTACCTTGAGCCAGCCCCGCCAAAGTTGTACCACCGCCAAAGCAGCCGCAACACCCCACAAGACCCAAACCTGGCTAAAAAACTTAAAGAGGGTGTTCATGCGGTAATAGGAACCGCCCGCCAAAAAGTCTTTCAGGAAAACGACCTGCGTCCCTGCCAGAATGGCCAAGCCCGTTGCGGTCAGAATGGTAATGAGCAGAGTGGTTGGACTACCATTCTGGCTACGTCGCCAGAGCAACACAATCGCCGGGCCTAGCGGCAGCAAACAAAATGCCAAGACGGTGCGATCCGCCCACCAAGCGAGGATGGCAGCCAAGATGGTCCCGAGTATCAATACCGGGGTCAGCAAATAGCCCAAAGAGGGCTGTGTCACCAGCAAGCGTTGCCAATAGAGCAGACGGGGCAAACGATCAAAAAAGCGCATGGTCTGACTGAGCCAACGTTCCCCAGCCAGAGGCTGGCTTGCCCTTGGCGACGGATCAACGTCAGCGTGAGCGCTGAGCAAAGGCTCGCTCGCCTCCTCAGCCTCCGACGGATCGACCTGCTGCTCAGGCAGGGCATCTGCATCATCGAGCGCATCCGCCAAATCAGCCGGAGCAGGCTGGACCAACGGCAAGGAGGCCGCCCGAGCAGCGAGCCGCTCACGTCGTATCGGTTGCGCTACACTATAGAGCAGCCAGCTCAGCAGCACAAAGGCCAACATCCCCCAGATCAACAGCCAGCGGCCCAGCTCATCGCCAGCTTTTACCAAACCGACACCACTAGCCCCCACTCCCACATAATGTTGGAAGAAAGGCAGGTAAAAGAGATAGGCCAATAGCATATAAAGCGCCGCGGTGGCGATGGTCCACACCCAGTAGATGCGCCCGGCGCGGCGCACTTGCATCACCAACAGCGTCAACAAGCCTAAACCGAAATAGGTGGGCAGCTCCCATAGGTTGACGCTGGCCAGAGTCCCTAGCAGCAGGGAGAAGAGCAGTAATAAGGCCAGGGCATGAGACCAATCTTTGCGCCAATCGCGTTGATACTCGAGCAAGAGCGTGAGCATCGCCCCGATAAAGACCCCAGCCAACGGAATACCAATCACATGCGGATGCAGATCGGCAAAGAGAAAGCTCCAATAGGGAAATTCATTGATCGTCTCTGGGATGACGCGACTTGGGCCCCAAAAATCGTACGCTGGCGGCATTGAACTATCCATGAGCACCGCCCCCAGGCCTTGGAGGGCTTCACTCAAGAGCGTGATCAACGAAAAAGCACTGGGCAGGCCACCGGCCCCCAGTTGCGCCAAATTGCGCACTAGTTGGGCAAAGCCATCCAAATTGCCGATCACCGTCACAAAGAGCGGCGCCAACAAGGCCCCGGTAAAGCCAGTCCGCCAGTTCAGTGGGGCCGCTGGCGCGGCGCTGCGCCAACCCAGCGCAGAATAAGCCACCGCAAACGCGTTGACTATGGTCAGCGCAAAGAGTGTGGGCATTGCCAAGTTGAAGGCCACTTCAGCGTAGATGCCCGTCAGCTTGATCAAGTAGCTGACCAAATAGAGCCCAAAGTAATAATAATTGATGAACCCGCCCGCAAAGTGGGGATCCACCGGCGGGAAGCTGGGACTACGCAAGTTGCCATTGAGGAAGGCAAATTCCATAAATTTCTCGCCGCCTAGCCAGGGCTGCCAGAGATCGGGGTTGCCGATGCGGATGCGCACAAAGGCCAGATAGGCAAACGCAAACAGCCCTTCCCCGGCGAGAAGCAACGGCCAATTGGAGTGCAAAAATGCTCGCAATTCGGAGCGCTGCCGATAGACCGCCACCCCACCCACCAGCGCCAAGACGATCAGCATCAGCCAACTGTTGCGCACCGAATTGATCAACAACTCACCGCTGGCCAACCACCAGAGCAGCCACCCCGCCAAGAGCCACCCCAACGTGCGGCTAAAGAGATAGCCACGATCCCGCAATGGACGGAAGAGCGGAAAGAAGATCGGCCAGGCGGCCAGCCCCAACAGCGCCAGCACCAGCCACCACCACACAATTCCCACTACTTCGTTTGTGCTGGCCCACGCATTCCAGCGATAGTTATCCACAACCGGCAATTCGGCCAGCGGGCGATCCAACCACAGACTGGTCCGCTCGCTAGGATCGGGCTCTTCACGCGTCTCGCCGGTCAACAAGCCGACCACGCGACTGATCAACCCCCGTCCTTGACTTTCCGGCCGGCTGCCCAACCCCAACAAGTTCAAGAATGGGCTGAGGGGTGAATCGGCCCCTCGATAGTAAGGGAGCGCCCCGACCCAAGTGCCGCCCAGCACAGCATCAAACTCGGCGTCGCTCAGGTCCCGCACCTTGCGGAAGACCGTCACCTGCGGATGATCGTAGAGGCTCCAGCTTTCATCAGCGGTGCGATCTTCAAACTCAATGCCAAAGAGGCGGGGCGGCGTCGTCACCTCGTACGCCAGCTCGAAGCCCAATTCCCCGAACCACATGGCTTCATAATAGCGAATGGTCATCGGGTAGCGTTCGGGCAGCTCATCCACACTGTCGTAGATGCGTTTTGAGCTATACCAAACGAAATCCGCCTCGCGCAGCTTGGCCTTGAGGATCTCATACTTCTCGGCAGTATCTTCTTCGTAGGGCCCCCAATCGATCCGGTTGAGGCCCGCTGCTCCCATGTTGAGATCCGGCTCACCAGGTACCGTATACGGCGGCGGATCGTCCCACTGTTCAGATAGCACGACCGAACCCTGCGGGGCATTCTGATAAAGCCAGCGTGCGGCTTGACTCCACGGGTGCTCACGGTTGTAAACACCGTTGACATAGGCCGCCGACCAAAAGAGCCCGCCGAGCAACCCAACACTGGCCACTGTCACGGCCAAGATGCGCGGGCCATCCCAACGACGAACCGGGCTGGGTGATTCCTCCAGCTCGTGTGGTTCGTTGGTTGCGCGGGCTTGTTGCCACGTCCACAACCGCCAGATTAGCCCAGCCGCAAAGACCATCACAAAGGGCAACACCGGGCTCATGTAGCGATTAAACTTGGCCAGGAACGCGCCAGTGATGCCGAAATAGGGCACCACCCAACTCCAAACCACAATCAAGGCCAAACGTTCACTGCCCAGCGGGGGCGGCGCTTGCTCGCTCCATTGCAGGCGAAACCAGCCAACCACAAAGCGGATCAGGCCGGCAATCAGGTGGCTGACGGCGTATGCGGTCCCTGCCAGGGCCACCAACCCGAGCGGCCAGCCCAATCCCCAACGTACCTGCTGCTCGATAAAGTAGAGATAGGGGGTGGTATTGCGATATTGACGAGTAAAGGGCCAATCGGCCACCCCGCGCACCATCGCACCTTGTTCAATCAAGGTAGCTTGGGCAAAATTTTCCCAGTCGAGCACCGCATAGGGACTGGTGATAAAGAACGTGACGCCAGCGAGCAGCAGCGCAACGGGAGCGCCGAGCAACGCCACCAATTGTTCGCGCGCAGGTGCCCCATAACCTTCTGCGCGGCCACGACGTTGTGCATCCCAACCGAGTAAAATTGCTGCGACCACTGGCGCCGCTAAAATCGGCAAGGCACTGAATTTCCCAGCCATCGCCAAGCCAGCGCCAACACCCGCCACCACGACCGCCCGCCAGTTGCGATCTTGCACCATCTGCACCGCACCCAGCACGGCCAATACGGTAAAGGTCGTACTCGCCGGGTCCATGGTGAAAAAGTGGCTCAATTGGACCGCTTGCGCAGTAAAGGCGTAAAAGGCAGCTGCTAACAAGCCGGCAGCACGGTTATAAATGCGGCGGGTCAATAGATAGAGCAGGAGAATCGTCAAGGTGTCGAGACTGGCGATCAACAAGCGGCCAGTCACGGCAATGGCATCACACCCTTGGTTGGCGCGTGCCATAATGTCAAGCCAAGGATCAGGGAAGCCTAGACGCTCGGCG
Source organism: uncultured Caldilineaceae bacterium (assembly GCA_964568485.1). Classification (GTDB taxonomy): domain Bacteria; phylum Chloroflexota; class Anaerolineae; order Caldilineales; family Caldilineaceae; genus CFX5. The sequence goes on along the minus strand of CAZMRA010000174.1, from coordinate 6,410 downwards.
AGCGGGGCCAACACATGAAACGTTTCGCCCAGTGCCACACCTAAGTAAAGTGGAAAATGGCCGTAGGTGTAGCTGCGTCGCTCTTGCCGTTCGAGATTCCACAATGGGTTGAGGGGGCTGCGCTGCGGATCCCAAAATTCGTCCCAACTGCTGGGGAGGCGCATCGAGGGCGCATAGGTACAGGCAGTGCTACGTTCATCAGGATGGCTGAGCATGCCGCGGTCAAAATTAACGTCCCAAACGCGGAGCGTTAGACCGCTTAGCAAGATCACAAATAAGAGCGAATAAACGAAACGACGTGGCATGAACAGTAGATTAAGCAATCCTAAAATTCCCGTCAAACTCTTGACCGCTTCAAAGAGCGTTCGGTAGTTACAGCGTCAGTGCCAACCTTTGCACCAGACGATTCTCGGTCACATATTTGAACCCCGTTGTTGCCAAATGAGAAGCGCGCATCAATGCTCAGCGACGCGCACTTGCCCCAGCGGGACGCCCGCATCCTCCAAGTTGACCTTCAAGCGCTCACCCGTGTCCGGATCGTAGATGCCAATCTGAATGGTATAGAGCCCTAACGGTGCCTCTGGCGGCACGGTCAATGTATAGCGATCCACCACACGCTGGCCCACCTGCCAAGTCGAAGTCGGCAGCGTCCCGTCCAGCGGCATGGCATCGCGCTGGGCCCAGACCGCATCCGGCGGGAGGACTAAATGGACAAACACCACATAATCAAGGGCCGGTTTGCGCAGCGCTTCCCAGGTCAAGGTGACTGTCAAGCTTTCGCTGGGTGCGAGCAAACGACGGTCAAACTCATAATCGACCAGCGCCAGCTGATCCCCAAAATTGATGGCTACCGGCGGTGGCTCATCTTCAGCTGGAGTCACTGTTAAATAGCCCAGCGTGTCTGCCAGCTGCCCGTCGACGTTCAAGAGCCGCTGTCCCGTCGCAAAGTCATACAGCCCTACATCGATCCGTAGACGCATCGGCGTGGGTAAACGTTGCGGCAACACTAAACGGTGCTGGTCGCGGATACGCTGTCCCAGCGGCCAGTTGCTCGTCGGCCAGGCCCCAGCCGCGGGATAACTGTCCCGCTGGGCTTGGACGATCTCAAGCTCATCGACTAGGTGAACAAAGACACTATAGTTTGTCGTGAGTGGCACACTCGTCTGCCAGTCGAAGGCGAAGGTGACTTCGTCGCCGGGGTGTAGGGTATCCGCCGTCCAGGAAGCCTCCAGCAACTGGATCTGCTCGCCAAAGCTGGCAAGGAGTTCAGAGGTAGGCGACGCCGGCAGGGTGGACGGTGGCTGATACACTGGTGCAATCCAAGCCCAAGGCGCGATCAGGGCCAGGGGTAACAGCCCCACCGCCAGCACGGTCGTCAGGCCCGCTTGCCAGCGCGGCGGAATCCACTGAGCCCAGCCAAAGGTCAACAGGAGTGCCACGCTGCTAACAGCCGGGAAGAGCAAGCGCCCTTGCGGATAGCTGATCTGTGCCCAGCGCAGCACCAGACCAATCAGCACCAGCAACCAGATCAGCAGGAGTAGCAGGCCCATTCCTTGGCGGGCTGGCAACCGGCGCGCCCGCACCAAGCCAAACAAGCCGCCAGCCAAGCCAATCCCAGCAAGGGCGGTATAGAATGTATAAATCCACTCCGGGGCGAGCACATTAAACCAGCCAAAGACCCCCCAAAACGAACGCCAGACCCCCGGCAGCAGCGCCAACAGCTCGACCCAGGTGAGCACCTCGTCCCGGCCGGGCAACACGGCAAACATGACGGTCAGCCCGAGCGGATCGCCATAGAGCAGCCAGTTACGGGCATACCACCACCCTGCCACAGCGCCGGCCACCACGCCAACCAATAGCAGCTGTCCAACCAGGCGACGCCAAGCCCGCTTACGCCAGGCCAAGCTGAGGAGCGTCAAACCGGCGAGCCCGGTTAGGGCCAAGCCGCTGACTTTACTCAACGCGGCCAGCCCCAGCAGCAAGCCTAAGCCGGTTAACTGCCAGCGCGTGGGCGCCCGCTCCTGGACAATCAACTGCACCAACAGCCAAAGTCCCAAGGCGCAGCAGGTGGTGACGAGATTATCGTTGCTGATCGCGGCACTCAGGAAGAGGAATTGTGGATTGGCGGCTACCCATAAGCCAGCCAGCGGAATCAGCGCCGGGCGCTCAGGAAAGAGCAAGCGAGCCGTGCGCAGCACCGCAAAGAGGGTCACAGCACCTAGAGCGATCGAAAAAAAGCGCAACAGATGAGCTGCCAAGACCACACCTTGCCAGGGCCAAGCCTCGGCCGCGCTATGCGCCATCATATTTTTGTTGCCAAACGCGGTCGCCTGCCCCACCGCGGCATGCGGATTGTAGCGGATCACCAGCGGGGCGTTATCGGTGGAAATGCCAGCAGTTAAAAGCGAGCCCAGCCAGTAATAGAGTGGCGGCTGGCTCCCCTCCTGGTGCCAGGGAGCGTGACCCACATCTTCGGGGCTGGGCAAGCCGTGCCCTTCAACCAGCCAGCGCACATATTCATAATGCCAAACTTCGTCGGGCGCTTCGAAGAGTGGATTCACCACGCTATAACTGCCAGCGACCAATACAAAACCGATGATCAGCGCGGCGGATATCCAGTCGATCAGGCGAACGCTCATAAGCTGGGCGGCTATTCCCGTGGATAATTAGGGAGCACCCAGGTAATCTGGTGGCTCGGTGGCGGCGGCCAGAGTAAATAGACATCTACCCAGCGCGTCCATAAGACCAAATCTTCATCAGCATAACCTAGATCCACATGGCGCCCGAGCACCCCCGAACCTGTATCCAAGGCGTCACCAATGCCATACCCTGGCACGTACAATTGGCTACGGAGCGGGATCACACGCGGATCGACAGCGACGATGCCATTGCGCATGACCTCGCCCGTATAGGTGCGACCATAGGTAGGACTGCTGCGCGACACACCAGCGGTCGCCGCGCTATAACTGGAAGCATAGGCGCGGAACTTGCGCCAATAGGTGATCTGCGTCCCATCGGGCATGACTGCTGTCTGCGGGTCGATCCGCTGGCCGTAGGCAACGACGCGGCGGGTGGCTTCTTGCGCGACCCACGAATCTTCGCGGGTACGCGCCACTTCCTCGCCATTTTCATAGCGGACGCGGAAGCGTTGGCGGTTGATCCCGGGAGCGCCAGGATTGACCACTTGTTGCGTATCGATTGGCAGATTGGGGTCCGGTTCAAAGACTGATTCGAAGGGAATGATCTCCTCGGTGATCACAATCTCTTCCCGCACCCGTGTGATCTCGATCTGCATATGATCGCTCAAAGGGGACTCTAGGGGGGGGAAGACGCGATCGGCCCCCGCAATCCCGATCTTCAATTCGGCCAAGGCGTCGGCCACGGTACGGCCACGAGTGCGTGTGCGGAATGAGCGCCCATCCACCTGTAAACTGACGGGCGTGCTGCGTTCGATAAAGACTCGCAGCCCTGCCGATAGTTGACTCCCCATGCTCGGCTGCACCCGGTCCCCCAAGTAGAGGGTGATTTCAGCCTCGCGCAGCGCCTCCCCCACGGTCTCAGCCGTGGTGCGGATGGTAAAAGGCAGGCTGCCATCATCCACCGTGATGGGAATGGCCCGCTGCACGCGCAACAAGCGTGGTTCTGCCACGATCCGCCGCCAGCCAAAGCCATGATCATAGGTCAACGGGGCCAAGCTGGTCTGCGGTGGCGGCAGAGGATCGGCCGGCCCAATCTCCTGGTCACCAATCAAGATCCGATCATATGGGTCGATCGTCAACCCGGCATCGGCCAAGACTTCCCGCGCGGTGGTGCCCCAACTCGCAATGGGGATTTCGCGGCCATCGGTCAGAATACGGAAAGGGCGAGCCCGTTGGATGGTCAATTGCAGGCCGTCCCGAATGGGCGTCTCTAGCGGCGGTTCAATGCGATCTAGAGGCTGGGGCTCCAATCCGAGATCCAACAGCAGATCGCCAACGGTTTGACGATGGGTGCGCAGCGACTCGGTGACGCCGTCAACGGTGACTGTAATCACACGTGCGCTCAAGACCCACCCTGCCCAGAGCAGAACCGCGACCAAGCACCCCACGCCCACTCGTATGACAATGGGGCGGCGTACTGGGTCAAGGAACAGGGCTTGCGATGTTTTTTCGGCGAGCGCAGACATAAGAAAACTTCCTCTGTACTGGCTTTGCAAGCACAGTGAACGAGGGGGATAGTATCAGCTGAGGCTCGGCCAACCTAGGCCGCCAACAGCTTGCCTTCAAATCAGGCGCTTATTGTATCCAAGCAGCCACTTGTTGCCAAGTGTACGGGGGATGGTAGCGCGTCGCTGGGCGCCGGGCTACCGCCAGCCATTCTCCATTGCCCTTTGTCTCTTGTCGTGGATGGCAAGAGATGATAGCATCTTACCCATGATCGACAGCGGTTCAACAGCCTACCGATGGTTTCGCCCGCTCGCCCTTGTGGGGGTGCTGGTTGGGTTTGCCCTGCGCCTTTTTCACCTAGGGGGCGAATCGCTTTGGTATGACGAAACCGTGAGTGCCTTGTTAGCCAGGCACTCACTGCCCGCGCTGCTCGCCCATACTGCCGGGGACATCCATCCGCCCGCGTATTATATACTGCTGCATAGTTGGCAGCGGCTGACGACCCCTACGCTGAATCATGGGCTAGAATTTTTATTTGCCTGGCCGAGCCTCTTTTTTGGGATGTTGATCCTCGTGCTGCTCTACGCCTTGAGCAAGCGTCTCCATTCAGCGCTGGTGGGCCTGCTCGCTCTGTGGCTGGCGGCCATCCATCCCTACCAGCTTTGGTACAGCCAAGAAGTGCGCATGTATACCTTCGGCGCGTGCTGGGGGCTGCTCGCCCTCTGGGCGCTACTGCAGCTGGCTGACCGGCCTACTCAGCGTCGTTGGTATGCACTCTATACTGTGAGCGTGGCGCTGGGCATATATACGCTCTATTATTTTCTCTTTCTCTGGGCGACACTCTTTGTGCTGGGGCTCTATTTACTCTGGAAGCAGCCGCAACGGCATTGGCTCAGCTGGATTGGTGCGCAGGTGGGGGCACTCCTGCTCTGGGCTCCCTGGCTGCCGATCTTCTGGCGGCAAGCGACCGATCCGCCGGTACCGGTGTGGCGCACTGCTTGGCTCACGTGGCAGGATTTTCTCGCGAGCCTCAGTGAAGGATTAGCGGCCTTGGTGATTGGGCAAAGCGCACCCGGTGGCATCGTCTGGCCGTGGGCGATCCTCAGCCTGGGGATCATGCTGGTCGGGATCGCATATGCCCGCCAGCGCAGCGAGCGCAATGCAGTGCTGATCAGTCTGACCTATGTTGGGCTGCCGAGTACGCTGATCTTTCTGCTCTCGCTGCTGGTGACGCCGCTCTACCATGTGCGCTACTTGTTCACCTATGCGCCGCTCTTTCTCTTGCTCTGCGCGCTGGTGTTGGCGAAACTGGGGCAGCACCAGCCACGCTTGGCCCTACTCGCCTTACTGGGCGTCGGCGTAAGTAGCACAGCGAGCCTCCAGAGCTTTTGGTATGATCCTCTTCATCGGGCAGATGATCATCGCCAAGCGGTGGCGCTCCTAGCCGAGCAGTGGCGGCCTGGCGATCTGATCCTGGTCAACGCGGGGTGGATCTACCCGGCAGTGCAACTCTATTGGCCAAATGAATTGAGCGATCCGCTGGCAGCCCTGCCGCCGACCTTGAATCCCCCCCTTCGGCTGGGTGCTCCGGCAGATTTCTCGCCCGATACGCCGCAGATCATCCGCAGCGGCAGTGTGGATGGTCCGGCCAATTTGGGCTGGGGTGATCCCAATAGCGACTTTTTTGCCATCAGCCAAGCCGATACCATCGCAGCGCTCAACCAGTTAGCCAGTCAAACCAAGCGCATCTGGCATTATCGCCAATATGACACCGTCAGCGACCCCACCGGTGTAATCCGAGCTTGGCTTGAGGACAAAACTACACGAAGAAACAGCCTTTATTTCGCCGGGCGCGATTATTTACAACTAGAGCTATACGAAGTGCTCACTGCTGCGGAAGTGCCACCCACTACTCCGCCAGTGGTAACTTTCGCCGAACAACTGTCGTTACAGACCATTGACCTGCCGAGCACGGTGCAGGCCGGCGAGCAACTCTATCTGACCAGCAACTGGCAGCTCCTGGCTGAATCTCCTTTACCGCCGCTTGCGCTAAGCCTGCGCCTCTACGACAGCGAAGGCGTGCTTACCGCCCAGGCTGATGGCCCCTTCCTGCCCTCGACCGACCAATGGCAAGTGCAGCAGCATTATCACCAACCTTTGGCTTTGGCGATACCAGCCGCCAGCAAGCCCGGCATCTATCAAGTCGCGCTCGTGGTCTATTCTCAAGCGGATGGCCAAGCATTGCCGAGCGATGGCAACGCTGGT
>CAZMRA010000173.1:1537-10833 GCA_964568485.1 uncultured Caldilineaceae bacterium | reverse complement strand
ATTCACGTGCGGCTTGTTCCGCTCGAATACCGCCTTTGCCATTGCCTAATCTCCTATTTTGTCAACTCTATCGCCACAAATTTTGTTGTAACGAAACTTTCTTTTCCCTGCTGTAAGCAGCCAATTCGGTAGCAACAAATTTGCTCACCCCAACCGGGCCCACAGTGCGAACAGCTTGTAAAACAAGTACTACTGTCGGCAACATTGCACCGCCGAGATCTATCCGGCGGTGCAATGTTCTATTATTTATTCAACTAATAACCCAGCCCTATTGGCAGAGATAACTTGCGTAGTATATCTCAGGTGTAGGGCTGGAGGCAAATCTTATGTCGTCTGTAACAGACTTTTGGGTGCTCTTCGACGCAATCAGGAGGATTGCGCCGAAGAGCACCCAAACCTCGGACTTATTACGCCTGACCCTTTAAGATCTTTTCAGCGATCGCCTGGTTCACTGGCATATAAGAGTTGAATTGCATGGTGAATGTGCCACGGCCGCTGGTCATCGAGCGGAGGTCAGTGGCATAACCAAACATTTCGCTTAGCGGAACCAACGCTTTCACCGCTTGGATACCACCAGCACGGGCTTCCATACCTTCGATGCTACCGCGGCGGCTTGAAATGTCACCGACTGTATCACCAACATACTCCTCTGGCACTACAGCTTCAACACTCATCATCGGCTCAAGCAGAATCGGATTGGCCCGCTGGCAACCATCTTTGAAAGCCATGCTACCGGCAATTTTGAAGGCCATTTCGCTCGAGTCCACGTCGTGGTAGCTACCATCAACCAGGGCAACCTTGACATCGACGACTGGGTAGCCCGCGAGCACGCCATTCTGCATGGCCTCGACGATACCCTTCTCAACAGCCGGGATGTATTCGCGCGGCACTACACCACCGACGATCTTATTCTCAAAAAGGAATCCTTGTCCCGCAGCATTGGGCTCAAGTTCCAAGACGACATGCCCATATTGACCGCGACCACCGGATTGGCGGACAAAGCGGCCTTCAATGCGCACAGGGCGAGAAATCGTCTCGCGATACGCAACTTGTGGGCGCCCTACATTGCACTGTACGCGGAATTCCCGCTTCAGGCGATCCACAATAATCTCTAGGTGAAGCTCGCCCATACCGGCAATAACCGTCTGCCCGGTTTGGTCGTCGTAATTGACCTGGAAGGTGGGATCCTCTTCAGCCAACTTCTGCAAAGCTTCAACCAACTTCTCCTGCTCACCCTTGGATTTAGGCTCAACAGCCACTTTAATCACGGGTTCGGGGAATTCGATCGTCTCCAACAAGATCGGCTGATCTTGATCAGCCAAGGTCTCGCCGGTAAAAGTCTGTTTCAAACCGACAATGGCCGCAATACTACCTGCTTCGCAGGTGTCGATCTCTTCGCGCTTATCAGCATACATCTGGACCAAACGGCCGATGCGCTCACGTCGACTACGGTTGACATTATAAACCGTCATCCCGCTTTCAAGCTTGCCCGAATAGACACGCACATATGCCAAGCGACCAATAAAGGGATCGGTCATAATTTTAAAGACCAAGGCGGAGAATGGTTCATCCTTGGAGGGATGGCGCACCAGCTCTTCACCAGAATGCGGGTCTGTACCTTGGACAGCGGGGATATCCTTCGGGCTAGGCAGATAGCGCACAATGGCGTCTAACAGTAGCTGAATCCCCTTGTTGCGCAATGATGTGCCACACAAAACTGGCACAATCTTGTTAGAGATCACTGCAGCTCGCAGCGCCACATACAGCTCCTCGTTGGAGATCTCTTCGCCTTCCAAGAACTTGAGCGTTAATTCATCATCGGTTTCGGCAATCCGCTCGATCAACTGAACACGGGCAGCTTCAGCCGCTTCTCGCAATTCCTCAGGGATCTCTGTGATTTCGGGTTTCGCCCCTAACTCATCCGTGAAGATAAACGCCTTCATTGAGAAGAGATCGATCGAGCCGCGATATTTATCCTCGCGACCAATCGGCAACTGAATCGGCAATGGATTGGCACCCAAGCGGCTGACAATCATTTCGAGGGTGCGTTCGAAGCTTGCACCAACACGATCCATCTTATTCACAAAACAGATACGCGGAACGCCATACCGGTCAGCTTGCCGCCAAACAGTCTCGGATTGTGGCTCAACACCCGCCACCCCATCAAAGACAACCACACCGCCGTCAAGTACCCGCAAGCTGCGTTGCACTTCGGCAGTGAAGTCAATATGGCCGGGGGTATCGATCAAGTTGATCTGACATTCTTCGCCGGTCAGCTGATCCTTCCAGCTGGTGGTAATTGCAGCCGAGGTGATGGTAATACCACGCTCACGCTCTTGCGCCATCCAGTCGGTCACAGCCGTACCCTCATGTACCTCGCCCATCCGGTGGATGCGCCCCGAATAGAAGAGAATACGCTCGGTTGTTGTCGTTTTTCCTGCATCAATATGGGCAATAATGCCGATATTACGGACCCGTTCAATCGGGAATTCGAGGCTCATAAGCGTCACCTATCACAACTTTCAAACTGATATTTCGCAAGCCCGGAGCACATCAGTCACGAACTGATATTCTACGAGCTCTGCTTGACCCTAGTCTCGCCACCGTTGTGACGAGTATGACTTATGCTGCTAAGAATCTATCCTAAAAGTGCTTGCGTACCTGAATTGAACTTACTCATCCAGATTGGCATACCACTCAGGATAGAACTACATGATCCCCTTCAAAACCGGATCGTTTTATCTCAGCCAAATCGCAAGTTATTTTACCCTCAATGAACTATCATTCAGGGCAACAAAAATAACTTCTGAACGCTTGTTTTTCAACAAAAGAAACGGCGCCCTAATCCCACAATTGCCTCTGTCACCAAGTAGCGACAAGCTAACCGGGTGCAGACTTCTTGTGGCGAGGCGCCGCGCCTAACTCACTATCGCTACTGTTTGTCGCAAAATCGCTCGGATGATACGCTACCAAAGCGTACACGGGACAAACAGCAAGCAAAATGCGCTTTACCTAAGAATAACCAATGTTAGATGCCCACAGCGTGCGATTGGCTATTCTCGCACAACCGCAAATTAGTAGCGGAAGTGAGCAAAAGCCTGATTGGCTTCAGCCATCCTGTGAGTATCTTCTCGCTTCTTGATGGCTCCACCTTCGTTGCGAGCAGCATCCATCAATTCGCTAGCGAGACGGGCAGCCATATCACGGCCACTGCGTTTTGTAGCACTCTCAATCAACCAACGCATCGCCAGTGCGGTTCGCCGAGTGCTACCAATCTCAACAGGGATCTGATAGGTTGCACCACCCACTCGACGAGGCTTTACTTCAACCAAGGGTGTCGCGTTCTTAAGGGCTTCCTCAAACACCTCGATGGCAGGGCGATTGAGCCGCTCTTGAATGAGGTCAAACGCACCGTAGACCACACGGGTAGCCAAGCTCTTTTTGCCCCGCTCCATTACGCTATTAACAAAGCGCGCCACCGTTTCACTGTGATAGCGAGGATCGGGTGTTACCGAGCGATGTTCTGCACGATTTCTACGCATATCAAAAACTCTCTCCGTTTATCTCTCACTACTGGCCTGCTCGAATTATCCCGCCGCAGGACAGCAACTGCTCGTCAACCCATGCTCAAACAACCAAACCAAATTGGTTTCGCTGAAACGGCTACAAAGCTTAGCTCTTAGGTCGCTTGGCCCCATACTTGCTGCGACCACGTTTCCGCTTGTCAACCCCTTGGCTGTCCAATGCACCGCGAATAATGTGATAGCGCACACCGGGCAGATCCCGCACGCGACCACCCCGGACCAACACCACACTGTGCTCCTGGAGATTATGGCCCTCACCCGGAATATAAGCGGTGATTTCCATATTGTTGGTCAAGCGCACACGGGCAATTTTGCGTAAAGCCGAATTGGGCTTCTTAGGTGTGGTTGTACGGACGTTCGAGCAGACACCTCGCTTGAAGGGATTTCCCTTCTGAATGCGGCTCAGCTTGCCAGTCAGCGTATTGCGGGTAAAGCGCAGCGCTGGTGCTTTTTCTTTCTTAGTGATTGTCTTGCGGCCCTTGCGAACCAATTGATTAATTGTAGGCAAACAAATCCTCCTTCTTAGGCCCCTGAATGAGGGAACCCGGGCTGAAGTCATCCAAACAGGTGATTCTCAACAACCCACGATGATTAACACTGGATCAACGAGACGATTCAATAATCTATTGCTATTGCGTCTACTGCAATTATGTCGATTGCAATGAAAACAACACCATTTGGTGTTTGCAACTTCATTCGCTGGCCTCAGGGCCTAGCTCGAAATAAGCCACCAAAGAAATATAGCTCAACTCCGGCATTACACCCGAGTGATATAAGCATAACCTGGGGCCACTATGACCGGATAGGCCAAAGCCACTCATCCGTCAAGCAGATTTAGCCCACGAATGGTAAGTGTAACACATCCCTATCATGATCGTCAAACTTTTATGGTCAATTATGGGAAAAATTCGTCTTAACGTGCGAATAAAGCGTTTAATGGCACAAAAAGTCCGAGAGCTCTCGTTCTCGGACTTTTCTTAATTTTTATTTTACAACAGACGAAGAGCTTGAATTACATGCCTACGCTAACGGTCAGGGTACCTTCGCCGGTGGTTACTTCCACGGCGGTCCCCATGCTCGGATCGGCCAACGCAGCGTTAATCTGCGAGGTGATGGCGTCGAGAATCGGACCGGAGACGGTGAAGCCATTAGCCGAAGCTTCTTCCAGGTCGATTGCGATATGCTGATTCGCAACGGTAATGCTGCCAACCGCTTCAATCGTGTCAGCACCTAGCAGCACATCATCGAGCAAATTAATGCGGATAAAGATCTGCCCCTCTGGCTCGAAATAGGTTTCGATCTCCTGGATCGGGAAATTCGAACCCACATTCTGCTGAAGCAGAACGGTCAAAAAGCTGCTGAATTGATTTTCTGTCCACTCTACGTTGCCAGCCAGGAGCCCAGTCATACCAGCATCCTGAGCAGCCAACGCATCATCTACACTAATGGTGATTTCGCGCTCGGGCCACGCCGCTTGGCTGCCCCCGGCTGCGCAGCCGGTTAAGCTCGCCACCAGCAACACGAGCACGAGTGAGAGCGCCCAGGTCTTTCGGTGAAGCATAGAATCCTCCCTTTGTGTGTGTGTCAACTGATTTATTCGGAAAAGCTAATTAACAATTTGGTTTTGGGCCCGCAATGCGGATATACCTCGACCAGATTATACAACCACCCCAAGTGAACTACAAACGTCAAAAAAATGGTGAATACAAGCGATCCAGCCTACTTAGGCCCTGCAAGATCGTTCTGTAGGACTAGTTTTCTTGCGCGCAGAACAGAAATCAGGCAGGGCCAGGGCATTAAGCTGAAAACGTATCTCAGAGATCATTGGGAAGCTTAGAGTTTCGTCTTCAGACAGGCTACAACACTTGCTTGGAGTAAAGCCAACACATTCTACAGCAGTTAGAGACGCTGTGTTGGATACTCAGCAACCACAATTTCACAGATTGGCTTGGTGCAAATTTACTGAGGAAACACGATTATACCAAGCCCATTCAGTTTATGCAACCTGCTATAAAGCCAGAAAACAATTTGTTCTTACCCCTACCGCGACTACCTATTGGGAATAGCTATGTTTTATTCACTTCAGCGACAGGCACAAGGAATTTGAGTGGGCTTCTACTAGCTCTTGATGAACAGGGTATCTATGAAAAGGGAGTAAGGGTGTTTCAACAGGCAGGAGTGATTTTCTGACTTTTTAGGACTGGCCTGCATCAATTGATTGAGCAGAGCGCTCATTCGTCTCGCGGACGCCAGCCTCATAGCCATCCAAGACTGCGTATAGGACTTCGTCCAAAAACTGGTCGATCAGGCTTTGGATACGCACATCTTCAGCATCCATTGCCTCTGTATGGTAGGCAGTATGCACCTGCACAGCTTGCACCAGTTGTGTACGAAAAAACCGGACAGCCCGCCCGGTGGCTGGCAAGCGAACCTTGCTGGCCTGCGCTTCTCGCCCATATTCATAGCCCAATCGTCGCCCTTCCTCTAAAAGTCGGCCCCGTTGGCTGGGCTTGAGCACATAGGCGATGGCCAGTGCAAACAATTGGCGGCCTCGCTGCCGACGAGAATCGTTGGCAGATTCATCAAGGGGATAGTGCCAGTTGGTCTCCTCAGCAGAGTAGCTTTGCAGCTCTTTTTGCACTAACCCCACCGCAGTTTCGATCAGCGCAGTCTCATTTTGTAACCGGCTATGGTTTGCGCGTTCTTCCAAAAAACGCCGCAGATCGCTCAAGCTAAAACGGCGATGCCCACCTGGCGTCCGAAAGACGCGGATTGCTCCATCATCAGCCCAGGAACGCAAGGTCGTAAAGTGGACGCCAAGAAATTCACTGGCCTCTTTCAAGCTAAGCCAATGAATAGCGTCAGTTGTAGACCCGTCTAAGGCAACCGGTAAACGGGCTGGAGATGCGGCACTTTCTTCAGAATTCATACATCTATTATAGATCGTCCAGTGCGGCAGAGCAACCCTTACTCAATCTGAGTAAGTTGCAGAACATCCACACTTGGTCTTCAAGCTCGGTTGATGCTTGCTCCCCTGTCATGGGCAGTTGCAACAGTTAGGGATAAAGAGGACTTTTACAAGATCGACATCGGGTCGATGTCGACACGCCAACCAAACGGGATCTCTAAGCCGCGCAAGACAGCTGTCGGATCAGGCGCCCGGATCAACAATTGCCAGCGATAATAGCCACGTTGCCGGGCGAAGAAAGCAGGTGCAGGTCCCAAGATCGACACGGCATCACCGGCCAAGCCGAGGGTCTCCACTCGATAGCGCAAGACAGCTGCCATGGTTTCGGCAGCACTTTGGGCCTTGTCGAATTTCTTGTCCCAATAAACCAAGCGAGCCATCCGCCGGACGGGCGGGTAGCCATGTTCTTGGCGGAAGGCCATCTCGCGCTGGTAAAAGGCCTGATAATCGTGTTGGGCAGCGGCTTGAATGGCATAATGTTCCGGTCGATAACTTTGGATCACCACCCGCCCCCCGCGGGCGCTCCGGCCGGCCCGGCCTGCAACTTGCGTCAACAGCTGAAAGGTACGCTCTGCGCTGCGAAAATCAGGCAGGAACAACCCCACATCCGCAGCTACCACCCCCACCAACGTGACCATTGGCAGATCCAACCCCTTGGCGATCATTTGGGTACCCACCAAGACATCTGCTTCGTGGGCGGCAAAACGCTTCAGGATCGCATCGTGACTACCTTTACCACTTGTGGTGTCAGCATCCCACCGCAATAGGCGCGCCCGGGGAGCAATCTGTTGGATATATTCTTCGACCCGTTGCGTTCCCGCGCCGAAATATTTGATCCGTTTACTTTGGCAATTGGGGCAGACCGTAGGAATTGGATAGCGCCGATTACAACGGTGGCAGACCAAAATATTGGCTGTTTCGTGGAAAGTCAGCGGGATTTCGCAGCGCGAACAGGATTGGACATGCCCACACTCGCGGCAGAGCACAAAGGTATTGGTACCCCGCCGATTGAGGAAAAAGATTGCCTGTTCTCCGGCGTCAAGTGTGGCATGCAATTCAGCTTGTAGGCTGCGACTAAGCATTGCCCGATTTCCAGCCCGTAGCTCTTGCCGCATATCCACCACCTCAACTGGTGGCAATTCTGCATAAACTGTTTCTGCAGGCTCCCCCGCGGCCATGGCGGGGCGATGACCAATCACACGGCGGGGCATCGTCAGCAGACTCAGTTCTTCACTTAACGCTGCTTGATACCGTTCCAAGCTGGGCGTAGCACTTCCGAAGAGCAAGATGCTACCCGTCAGTTCGGCCAATCGGCTAGCCGTGGTGCGCGCATCATAAAATACGGTGAAGCTGCCCCATTCTTCTGAATCTTGTTTATACGAAGCTTCATGCTCCTCATCCAAGATGATCAGTCCCAGCCGCGGCAGTGGGGCAAAGAGCGCGCTGCGTGGGCCAACCACCACATCTGCCTCGCCAGCGCGGATCATCCGCCATACATCATAGCGCTCCCCGCGACTCAGTGCCGAGTGGATCACCGTGACGCGGCCCGGAAAGCGACCGGCAAAGCGGGCAACCGTCTGCGGCGTGAGAGCAATTTCTGGCACCAAGACAATCGCTTGACGGCCCAGCGCCAGTGTCTGCTCGATGGTACGGAGATAAATCTCCGTCTTCCCACTACCGGTCACACCGTGAAGCAAAAATTTAGCCGCGGCCCCGCTGGCAGTCGGCATGGCGTCTAAGCCATTGTGCGCGGACTGAAAGGCGGACCAAAAGCTTGCATTGCGGATGGTCTGCCAAACTTGGGCTTGCTCAGAAGTCAATGTAGGAGGTTTGGCATAAGGATAGATTTGTCCAGCTAGTGGATCGCGCAGACGCACGCGCTCGGTGAGTTGCACTAGCCCAATCTGCTGCAACTTGCGCAAGGCAGCTAGATCTGCGTTAGGCACTTGGGCATACAATTCGCTCCTCCAGAGGGGACGCCCGGCAGCTCGTAATGCATCAAGAATCGCGCCATACTTGGGGCTACGCCGCAGCACGACTTGCTGGGCCTCAGTTGCAGCCGCTGAATCAGGCGCAGACTCCACCGATTCTACTTGGAGCTCGCGTTTAGCGCGTACGCCTTCACCACCCTCTTTTATTAACAGACCAGGCGGCAAAAAGAGCTTGATCGCTTCTGAGAACGGAGCCACATAATAATCGGCTAACCAAGCCGCCAGCGCCAGTTGGGTAGACGTCAAAACCGGCTCTGGACGAGCCAAACGCTCAATGGGCCGCGTCGCTACCGGGGCATGATCAGACAGACGAATCACGATCCCCTGCACCGTTTGGCGACCAAATGGGGCCCAGACCAAATGGCCAGGCTGCACCTGTCCCTCTAAGTCCGCCGGGAGATGATAGTGATAAGTCTGTAACGATGGAGTATTCGCAACTTCTTCTCCGCCGTCAGCCAGCTCCACAGGGGGTAAAGCTTCATGTTGCGGAGCAAAGCTGCGACGGATCGGGATATTAACAATCAGTTCGACGAAGCGCATAGGGGTAATAGGGAGACCGCACAGGTCAATCACGTGTACCGTAAAGCAGCTCTTGGCTAATGCCAAAGCCAAAGGCCAAGAACACCGGAATCACGCTCAACAACAAGCTCTGGATCGGATTCATACCCAAGAAGTAATAGGCTACGTTTATGACCAAGGCCAGGCCAAAACCAACCACAGCACCAATCACTGGCAAGATCAATCCCCGCAGCC
>CAZMRA010000173.1:0-1527 GCA_964568485.1 uncultured Caldilineaceae bacterium | reverse complement strand
TGCGGTCAACAAACCCATGAGCGATGCGACTTTGATAATGGAGGCTAAAGAAGATCCCTATCGCCCCGCCCAGTGCACCTGCCATCAGACTAGCTGTTCCAATAACGGCTTGTTGAATAGCAAGACTTCCGGACACGAGCCCAGCGTAAAGGGTCAGCGCATTTTCAATCTGGGCCGGATAAAGATAGGTGGCAACCAGGACAATGACAGCTAACAGCGTCCAGGCGCTCAGATAAACCGACAACCGATTCCGATAGACGCTTGACCAATCGATGGTCTGTTGGACCCGTTGGAAAATGGTGCGGACTTGTTGCAGATAATATTCAACCTCGGCGGAGCGTGTCGGGTCGGCCTGCAAAATAGCAAGTGCCTTCTCCAAAAGATGATGCGCCCGCTTGTTTGATTCATGAGAGGCTGGCAGACGAACATCAATCTCGCTCTGCAGGGTATAAATCTCCTGCTGCACCGCTTCAACATCCAACGGAGAAAGGCGAGGCAAAAGGTTCGATCGTTTAGCGCCAATGGCCGCTCCCCCCCCACTATTCACAAATTGGGCAGCCGTAGAGCGCACAACTCGGGTGGATGCAGTGGCAGTCTCGTCTGTATGGCTAGTCGGCCTTGATGACGTTGACTGGCCCGCGGATTCGGACCACTCGTAAAAACCTTCTCCATTACGAGCCGCAGGCCCAACCGACGAGGGTTCGGACAGCGCTTGTTGACGTGCCAGATTCCGATAACGCTCCTCTGCAGACAGAACCCACGGTTGTGGCGACTCTGATTCACTGGCAGGTGGGGCCACGGGTGATTCATCGTTGGGACGATATTCCTCGGCCGAGGCTGGCAGAGAATAATCGTGCGTGGACTGATAGTGAGCTGGCTCTGTTGCCACCTCACTTCTTGCTTCTGTGGTCTGCATTTCCGTATAGCTGCCACCATGGCCATTAGCATAGACCGAAACAGGAGCCGTTGAAGTACCAACAGGTTCTGCTGGCGGTACTATCGCCGGCGACGGAGTTGCAGTAGACCGAAATGGCTGCTGACTTGGTTCACCGGCAGCCACATCCACACCACCCAACATCATTTCATCGAGCAAAACCTCTGCTCGCCAACGCAACACTTCGGGGTTAGCGCTCGGCGACGGCGAACCGTTGCCATTTTTCGCAGAAAACGCCGGCATCTTTACCGACGAATCGTCGTGCATAGCCTGCTGCGACGGTTCCAAAGCCATCCGCTATTGCCCCCAAACACACATGTACAGCCGTTCCATCATAATCTAAATCCAACCATCCCTGCTGCTTGCAATGGCTCCCTAGGCCGATCAGTCATGGGTTTTTAGCAACCGAGAGCCGACAAACTTAGGGCATGGGCAGTTCACCTGCCACCCGTAATCCTACCATCAATCGAAATATGATGCCAATAATCAGACGTACCCTTGCAAGCCGGTAATTTGACAGCGAAAATCAACTCCACATATAATAGACTTTTGGGACTGTAACCACGATAATCATCCAGCATTGAGCTGGTGAG
>CAZMRA010000172.1:0-10837 GCA_964568485.1 uncultured Caldilineaceae bacterium | reverse complement strand
TTTGCCGGGCAGATCCTCGGTGTGGCGGTGGCGGGTGTTATCCTGCAACAACAATTGGCCCAAGCACCCACAGCCATTGTGGCCTATCAAACGGTCTTTTGGTTGTATGTGGGTGTGGCAGTCCTAGCCACCTGGATTGGGCTCGGCGTCGAAGGATAGCCACAAACTACTATAATTCTTTAACTTCGTTGGTCAGAACGTTGCTTGTTGAGGTTTGCGTCGAGCAATGTTCTCCTAAGTTCCTATAAATTTTATTTACTTAGAAGGGCAGTGAACTATGAAGCATCCCCCTATCTTTTGGCGTTCATTGTATGTTTGGTTGTTGATTGGTTTGCTCTTGTTGTCCTGTTTGCACTGGAACTTCTTCACTCAGCCTGGCGCACTTTATGCCGTGCAACCCTGCTTCACTCCGGCCAGTGCAGTTGGCGCTGCGCAGCAGACGATCCCAACCAGCACAGCGACTCCCACCGCGACGGCGACCCCTTCTCCTTCGCCTTCACCAACGGATGGGATCAAGCCTTGTCCACCAATGATTACCCCGACAGCGACACACTGCATTCAATCGTCAGTACTTTCGGCCCCGGAGTTGACGCCGACTGCATCAGCAACTCCAACTCCGGCTGAACCCGGGCCCACTGAGCCGCCCAGCACTGCAACGAGTACATCGACTCCCACATCGCTTAGTACGCCGCCAGGTGGGCCAACCGCCACCGAGCCCGCTACGGTCACAGCGACGAGTGATCCCTGCTTGCCGCCGGTCACGCCAGTCTCGCCTTGTATGGTCGGTGCAGTCTACTGGGCTCCATCGGAGACGGCCACGCCAACCATTACGCCGGAGCCTACTCCGACTATGGCTGAGCCGACGCCCACCGTGACCAGTTCACCCACGACTAGTGCAACCGCTACACCTTGCCCAACGAGCGGACCAACCCCTACCGTGCAGCCGCCATCTTCGCTTACAATTCATAAATCCGGCCCAGAATTGGCTCAGGTCGGCGAACCGTTTGTCTACGAGCTTGTGGTCGAGAATCGCGGCAGCACAGTCGCCAACCAACTGCGCGTCTTTGATCATCTGCCGGCGAGAGCGAATTATGTCGCATCACCTGGCGGTACAGTGAGTGTGGAGAATGACATCACGCGCGTCGAATGGACCGTCGATACGTTGGCCGCAGGCAGTAGTGTCACGCTGAGCCTGACTGTTTCGGCTCCTGCGTCCGTGGTCAATGCCCAGTACGGCGTGCGCGTGAGCGATGATCTGGTGGTATCCGGCCAAGCGCCAGTACTGACCCTGATCAGCGGTGATATCAGCACGGAGCAGATCAGCCCGGAGACTGGCGGCGTCCTGACTTCGAACGCTGGTAATTTGCAAGTGACTGTGCCGCCCGGAGCGATCACTGCCCCGGTCACCTTTGCGATGGTAGTGGCCGAGGCGCCGTTCAACCAGGCTGGCTTTGCCGGGCTGCCCTTTGTGATCCATGCCCGCACCGCCGATGGGACGCCAGTCACTAACTTCGCTGCTCCGCTCCGTTTGGTGATGAATTATGCGGATAGCGATTGGCAAGCGGCCGGTCTGCTCGCAGAAACAGAGCTAAATCTTTTCTACTGGGAAGAGCCCAATTGGATTGCGATTTTGCCCTGCACGGGCTGTCGACATGACACGGAGTCCAACACCTTTGAAGTGATGCTGGATCACCTGACGTTGTTCGCCTTGCGCGCTGGCCTACCCGAGCAGAATCATCTACCGCTCATTCAGCGTTGAGGTGTATTTCTGGCTTGAAGGGGTGAGTGCAACAGCAGTCAGGTTTCGACTAGAAGCCTGACTGCTATCGAAAGGATGTGGTTTGTGCTTTGGGGGAGGGTGGGCGTCTCTTCGGTGCGTTGGCACGCTGCAGTCTACAAGCAAAGTTACTCGGCGTAAGGCCACTAGCGCTTAGATGGACAAGTACTCCTTCGCGGTGTTTTCGTCGAATTCGCCAGCCTGACCGTTCATCACAATCATACCGGTTTCCATGACGTAGAAGGTGCTGCCGACCCGTAGCGCAAAGTCCAAGAATTGCTCGATCAACAGGATGGCGAGATGTTGCTCTTGGTGTAGCTGCATAATGAGCTCCTCGATTTCTGCCATGATCGAGGGCTGGATGCCTTCGGTCGGCTCATCGAGCAAGAGCACTTTGGGGCGGCGCACCAGCACACGCGCAAAGGCCAACTGTTGCTGCTGCCCACCGCTCAGGTTGCCTGCGACCCGGCGCAAGAATTGCTTGAGCATAGGGAACTGCGCCAGTACCCGTTCCATTTCGTCGCGATCAACTTTGCTGCCCGGTACGGCCTCAAAGCCCATCAACAGATTCTCTTGCACGGTGAGGTGGGGGAAGATACCTCGTCCTTGCGGCACATAGCCAATGCCGACCCGTGCCCGCTGGCTAGTCGCCCAGTTGGTGATTTTCTGCCCTTCAAAATAGATGTTCCCCTGACTGGGGCGAATCAACCCCATGATGCTCTTGATCAGGGTGGTCTTACCCACGCCATTCCGCCCCATCAGACAAGCGACCTGACCGGCCCCGACGGCCAGCGTAACATCGCGCACAATGGCGCTTTCTCCATAGCCAGCGTGGATGCCCTCTACATAGAGCACGCTGTTTTGGGGCGTGATTGATTCCAGGCTCGCTTGGGGGATGGTAAATGGGGGTGCGACTTGAGTGGCAATTTCCATGCGATCTCTCTTTTCGCTTCTGCTGTTCGCTAATGCTTGATCTTGTGGCGGCCGAGATAGACCTCAATCACCCGCGGATCACTCTGCACATCTTGGACCTGGCCCTGACAGAGGAGCTTGCCCAGGTGAAAGACACTCACGGTACTGGCAAAGTTGCGCACAAATTCCATGTCGTGTTCAACCACCAACACCGAGCAATCGCGTGCAATCTCTTGCAGAATCTGGCCGGAACGATTGCGTTCCTGCCGGGTCATACCAGCCACCGGCTCATCGAGCAGCAACAACTTGGGCTTCTGGACCAGCAACATGCCAATTTCGAGCCATTGCTTCTCGCCATGGGCCAGAATGCCCGCGCGTACGTTGCGCCGCGGTCCAAGGCCGATCAATTCCAGCGTGTCTTCAATGCGTTTCTGCAGCGCACTACTTGTGCGGGAAAAGAGGCGCAGCGCACCGTCGGCAAAGCCAGCCGCCGCTTCCAGATTTTCATAAACGGTCAAGCTACCAAAGATCGTTGGGGTCTGGAACTTGCGGGCAATCCCCCGTTGTACTAGCAGATGCTCCGACGTGGAGGCCACATTGACATCACCATCGAAGCGCAACTCGCCCGCGGTTGGTCGCGCCTTGCCGGTTAGTACGTCGAGCAGGGTGGTCTTGCCTGCGCCATTGGGGCCAATCACAAAGCGCAGTTCTCCGCGGCGCATGGTAAAGTCCAGCCCATCCAGTGCCTTAAAGCCAGCAAAGCTCACGGTGACGTTGCGAATATCCACAATCAGATCGTTACTGGGTGATGTCATCTCAGTCACCTCCTTCGACAATCGATGCGCTGATTGCGGTCATCGACGCAGGTGTAGACTCTGGCTTATTGGCTTGGGTTGGGCGCAGTTTTGCCAGGCGGGCAAACAGACTCTGGACGGTGCCGACAATTCCCAGCGGGAAGAGCAACACACTGCCGATAAAGAGAGCGCCTAAGAAATATTGCCAGACGTTCGGAAAGCCTTCGCTCAAGAAACTGCGACAGTAGCTCACGATGATGGCGCCCAAAATTGCGCCGAGTAGCGTGCCGCGACCACCGACAGCCACCCACACCACCATCTCGATCGAGGGCACAACGCCCATGCTCGATGGCGAGATAATGCCCACCTGGGGCACGTAGAGGATGCCAGCCAGGGCGGCAATTCCAGCAGATAGGGCAAAGACCATGGCTTTGATGATCACTGGGTTGTAGCCCAGGAAGCGCAGCCGGTTTTCGTTGTCGCGCCCCGCCACCAAGACACGGCCAAAGCGTGTATCAACAATGTGGCGGCACAGCAGATAGACCAAGCCCAGGCAGATCACCGTGGTGAAGTAGAACAGATGCTGTATCTGTGAACTCATGATCGACTGGCCAAACAGCTGGGCGCTGCCGATGTTGGTGATCCCATTGGTGCCGCCCGTGTAGGCTTGTTGGCCGATAAACCAGATGCTGACCAGCAGGGTCAGGGCCTGGGTGATGATCGAGAAGTAGACCCCTTGGACGCGGCTGCGGAAGACCAGATACCCCAGCACACCGGCAATCAACATCGGGATGAGAATGGCGGCGACAATGGCAAAGATGGGCGAGGAAAATGGAGACCAGAACCAGGGCAACTCGGTCAAACCACTCCAGAACATAAAGTCAGGTAGTTTGCCGCCGGAAGCCTGCAACTTGAGGTACATGGCAAAGCCATATCCGCCCAAAACGAAAAAGAGCCCTTGCCCCAAACTCAACATGCCGCCATAGCCCCAGATCAAGTCGAGCCCCACGGCGATAATGGCATAGGTCAGAAACTTGCCCAACTGATTGAGCCGGAAGTCGGAGATAAAGAAGGGGGCAAGTAGGAGAATCACCATCAAGAGCGCAAAGGGGGCCCAGTGGCGAATCAAATTTACGATGCGACTATTCATAAGAATCCCCCTTCTACCGCGTTTGCAGCGCCGTAAGTCCAGCCGGTTTCCACTGGAGGAAGGCAATAATCAACAGGAGAACCAATACCTTGCCCACAGTTGCTGACGTCCCCAACTCAAGGAGCGTGTTGCTGATGCCGACCAACAGCGCCGCCAAGACCGCACCTTTGAGATTACCCACACCACCCAGCACCACCACCATAAAGGCATCGACCACATAAAAGGTGCCGAGGGATGGCCCAATTGGTCCGATGAGCGTCAAGGCACACCCGGCGATGCCCGCCAATCCAGTGCCCAGCCCAAAGGTCAAGGCATCGACGCGGCGGGAGCGCACGCCCAGGCAGGAGGCCATCTCGCGATTCTGCATCACCGCGCGCAGCCGTCGGCCTTCACTGGTGCGGTAGAGGTGAATATAAACGCCAATCACTACAATGATGACCAGAGCAATGATGAAGATGCGTTTGTAGGGCAGCAGCAGGGCCGTGCCGATGTCTAAACCACCATTGAGCCACGCGGGGCTGGAGACATTAACATTCGGCGCTCCAAAGATACTGCGCGCTGCCTGTTGCAACACGAGCCCAATACCCCAGGTTGCCAGCAAGGTGTCCAGCGGTCTGCCATATAAGTGACGAATGACCGCAACTTCCATGAGCATCCCCAGCCCAGCAGCAATGAGAAAGGCGGCGGGAATGGCCAGCAAAAACCAGACACCCAGTTCGGTCCCCCCTAAAGCGGAGGCCAGCAGTGTCTGAAAGACATAGGTAGTATAGGCCCCAATCATGATGAACTCGCCGTGGGCCATGTTGATCACACCCATCAGCCCGAAGGCGAGGGCCAGCCCCAGCGACACCATCAACAAGATGGAGCCAAGACTTAACCCGTTGAATAGCTGTAATGCAGCCACGCTCATACGCTTTTCCCCTTACGTATCATCCTCTGCTTCGCCGCTGTAGCTTCGTGTACGTTCCGGCTGCTCGTACACCCCAGCAGTTTCCCTGAAAATTGCACAATTCTTCCACACCTTGTAATGGATAACCGGCTCGCTCCATAGCAAGCCGGTTACGTCTTACGCTCCCATTGTTCGCAACCGGGAGTTGCGCTATGTCATGTCAGCAATACTGTCTGTTACCCTTACTGTGACATGCCTTCGGCAATACCGGCGGCCCACTCAATGTTCGCCAAGTATGGATCCGGCTGCACCGGGCCATCGCTGGCATAAACTTCATCAATCAAGCCTTCTTCGTTGATTTGACCAATGCGGATGGTCTTCCAGGTGTGTTGGTTGACCGAATCAACTTTGACCAAACCACCGGGGGCCGTGAATTCGATCTCACCAGAAGCAGCGGCTTCTTTGACTGCAGCCACATCAGTGCTGCCGGCCTTCTCGACCATCTCTTTCCACAGGTAGACACCGAAGTAGCCAGCTTCTGCGGGGTCACTCGTCACCCGATCTTCGCCATAGGCAGCCTTATAGGCAGCGACAAAGGCTTCGTTTTCTGGGGTGTCAGTGGTTTGATAGTAGTTCCAAGCTGTGTAGTGACCGGCAATGTTCTCGGGCCCGATACCACGCACTTCTTCTTCCGCCACACTCACCGACATGACCGGCAGGCTTTCGGCAGTGAAACCGGCATCCTTGAATTGCTTGAAGAACGCTACGTTGCTGTCACCATTTAGCGTGTTGAAGATCGCATCCGGTTGGGCCTCTTGGATCTTGCTGATGATGGTGCTGAACTCCGTACCGCCCAGCGGCACATACTCTTCACCGGCCAATTCCACACCGAGCGCCTCGAGTTGGGCCTTGATGATCAAGTTGGCGGTGCGGGGGAAGACATAGTCTGAACCGAGCAGATAAATCTTCTTCGCCTCTAATTCATTCACCAGAAATTCCACGCCGGGGATGATCTGCTGGGTTGGTTCGGCGCCCGTGTAGAAGATATTGGGCGATTGCTCCAGCCCTTCATATTGCACTGGGTAGAAGAGCAGGCCATTGAGCTCTTCGAAGACGGGCAATACCGCTTTGCGGCTGGCGCTGGTCCAGCAGCCAAAGACCACGGCCACCCCATCTTGCTGGATGAGCTTGCGGGCCTTTTCGGCAAAGGTCGGCCAATCGCTGGCGCCATCTTCAATGATTGGCTCGATCATCTTGCCCATGATGCCGCCAGCCGCATTGATCTCTTCAATGGCTAACAGGGTGGCATCCTTGACCGAAACTTCGCTGATTGCCATGGTACCGCTCAAGGAGTGGAGAATACCGACCTTGATGGTATCGCCTTCGGCCGCAGCTGGGGCTTCCTCACTGGCTTCACTCGCTTCGGCTTCGGTGGGTGCGGCTTCGCTCGTGCTCGTTGTTCCGCCTGTGGGCGCTGCTGGCGCACATGCGGCAACAAATAGCGCCAAGGTCAACAGCAAGGCAAGCAAGCTATAGCCACGCTGACTGGTATATCGACTTCGGGAGGCAGGTTTTTGTGGTGCATGTTGCAGAACTTGGCGAAGCAAGTTGCTGTACAAATTACTCACGTGTATCTCCTGTGTGATATTGATTTTGATTGATTTTGTGTAACAACGAGCTGTTGGGTGGATGAAAGACACAAAAAATGCAGCTATGCCAAGAGCATATATGGCATGGCGGCGCGAAGAAATATGCAATTGCGCCGGAATATATTCCAATACGATTGTGCGTTTTGCATATAATTGTCTTGCGCTCCTCGAGCTTTTCTGACGAAATAGCTACTTAAATAACGATTGTAAAGTTGGTGATGCCAGATAAATGACAGTTTGCACATAATTGCACAATTAACAGGTGGTTTGTGGCGATATGGGTAAATTTGGGTCTTGATGATAGAGAATGATACGCGGATAGATACACAAATTTTTATGCATTATGCATAGTTCTGCTTAGTTGTTCTTGTAGGAATTGACCGTGGATTCTTGGGCTATGAGCTGATAGATTAAGCGACGCTATGCAACATGTGCCCGACCCACGAAATCTACTAGATCTTTTGCAATTAGCCGACAGTGCCCTGCCCATTGGTGCGCAATCGCATTCGTTTGGGTTGGAAACGCTGGTGACCGATGGCGTGCTGACTGCCGCTAACCTGGAGTCTTTCCTCCACGATTATGTGAGCACGGTCATGCCGCTGGATCTGCTCGGCTGCCGGGCTGCCCATGCCTTGGCCGTGGAGAATGCGGCGCAAACGGCGTGGGTCGAGGACGCGGTGCAAGATTGGCTGATGCTCAATCGCCGGCTGGCGGCCTTTCGCTCGGCGCGGGAAGTGCGGGCGGCCTCGGCAGTGATGGGACGGCACTTTTTGGCCTTGGTGGCCGAGGTGAGTCAGTTGCCGGTGCTGCGTCAGGCGTTGCAAAGCGCCAAGCAAGCTGGCGTCGAGTGCCACCATGCAGCCGCTTTTGGATTGGCCAGTGGCTGTTTGCAGCTTGAGGTGGAGGCCGCGACCTTAGCCTATGCGCAACAAGCGGTCACCGGCCTGCTGGCTGCCATGCAGAAAGTGCTCCCGGTGGGACAGCGCAGCGTCGCCGCGATCCGCTGGAATCTGAAGCCAGCATTGCTCGCCGCGGCGGCGGCCAGCCGGGATCTCGACTGGCGCCGGGCGGTGCTGCCCAGCTTTGCGCCCATGCTTGAGCTGGCGTCGATGCGCCATGCGTCACTCAATGTTCGTCTATTCATCAGTTGAAAGCCCGATGTTTCGCTCATGACGCACCGTGTCGCCAGTTCGTTACAGTTGCACTTCACCCGCTCCCAGCCCGACGGCCCAACTCAACTGCGGCTGGCCCGGCAAGATCCGCCTCAACGGGTCATTCGGGCCTTTACCGGGACGCAGGGCGAGGCGGTGGTGCATTTGCACAACTTGTCTGGTGGCATCTTGGGTGGCGACGCCCTCCACCTGTCGATTGAAGCAGGCGAGAATACTAGGGCGCAGGTGACAACTACCAGCTCCACGCGGGTCTATCGTCATCGCTCAGGCTTGCCCCCGGCCTCCCAGGTGACTCAGTTACGGGTGGGGCCGGGCGCGCTGCTCGAATATCTGCCAGATTCGCTGATTCCCTTTGCCGAAGCGCGTTACACGCAGCGCACGTGCATTGAGTTGGATGAAGATAGCGGGCTTTTTTATTGGGATGTGGTTGCTCCAGGGCGCAAAGCCGCTGGCGAACGCTTTCGCTACGATCAATTGTTGATGGAGCTAGACATCTACGCCCAAGGGCAACCGGTGCTCTTAGAGCGCGTTGATCTAACACCAGCCACGCGGCCCGTCTCTTCGGTTGCGCTGCTGGGGGAATATGACTACTGGGGCACGCTGATCATCTGCCGCACGGGGCTCGCACCGGCCCTGTGGCTCAAGCTGGAAAGCGAGTTGGACAGCTTGGCGCGGCAGTTGACCCGCCCGGGTGAGATTTTATGGGGCGCGAGCACCCTGGTGGCGCATGGTGTGGTAGTGCGAGTGTTGAGCAAAGAACATGCTGCCATTGCCAAGGGGCTGTTCTGTTTCTGGCAGCAGGCAAAGCGGTTACTGTATGGTCTCGAGGCTGTGCCGCCGCGCAAGATTTATTGAGAGCAGACCAGTGGCAAAAGACAGCAGTCAATTCACCATTTCAAAATCGAATCCCAAAGCTACGTTGATAGGATCGCTATGCACCTGACCCAACGCGAACAAGACAAACTCCTGCTCTTTGTTGCTGCCGAACTAGCCCGCAAACGACAAGCGCGCGGCGTCAAGCTCAACTATCCCGAAGCCGTTGCTATCATCAGCGCCGAGATCATGGAAGGCGCCCGGGATGGCAAAAGTGTAGCCGAGCTAATGGTCTATGGCCGGACTATTTTGACGCGTGCCGATGTGATGGAGGGCGTTGCGGAAATGGTCCACGAGGTCCAAGTGGAAGCCACCTTTCCCGACGGCACCAAACTCGTCACCGTTCATGACCCCATCCAATAGCCGATCGCGTGATCTGGCCCATACCCTGTACTGGAAAGGGAACATTGCAGATGATACCAGGCGAGATTTTTGTGGATGCGGACGCGGCTCCCATCACCGCGAATGCGGGGCGAGCTGTCGTCACACTGACCGTGCGCCACACTGGAGACCGTCCGATCCAAGTGGGCAGCCACTTTCACTTTTTCGAAGTCAACCGCAGCCTGAGCTTTGACCGGACCGCCGCTTATGGCATGCATCTCAATATCCCCGCGGGCACAGCCGTACGCTTTGAACCGGGCGACGAAAAAGAGGTGACGCTCGTGGCCTTTGCCGGGGAGCGCATGGTCTTCGGCGGCAATGGCCTGGTCCAAGGTGCGCTCGACGACCCCGCTACCCAGAACCATGCGCTGACGCAAGTAGCGGCGTGGCAGACCAACAGCCCAGCATCCAGCTAGAAAGCAGAACGACCATGAGTATGCACATAGCGCGCCGCACCTATGCCGACCTTTACGGCCCGACCACAGGGGATCGCGTGCGGCTGGCCGACACCGATCTGATCATCGAAGTTGAACATGATTACACGGTCTATGGAGATGAGATCACCTTCGGCGGGGGCAAGGTCATCCGCGATGGTATGGGCCAAAGCAGCCGCGCCACCCGCGCCGAGGGCACCCTGGATCTCGTGATCACCAATGCGTTGATCTTAGACCACTGGGGTATTGTCAAAGGGGACATTGGCGTGCGCGATGGGCGCATTGTCAAAGTGGGCAAAGCCGGCAACCCCGACACCATGGCCGGCGTCGATCCCGAATTGGTGGTCGGCCCCGCTACCGAAGTGATTGCCGGGGAACATCTCATCGTCACGGCTGGCGCGGTGGACAGCCATATTCACTTTATTTCGCCGCAGCAAATTTACGAAGCCCTGGCTAATGGCATCACCACGCTGATCGGTGGCGGTACTGGGCCCGCTACTGGTACCAACGCCACCACCTGCACGCCCGGTGCCTGGAATTTGGCCCGCATGTTGCAGGCTGCGGAACATTGGCCGGTGAACTTTGGTTTCTTGGGTAAAGGCAACGCCGCGACTCCGGCGCCCCTAATCGAGCAGATCCAAGCCGGGGCGTGCGGGCTGAAATTGCACGAAGATTGGGGCACCACGCCCGCCACTATTGATGCCTGTCTGCGCGTGGCAGACGATTGGGATGTGCAGGTTGCCATCCACACCGACACGCTCAACGAAGCTGGCTTTGTCGAGGACGCCATTGCTGCCATCGCTGGC
>CAZMRA010000171.1:9251-10987 GCA_964568485.1 uncultured Caldilineaceae bacterium | reverse complement strand
GACGCCCCTTGCTTAGCTTAGGTGTGGGCGCACTGCTGGCAGGGGCCACATTCGTGATCATCGATCGGGTCAACATTGGCTTGGTACGGGCTGACATTATCTACAAGCAAGGGCAACAGTTTGATAGCCAAGGCAATTGGCTCACCAGCATCGAACTCTATCGCCGTGCTCTTGACGCCCGCAAGACCGAAGATTATTACATGCTCTTCTTAGGGCGGAGTTTTCTAGAGCAGGCCAAAGTGATACGTGACCAGCTACGACAAGGGCAACCTGAAGGGTTGTACCGACTCAGTACGGAGCCCGACATTGACGAAGTGCTCGCGCTCACTCAAGAACAAACTAGCCAAATGGGCTGGTACGAATTGATGCGCGCAGCCGCGGTCGTTTTAGAAGAGGCGCAACGAGTGAATCCGCTCAACACCGACCACACGGCCAACTTGGCCCGCCTCTACCGCAGCTGGTCGGATCTCGCCTATGATAATCCGACGCTACGCCAAGAGACGCTCGCCCGCAGCATTGCCGAATACAACATGGCGGTGGTCCTCAGCCCGAACGCCGCCCACCTCTGGAACGAGCGAGGCAACACTTTCCTAGCGATGGGGAATCGGCCAGAAGCCGAAGCCTCCTATCGGCAAAGTTTGGCGCTCGACCCGCTCTATGAGCAGACCTACATCTTGCTGGCTAATTTTTACGAAGATGATGAGCGCTATGCCGATTCGGCCACCATGTTGCAAGCGGGCATCGAAGCGATGGATGCCGATCCTCGGTTTACGCCTTCGGCAGCAATGTATAGCTACCTAGGCGTAGCCCTAGCCCGTACTGGGGATCTAGAGGGTGCCATCGCAGCCAATGAAAAGGTAGTTGAGAAGCAACCGAACAATACCAATGCGATGTTAAACTTGGCGCTGCTCTATCGCGATACTGACCGGCCCGCCGAAGGAATTCCTTGGGTGGAGCAGGCACTCTCCATGATACCGGCGGATCAGATCGAACAATCGGTCACCTTTTACGAATTGGCGAATGAGCTTTACCAGGCCACCGGGCAGCTGGATCAAGCCATCGCTGCGCTTGAACAGGTGCGCCAATGGTTGCCAAACGATGTTGATCTATTAGCCCAGTTAAGCAACCTCTATAACATGCAAGAAAATGACAGCCAAGTGTTGGGGATTGCTCAACAACTTTTTAGCCTGGACCCCACGAATTACGCGCATGCCCTGAGTGCTGCCCAAGCCTTGCAACGGATGGGACAAATCACGCAGGCGCGCAGCTACGCCGACCAGGCGTTGTCCCTTGCTCCAGTGGAAGCTCGTACGGAAATTTCGCAATTCCTTGCAACATTAAACTAATTCAACTCGC
Organism: uncultured Caldilineaceae bacterium; assembly: GCA_964568485.1. Taxonomy (GTDB): domain Bacteria; phylum Chloroflexota; class Anaerolineae; order Caldilineales; family Caldilineaceae; genus CFX5. Next base: position 9,631 of record CAZMRA010000171.1, on the reverse strand, counting down.
GAGCGACTTTATGGACTTTCCCAGAGCACCGACCTTCGACATTATTACACCGTATCTCTTGATGGCGGCTAGTGCGCTCGTGCTGGCCATTGGCAGCACGCCAGTGATGCGTCAAGTCGCTTTGCGCCTGGGGGTGATCGACAACCCGGCAGCACGCAAGATCCACAGCAACCCGGTTCCCCTCTTGGGGGGCGCGGCGATGTTTATCGCCTTTTTGGTGGCATTGATCTTCTTTGGGGATCGGCGCTACATCAACGAAGTCATTGGCATCTTCGTCGGCGCCTCGTTGATGAGCCTGATGGGCATTGTTGATGATAAGTGGGGGCTGGGCAGTTATATCAAGCTGAGCGGCCAGGTGCTTGCCGCCCTTGGCAGGACCA
>CAZMRA010000171.1:1204-9241 GCA_964568485.1 uncultured Caldilineaceae bacterium | reverse complement strand
TTTTACAATTGGTTGGATATTGCCATTACCGTAGCCTGGGTGGTCGGGATTACCAATGCGTTCAACTTGCTCGATAACATGGACGGGCTCTCCGGCGGGATCGCCATGATCGCGGCAGTTTTTTTCACCCTACTGGCTGCAATGGGGCATCAATATCTCGTCGGGATTTTGGCCGCTGCCCTGGCTGGGGCTTGCGCGGGTTTTCTGATCTACAACTGGAATCCAGCGCATATCTTTATGGGCGATACAGGGAGCCTCTTCTTGGGCTTTTTACTAGCCGCGGTTGGCATCAAATTGCGCTTCCCCGCCAATAGCCAGACCATCACTTGGATGATCCCTGTGCTAGTCTTAGCCTTACCAATTTTCGACACAACACTGGTCTTTATCAGCCGGTTACGCCGGGGGAAAAATCCCCTTACCACACCGGGGAAGGATCATATCAGCCATCGCCTAGCGCACCTGACCGGCAGCCGCCGCGAAGCCGTGCTGATCTGTTATCTAATCGCTGGGGCAGTTGGCTTGTCGGCGGTGTTTGTGGCCGAAGCCAATACTACGGAAGCCCGCATCGTCGGGTCTGCAATTGCCCTGTTCGCGCTCTATAGCCTTTGGTGGCTAGAATTTCGGCGCGGCGGTGTACGTATGAATTAAGTAAGTTACGGATTCCAGGTTGCATAACACGATTTTTGACTGCTATCCGTCACTTACCAGCTGCAACCTCGATCGGGCATATTTATCTTAAAGGAGCCTATATTGAATTTCCTACCTTCTAGCCGGTTCACCTGGCTTATACCGCTCGCACTTAGTGGAAGCTTATTTTTTACAGCCTGCACTACATCCCCTAGCCTGGAAGCCCCCAGCCAGACAGAAAGCCCTTCGGTCACAGAAGAAGTCACTGCCACCCCGATTCCGCCCGCCGCGGACGATGATACCGGACCAGCCGTCAGCGCGGTCGAGGTTCCGCCGCCAGCTGAGCTCTCAGAGGGAGCGGCAAGCGAGCTGGAGCCCAGTGAGCGAGAGGGTATGTATAGCGCTCCGCCAGAGATGACCATCGACCCGAGCATCTATTATTACGCCACCTTCAAGACGCAACGGGGCGATATTAAGGTGCAGCTCTTCGCCGACCGGGCACCGATCACGGTCAACAATTTTGTTTTCTTAGCCCGCGAAGGGTTTTACAACAATACCGTCTTCCATCGCGTCCTCGAAGAATTCATGGCCCAGGGCGGCGATCCCACCGGCACCGGAATGGGCGGTCCAGGGTACACCTTCCAAGATGAGTTTGACGAGAGCCTAGTCTTCGACCGCCCCGGCCTGCTGGCCATGGCCAATAGTGGCCCAGCCACCAATGGCAGTCAATTTTTCATCACCTTTGTCCCCACCGACTGGCTCACCTTCCGCCACACCATCTTTGGGGAAGTGGTTGAGGGGATGGAGGTGCTGGATCAGATCACACGGGTTGACCCGAGTGCGCCTTCCGCCACCCAACCCGATATCCTCTACACGGTGTTGATCGAAGAAGGGGAGGTCAGCGAGTTGCCGACCCCCTTGCCACCAACCCCGACGCCGACACCATTTGCGCCCGACAGCTTGGATAGTGATGCCCGTCCCTTGGCGGATATCCCACCCGTCGAACGCGCCAACTATTTCAACAGCGAACCCGAAATGGTGATCGATCCAGCGTTGATCTACACAGCGACGATCCAAACCACACAGGGCGATCTCGTGATTGCGTTGAACGCTGCGGAAGCGCCAATCGCGGTCAACAATTTTGTAGTGCTGGCCAATCTGGGCTTCTATGATGGCTTGCCAATCAACCAAAATTCGCCAGAGAATGCGCTGATCATCGGGGCGCCAGACAACAACCCGCTCAACGATGCTGGATATCAAATCCAGGCCGAAACGAACCTTTCCGTCACATTGGATATTGGCTCTGTCTCTTACATTCCCTTCCAATTGCCCACTGGCGAGTTGACCGCTAGCAGCAGCCAATTGTTGATTGCCCGGATTGTTCCCCCAGCTGCGGCCAATGAGCAATTTAGCTTCTTTGGGCAACTGGTGAGCGGTGTCGATGTCTTGGAAGCCCTGACCGTAGACGACACCATTGAAACGGTGATCATCACGTCGTCTGAGTAGTGCTGGGCGTTATGTTGCTACTCGTGCGGCCAATTGCGGCGCACATTTCAGCAATGCCCATCCGCTCGGAATGAACAAGCGAGGATAGAATCCGACCACGGATGAACACGAATTTATTTCCTAGTTTGAGATACATTCAGGTTCATCCGTGGTTCAACCTTGTTCCGGCAGTGCAATTCCAGAACAGGTTTGTTGGCTAATATGTCCAAGACCAAAGTGGCAGCGCCACCAGAAGTAACCACCGCAGAAACAACGTCCCCCCCACAAGCTTCTCCCACGAGCCCAGAATCCCAAACGCCGGGCTTAAAGCGCAGCTTGGGCATCTTGCTGATCTTGGCTATCACGGCGTTTAGCATTTGGCTGGCCTTGAATCCTGCTATCGTCCAGCGATTTGGCAATTGGGGCTATGTCGGCGCTTTTATCATTAGCTTGATTGCTAGCGCAACCATTGTCCTGCCTGCTCCTGGCTTGGCCATCATTATTGCTATGGGGGGAGCGCTCGACCCAGTGCTCCTCGGCATCGTCGCTGGTGTGGGTAGTGCGTTCGGCGAGCTCAGTGGGTATGTTGCCGGGGCCACAGGTAGCACATTGATCCCAGAAGAGCAGCGCCACCACTTTGATCGCCTGCACCAATTGACCGACAAATATGGAGGATGGCTGCTCCTCGTGCTCTCTGCCATCCCCTTCCCGCTATTTGACCTTGCAGGTATGGTCGCGGGTGCACTGCGCTTGAATATACCGATCTTTTTGTTGTCGGTCGCGGTCGGGAAGAGTGTCAAATATATTGTCTTGATTTTGCTTGCTGCCGGCTCACTGCAGTGGCTGCAAGCTTTCTTCAATTAGGAACCATCTTAAAATCTCTCTCACGTCGGTGGTGTGGGCGGAATCGTCCCACACAATTGCCAATTCTGGAGATGGCTCCGAGAGATAGACGGAACAAAGTGCAAATCCATACCGTCTGAACCAATGCAGCCGCAGCAGGCAGAATTTGCTGCTTGATGGCGGCCATTCTGTTTGCCCACGTACAACTGAGGCTGAATAGGCCTGCCCAGCTTAAGGAGAGGCTTTATGGGTCCAAAACGGCGGCAAGTTGCCTCCCAACGTCGTTATCCATTGATTTCTTGGTTGATGATTTTTGCTTTTTTGGTGCCGTTAGTGACACCAACCCTGCTCCCCCATCCTGTAGAGGCCCAAATGGTACAACCAGTCCCGATCGATCCGCCCCCGCAATCGCCAGCAAATGGCACGGGCTTGGCGCTGACGTTGAGCGAGGGCAGCCAACAGATTACCACCACGCAGCCGATCACAGTGGGCAGCGGCACGCCGCTTGCCGAGGATGAGACCGCGGCCTTGCTGGACCGGCTACCGCCGCTGACGACGACTATCACCGATGTGCAGGATTTCCGCCTGCCCGAGCAGACCTTACCGCCGCCCCAGCCTGGTGTCACGGTAGAGGCGACCTTCCCGCCCAGCCAGACCCAAGCCGTTTCCCCCACGGTGGAGAGTGGCGCACTGGAAGTTATCCGCTATTCGCCCGAAGGCGAGATCACCATCGCTCCTTTCTTGAATGTCACCTTCAACCAGCCGATGGTGCCGCTTGCCACATTGGATCAACTCAGCTCGGCCGAAGTGCCGGTGCGCATCACGCCAGAGTTGCCCGGTGTTTGGAAGTGGATCGGCTCCAAAACGCTCTCCTTCGAATATCAATCGGACGAGCTGGCGATCGATCGCTTCCCCAAGGCCACCGTGTACACGGTTGAAATTCCTGTAGGCACGCGCTCGGCAACGGGCGGCGAATTGGCCGAGAGCGTGGTCTTCACCTTTACCACGCCTGCCCCACGCTTGGAATATACCTTCCCAGTCGGTGGGCCACAGCCGGTCGATCCGCTGCTGTTTATTCGCTTTGACCAAGCAATCGACCCCGCCGCGGTCTTGGAGACCATCCAAGTAACAGCCGGTGGCGAAACCTTTCCCATTCGCTTGGCCAATCAGACCGAATTGGCTGCCAGCCGCCAGATCCAAGGGTTCATCCGCGCCAGTGATGAAGCGCGTTGGATTGCCTTCCGCAGCGAGACACCTTTCCCGAATGACACAACGGTCACCATCAACGTGGGGCCGGGGACACCCTCTGCCGAAGGCCCGCTGACGACGAGCGAAGTTCAATCCTACAGCTTCACCACCTTTGCGCCATTACGAGTGGCAGAAGCCTATTGCGGCTGGGGGGGTGAATGCCCGCCTTTGAGCCCCTTCTATGTGCGCTTTAACAATCCGTTGGATGCCAACGCCTTTGACCCCGCGCTGGTTACGGTATCCCCCGAAATTCCCGGGATGCGCGTCAACGTCCTCGGTGATCGCTTAGAGATCAGCGGGGAAACGCAAGGCCGCACCACCTACAACGTCACCATTGCGGCAGCATTACGCGATATCTTCGGGCAGACCTTGGGCCAAGATGAGACTCATTCCTTCACAACTGGCCCAGCCCAGCGTTATTTGGCTGGCCCCAATCGCAACTTTATCACGCTGGATCCATCGGCAAGCCAGCCGAGTCTCTCCCTGTACACAGTCAATTACGAGCGATTGCGGCTGCGCATCTACCAGGTGACCCCTGAAGATTGGCCTGCCTATCTGCGTTGGCAAAACGAAGAAAGCTATAAAGAGAATCCTGTGGCCCCGCCGGGTCAAGAAGTATTTGCCGAGCAGATCAGCATCGAAGCCGCCGAGGATACACTGGTTGAAACGAAGCTCGATCTCAACCCCTATCTCAACGAAGGCCTGGGCCATGTGATTGTCTGGGTGGATGTGCCAAGAGGGCTCCTCGGTTCACTCTTTGGCAACCGCGATTATAATCGGGTGATCACCTGGGTCCAGAGCACGCAAATCGGGCTGGATGTGCTGGCCGATCGCGATCAGTTGTATGCCTGGGCCACTGCGCTCACCGATGGAACACCATTGGCCGATCTCCCGCTCGCGTTGAGCGGCACCGATTTGACCGCCACCACCGATGCGCAAGGCATGGCCCGTTTCGATCTGACCAACCAAGCCGCCTATGCCCTGGTTGCACATCAAGGCAATGATGTCGCTTTCTTACCCAATAACATCTACTATTACGGCAGCCCTGACAGCGGCTGGCACAAGATCCCCAGCCAAGATTATCTGCGCTGGTATCTCTTCGATGACCGCCACCTCTACCGTCCGGGCGAGGAAGTGCACATCAAGGGCTGGGTGCGCGGCTTTGAAGATCGGGCCGATGGCGACATTGTGCTGGTGGGTGATGCCATTGACACGCTGCACTACATTGTCAGCGATCCTCAAGGCAACCAGATCGCCGATGGTGCAATTGAAGTCAACGATCTCGGTGGTTTTGATTTCAACTTCACCTTGCCGCAAAATGTCAATTTAGGCTATGCGAACATCTATCTCACGGCGCGCAATGCCGGTCCGTATGCGGCCACAGAGACCTATTATGGCATCCAGATTCAAGAATTCCGCACGCCCGAATTCTCTGTGACGGCACGCAACGAGGAGCAAGGTCCCTTCTTTGTCGGTGATGCTGCAGTCGTAGCTGTCGCTGCGCAATACTTTGCCGGTGGGCCGCTGCCCAATGCTGAAACCAACTGGCAGGTGACCGCATCGCCCAGCAGTTACAGTCCGCCCAATTGGCCCGACTTTACCTTCGGGCGCTGGACACCGTGGTGGGCGGCAGGCGGTGATCTTTTCCGCGAGGCTGCCTATTTCCCCTATGGCACCAGTCAGGCGAATAGCTTCAGTTACACCGGCCGGACCGATGCCAGTGGCACCCACTACCTACGCATGACCTTTGACAGCATCAGCGATGTGCGCCCTTATAGCGTGCTGGCCGAAGGCCGCGTGATGGATGTCAACCGCCAGGCTTGGGCAGCTTCAACCAGCCTATTGGTCCATCCGTCGAGCTATTATGTAGGCCTCCGCAGCGAACGCTACTTTGTCGAACAAGGTGAGGCGCTGGAGATTGAGGCGATCGTGACAGACCTGGATGGCAATGCCTTGGCCGGCGTGCCCATCACGGTGACGGCTGCGCGCCTAGAGTGGAAGTTTGATCGAGGCCGCTGGCAACAAGTCGAGAGCGAGCCGCAAACCTGCACGATCGATTCGGCATTGGAGCCAGTGACCTGCGCCTTCTCTACAGAGCTGGGGGGTGACTATCGCATTGTCGCCACGGTACAAGATCATGAAGGGCGACCCAATCTCACCCAACTCGACCGTTGGGTAGGCGGTGGCCGCCGTCCGGCCGCCCAAACGGTGACCCAGGAATCGGTCACCCTTATCCCCAACCAAGAAGCGTATCAACCGGGCGACACCGCGCAGATCCTGGTCCAGTCCCCCTTTAGCCCGGCAGAAGGGTTGGCAACCATCAGTCGCGGTGGGATTCTATACACGGAACGCTTTGTGATTGAAGATGGGACCTACACGCTCGAAATCCCCATCGAAGAGGCCCATATTCCCAATCTCACGGTGCAGGTCGATCTCAATGGCGCGGCCGCCCGCACCGATGTCGAGGGGAATGTCATCGACGATGTACCATTCCGCCCGGCCTACGCCTCTGGCCGCTTGGATCTGACGATCCCGCCGTTGAGCCGCACGCTCAAGGTCGAGATCACGCCCGAAGCCACAGCATTGGCCCCTGGCGAAGCGACCGCGCTCGATCTACTGGTGCTGGATGCGAATGGGGAGCCGCAAGCCGACGCCGAGTTGGCCGTGGTAGTAGTCGATGAGGCCATTCTCGCCTTGAGCAACTACACCTTGGCCGATCCGATCGCTGTGTTCTACGAAACGCGCTATTCGCAGGTGGATCCAGTCTACGGCCGGAGCAGCATTGTGCTGGTTGACCCCACACAATTATTAGATGGTGCTGCTGGCGGCGGAGTTGGACGCGCCAGTATGGAGATGCAAGCTGCTGCGGATATGGCCGTACCTGCCGCCGCACCGATGGCGACAGCAGAGATGGCCGTAGATGCGGATTTCATGGCAAAGGATGCGGAAGAAGCCCAAGCAGGCAGCAGCGACGAAGGGCCGATCACCATTCGCACCAACTTCAATCCGCTGGCGCTCTTTGCGCCGGACACCCGCACCGATGAAGAAGGGCGGGCGCGGATCGAGTTCACCTTGCCCGACAATTTGACCCGCTATCGCTTGATGGTGGTGGCCGTGGCTGGGGACAATCGCTTCGGCATGGCTGAGGCCAATCTCACGGCGCGACTGCCGTTGATGGTGCGGCCGTCGGCCCCCCGCTTCCTCAACTTTGGCGACCGCTTCGAGCTGCCCATTGTGTTGCAAAACCAGACAGACGAGGCCATGGACGTGCGTGTGGCATTGCGGGCCAACAATCTTCAAGCGCCCATCTCATCATCGCTGGCAATCTCGGGCAATCCGGGCATGGATCTGTTGACCCTTGGCCAACTCATCACCGTGCCAGCGAACGACCGCATTGAGGTGCGCTTCCCAGTTCAGACTGCGAATGCAGGCACGGTTCGCCTGCAGGTGGCGGCTTCTGCAACCGGTGCGTCCGATGCAGCCGAGCTGTCGCTGCCCGTCTACACGCCAGCGACGAGCGAAGCCTTCGCCGTCTATGGGGTGGTGGATGAAGGCGCCATCGCCCAACCACTGCAAACGCCGAGCAATGTCTTCCCACAATTCGGTGGCTTGGAGATCAACACCTCGTCAACGGCGTTGCAAGCCCTGACCGATGCGGTGATCTACTTAACCAACTATCCCTTCGAGTGCTCAGAGCAATTGGCCTCGCGCATCTTGGGTGTGGCTGCATTGCGTGATGTGTTGAGTGCCTTCGATGCGGAAGGCTTGCCTTCGCCCGAAGAACTCAACGCTGCCGTTGCCCGCGACATCACTCGTTTGCAGGCGCTGCAAAAT
>CAZMRA010000171.1:0-1194 GCA_964568485.1 uncultured Caldilineaceae bacterium | reverse complement strand
GGATGGCGGTTGGCCAATTTGGAGCCGCGGCGACGAATCGGCACCCTATTACACCATTCACGTGGCGCACGCCCTACAGCGGGCCCGCATGAAAGATTACGCCGTGTCCGATGAGACGCTCAGCCGTGTGCTCAGCTATCTGCGCAACATTGAGCAGTACTACCCAGATTATTACTCGGAGACCACCCGCCATTCCCTCAGCGCCTACGCCGTGTATGTGCGCGATTTGATGGGTGACACTGATCCCAGCAAAGCCCGTGCCCTGCTCGCTGAATATCCGCTCGAAGAGCAGTCACTCGAGGCGGTTGCTTGGATCTGGCAGGTGCTCAGTGGGGATGAAGCCAGCAGCGCCGAAGTAGCAGCCATCCGCCAACATATCAATAACCGGGCGGTCGAGACGGCAGGCGCGGCGAACTTTACCACATCTTATGGCGAGCAAGCCTATCTGCTGCTCCACTCCGATCGCCGCACCGATGGCATCATATTGGATGCACTGATCAACGACCAGCCCGAGAGTGACTTGATCCCGAAAGTGGTTAATGGGTTGTTAGCGAATCAAACGGCTGGACGCTGGAACAATACGCAGGAAAATGCCTTCATCCTGTTGGCGCTGGATCGTTACTTCAGCACCTTCGAGGGGCAGACACCCGATTTTGTGGCCCGTGTGTGGCTGGGTGACACCTATGCGGCCGAGCATACCTACGCCGGACGCACCACCGAGCGCTATCAAACACTCATTCCGATGGACTATCTGGTAGCGAGCGATGAAGCGCTGCAAGATCTGATCATCAGCAAAGATGGCGATGGCCGGCTCTACTATCGCTTGGGCTTGCGCTATGCACCGAGCGATCTGGATATGCCGCCGGTCGATCAGGGTTTTGTGGTGCAACGCCGCTACGAACCCGTGGATAGCCCCGATGATGTTGTGCTGGACGAGCAAGGCATCTGGCGGATCAAGGCGGGGGCACGGGTGCGCGTCCGCATCAGCATGGTGGCGGACAACCGCCGCTATCACGTGGCTTTGGTCGATCCGCTGCCCGCCGGTTTGGAGATCCTCAACCCGGCCCTAGCCACGACCGAGCGCCTCCCTGCGGATCCCAACGCCCGCCGCGATGGCTGGTGGTGGTGGCGCCAGTGGTACGAGCACCAAAATCTGCGCGATGACCGTGCCGAAGCCTTTACCACGCTCCTTTG
>CAZMRA010000170.1:0-11001 GCA_964568485.1 uncultured Caldilineaceae bacterium | reverse complement strand
CGGCGGATGCCGATAGTGTCTTTGCTGCCGATTGTGTCGCTCCTTCACTCAGCACCGATGGTGGCGAGACCTGGACTGCGCGCCCCGATAATTCGGTTGATCACCTCTGGGAAAGTTATGTGGTCAGTGAAATGGCGGCAGCGCCGTTCTTGGGAGATCCACGCCCATCTACTCCTAACTGGGACCAGATCGTCGTTGGTGGGCTTGCCGAGGATGGCAGTGGTGTGGTGGCCTTTACCGCCGACCAAGGCGAAACTTGGGTTCGCTTGACACCGAATGTTTTCCCCGCCTCGTGGGGCATGAACAGCCTTACGGTGGATGCTTACACCCAGGGTCTCGTCGTTTTTGCCGAGCCGCGCAGCATCTGGCAATCAACCAATTATGGTGTCAATTGGCAGATCTCGCAGCAAGGCTTAGAGACTGTTGCCCAGCGTGATGTGGCTGGTGGTGTCTTTGGGCTCAATGATGTGGTTTATCACCCCAATGGCAAGCTTTACCTCGCAACTGTGCGTGGCCTTTATGTGAAGCCGCTGGATGGACAAGCCTGGACCAAGCTCAGTGGCAATCGTTATGATAATGTCAATGTTGATGAGCTGCTCTACACCGAGAGTAACTTGTCCGTGCTCTGGCTGAATACTGACGAAGGCGTCTATCGCTACCAAGTGCAATAACCGTTATTGAGTAAAGAACCTGGGTTTCTACTCGAGGCCCAGGTTCTGCCTCAGTGTCTGCTTGAGTGCAAGATATCCCCATGCTTTATCCCCACAAATTAGGTTAACCCTCCTGATCCGCGGTAAGATAACGAGCAATAACTATAAATAGTCAGCTCAAAATCGGGTGTGGGTTGTGTATCCTCTTTTACCCAACCAGTAGGTCGAGAGATTTTGCGCAATGACGAAAAATCACTCCATACGCTTCATGGCTTGGGATCGCACAATCCGCTAAGCTCCACCGAATATTTACATCCGTGCGTACGGATGCAATGATCACGAAGGGTAATCGAATCTATGACCACCATTGCTCCCTATGGCGCTTGGCGCTCTCCAATAACTGCAGATCTGCTGGCCGCTGCAGGGGTCAGCCTTTCCTTTCTCCACACTGCCGGAACCGATCTTTATTGGATCGAAGGACGCCCGCTGGAAAAAGGGCGTAATGTGCTTGTGCGTCGGCGCGCGGACGGTACGGTCGCCGATGTAACGCCACCAGATTTCAACACGCGTACGATGGTCCATGAATATGGTGGCGGCTCCTATCTCGTCCATAACCAGACCATCTACTTTTCAAACTTTGCGGATCAGCGACTCTATCGGCTAGAGGATGGCGCTGATCCGCAGCCGATCACGCCTGAGCCACAGAACCCGCGCAGCCTGCGCTATGCCGACGGCCGTATCACTCCCGATGGCCGCTTCTTGATCTGCGTGCGCGAACGCCACGAATCTGCCGGGGTGATCAACGAATTGGTTTCGATTGCGCTGGACGGCTCGGGAACCATCCAGCCGATCGCCACGGGGTATGATTTTTATTCGAACCCGCGCATTCGCCCCGATGGAAAACAACTGGCGTGGCTCTGCTGGCGCAATCCACAAATGCCCTGGGACGGCACTGAACTCTGGGTGGCCGATCTGAACGAGGATGGCACCTTGCAGAATCCGCGGCATGTCGCCGGCAGTGCTACTGAATCACTCTTTCAGCCGGAATGGAGCCCCGATGGGGTGCTCTATTTCATCTCCGATCGGACAAACTGGTGGAATCTCTACCGGGAAGTCAATGGCGAGATTGAGGCGCTGGCTCCGCTTGAGGCTGAGCTTGGCCAACCCCAGTGGGTCTTTGATCAGTCCCGTTATGCCTTCTTGGCTGATGGCCGCATCGCCTGCATCTATAGCCAGTACGGCATCGATTATATCGGCTTGATCACGCCCGGCCAGTCGGAAATTCAGCCCGTTCCCTGTGAATATACGGCGCTCCAGTGGCTGCGCAGCGATGGGACGTTGCTTTGGTTGATCGGTGGTAGTGCCACTGCCGGGGCTAGTGTCTTCTCAATTGATCCAGCTTCGGATGCGGTTGAAGTGCTCAAGCGTGGCCTGAAAGTGGATGTAGATCCAGCCTTCTTTTCACCTGCCCAGCCAATCGAGTTCCCAACCGAAGGCGGCAAAACGGCTCACGCTCTCTTTTATGCGCCTACCAATCCCCTGTACCGGGGGCCGGATAATGAATATCCGCCATTGGTGGTGATTTCGCATGGGGGCCCAACTGCCGCTACGCAGGCGCAACTTTCCCTCAGCATCCAATTCTGGACAAGTCGCGGCATCGGTGTTGTGGATGTGAATTATGGAGGCAGCACGGGCTATGGTCGCGAGTATCGGCAGCGCCTCAACGGCAATTGGGGGATTGTGGATGTTATGGATTGCATCAACGCTGCTCGCTATCTGATCGACCAAGGGCTGGCCGATCCCAAACGGGTGGCGATCCGCGGTGGGAGCGCCGGTGGGTACACGACTTTACGGGCGTTGACTTGGCAAAACTTCTTTGCCGCTGGCGCCAATTACTATGGCTTGGCCGAACTCGAAGCCTTTGTCGATGACACCCACAAATTCGAGGCCCGTTATCTCGACACCCTGATTGGACCCTATCCAGAACGCAAGGATATCTACATCGACCGCTCCCCAGTCAATGCGGTTGATCAGATCAATGTGCCAGTGATCATTCTCCAAGGGCAAGAAGATAAGATCGTGCCGCCCTCGCAGTCAGAGGTTATTGTCGACGCGCTCCGACAAAAGGGCTTGCCCTATGCGTATCTCGCTTTTGAAGGGGAGCAACACGGCTTCCGCCAAGCATCGACCATCATTCGGGCGGCAGAGGCAGAATTGTACTTCTATGGGCGGGTCTTCGGCTTTGACCCGGCCGATGAGATTGAGCCGGTACAGATTGAAAATCTGCCCTGATGGCCTGGTGTGCAACCTGTTTGCGTGAATGGCAGGTTGCACACCAGTTAGTTCACACTCTGTTGGCGAGCCTTGGCTCGGGCCATCTGCACCGCGACCTCAATGGCCGCGATCATGCTGTCGGCTCGAGCCTGGCCTGTGCCGGCAATATCAAACGCCGTGCCATGGTCAACCGAGGTACGAATGATCGGCAAGCCAATGCTGACGTTGACGCCGTTGTCAAAGGCGAGCAATTTCATCGGGATATGGCCTTGATCATGGTACATGGCGACCACAATATCGAACTCGCCTTTGGTGGCGCGCAAAAAGACTGTGTCTGGCGGTTGGGGATCTGAGACTTGCAAACCACGAGCGCGGGCTCGCTCAATCGCTGGTTGGATCGCCAGCCGCTCTTCGTCACCAAACAGCCCATCTTCGCTGGCGTGCGGGTTAAGCCCGGCGACAGCAATGCGGGGCTGTTCGATGCCCAGCGCTTGACAGGAAGTTTGTGCAAGATCAATCACCTTCTCAACGCGGTCGACAGTCACCCGCCGAATGGCTTCAGTCAGCGAGACGTGCGTACTTACATGCACCACGCGCAACTGTGAGCTGGTCAGCAACATACTGACTTGGCTAGCGCTTGTCCGTTCAGCCAGCAACTCCGTGTGGCCGGCATAGTGAAACCCCGCCAAATTCATAGCCGCTTTGTTCAGCGGCGCCGTGACAATCGCATCGACTGCCCCACTCAGAGCGAGATCACATGCGCGAAAGACAGCCTCGACTGCTGCACGACCAGCAATTGCATTGATAACGCCTGACTTAATTTGTCCCGGATCAGCATTGGCTAGATCTTGTAAAGTGATAATTCCAGGGACATAGGTACCCTGGTTTGGTTCTTGAATCACATCAAACGCTGGGGGTGGAATCTGAAGCCAACTTGCGGCACGGGCTAAAATGCGGCGGTCACCAATCACCAAAGGCCGGCAGAATTCGTAGATGCGATGGTCTTGTAGCGCCTTGATAATAATCTCTGGGCCAATCCCTGCTGGATCCCCCAGTGTAATCGCCAGGAGTGGTCTTGTATCCATCCAGTCTCCTCTCATGAGAAATTTTGGGGCGATGCGCGGGTTTTTGTATCGTGTAGCGGCCAGCTTTGATTCAGAAAAAGCAGGCTTTAAGAAGCGACAGACGGCCCTTCGACCATCTGTCGCTTACTAGCAAACTTATGCTTCGCTCAAAGCCCAGGGGGAACGCATTACCCCGTTTGCGGTAAACTCGAGCGGCACTTCTTCGAGGATGGATAGGCGCGGATGTTCTTCAACCGCTTGACGTAGATTGGGGCTCACCCACAAGTGGTCGACTGTGAGCGTATCGCGGATAAAGACCATCCGCGTATTGGGTTGGGGGTTCGCACAGCCACGCACAGCTACTTCGATGGCGGCTCGATCGCTCGGCATGGTAATCGGCAGGCTGACGCGGAACATGCCAAAGATGCCCGAGGTAATGCAATTGGTGTAGGTGGCAAACCAATCGATCTTGTTGGCGACACGCGCTGTGGTCACATTGGCCAACCCCATACCTGCCGCATTGCCGTGCGTCTCTTCCGTTAGATCCAGCACGCTGATCACTGCTACATCAACTGTGCCAAAGGCTTCAGGCTGGCGGGGAATCAGCAAGCGACTGATGATGTTGGTGTCCATGCCGGTCCCACTGATGTTTTTGCCCAATTGTCGTACTACCAGCACATCAATTTCGGGGAAAGGCAGGCTCGCCATCAGGGATTTGGCTTCGGCCAAGCATTCAGCTTCGCGTTCTAGCCCCACTTCTGCAGCAGTCAAGCCCACGATCTTGGCGGTACCATCGTACGCATTTTCGATCGGGCAGATTGCCCCAACAAAATTGGTGTTGGTCTCGTAAATGCGAGCTGCCGGTGCGAGATATTTTTGGAAATTGGCGCCACCACCAGCGTGCATAATTGCTGCCCCAAATTGTTTGCCCCACCCAATGACACACATCTTGGAGGGTCCGCTTTCTAGGTGGCTGCGGAAATCAGTGTGAGGCTTAATGCGGCTGACCAACAGACAATGGTCGGCCGAGGCTGAATCCAGTCCTTGGTACAGGGTAGGACCATCTGGGATCTGACCGATCTCTTTGACTTCCATGGTAGCGCGAATTTCGGCCCCTACGCTGGCCTCGGTGACCCCCAATTCGGCGAGCATCGTCTTTTGCCCCTCGGCAGTTGCACCGCCATGGCTACCCATCGCAGGCACAACATAGGGTTGCATTCCTGCTTCGCGTAAGCCCTCAATGGTGGCCTTGACGATCTCCGGCAGATTGGCAATACCACGGCTTCCCACGCCAACCGCAACCGTATCCCCCGGCTTCATCCGATCCAATATTCCACTGGTGCGGAGGGCTGTTTTGGCAGCTTCGGCAATGTCATCCACTTGCGGAGCATCAAATACCTGTTTGACCGCCAAGAGCGAAGTGGGTAGCTCAGCGGGGAAATGGAGATGTTGAATTTGTTCGAGTAATTTCATAGGTGGTCCCATCCCTCTTTAATGATTTAAGACTTACGCGAGCCTAACTGACGGACTGATTGGCTCAGGATATTCGCCCTCCTGTGCTTACTCAGGCGGTCTGTAAGTCGTTGGTTATGGTAAACTGAGCTTGGCAGGTGCAAGGCACTATCGAACCTGCCATAAAAGCTTGATTGTTCTAACGCGAGCTTATCACCGTGAGGATCCTTTTGTCAAACGAACTGGGAAAGCCACGATTCTTTGAAGCTTAATTTTGTTCATTTACCAACCTTACAAGTTTGGATTTCTCCTGTGAAGTGCTATCCTCTTCACAGTTTTTTGCTAGTCTGCTCTCTTTGCTCCCGTTGTTAACGCAATTTCCCATAGGAGTTCTGATGTCCAAATTGAATATCCCCAATCGCAATGAAATCCCCGTGGAACATACTTGGGATCTCAGCAGTATTTACGCAACGCCAGCGGCGTGGGACGCTGCTCGCGAGGCCCTTGCTGAGCGCTTGAACACCGTTTCCGCATTTGTTGGCACATTGGGCTCTAGCCCGGCTCGCTTGGCAGAATGGCTGACGCTCCAACAAGAGATTGTCAGTGAAGCCCAGCGGATTGTCATGTATGCATACTTGGATCACGCCGGTGATACGGGCAACCAAGATGCGGCAGCGCGGCGCAACCGCGGTGATTCACTAGCTAGCCAAGTCCAGGCAGTGCTAGCCTTTGCTGAGCCTGAATTGATGTCCATTGGTTTTGAAAAACTCTATCAGTGGGTGGCAGAGGAACCCGCACTGTCCATCTATCAACATTATATTGAGCGCTTGGAGCATAACCAAGCCCATGTACGCTCTGCTGAGGTTGAGGAATTGCTCGGGCAGTTGAATGATGCCTTTCAGATGGCCAGCAATACTCACGGTATTCTGACCAATACAGATCTGACCTTTACCCCGGCGGTCAGTACGAATGGTGATACCATTGAAATCGGCCAAGGGACAATTGGTTCGCTGGTAGGCGACCCGGACCGTGAGATCCGCAAATCGGCGTGGACCAACTATGCAGACGCTCACTTGGCTTTCAAAAATACAATGGCAAATTGTATCGTTACCGGGGTAAAGCAGAATGTTTTCCGCGCGCGTGCCCGCCGGTATGCTTCCTCTCTGGAAGCTGCGCTTTCGCCCAATCACATTCCGGTGGCCGTCTTCCATAATTTAATTGATACCTTTCGTAAGCACATTCCCACTTGGCATCGCTATTGGCGACTACGCCGGCAGGTGTTGGGGCTTGACCCCCTTTACGAATATGACATCAAAGCGCCATTGACCCAAACTGAAATTCATGTGCCTTACAAGCAGGCGGTCGAGTGGGTGGCTGAGGGTATGCAACCACTGGGCGACGAATATGTATCAGTGTTGCGCCGCGGGGCGCTGGTTGAACGGTGGATTGATATTTATCCCAACAAGGGGAAGCGGGCCGGAGCATTTTCCTATGGCGGGCCAGGTACTCATCCCTTCATCATGCTCAATTCGAATGATGATATCTTTAGTTTGAGTACGTTGGCCCACGAGTTAGGCCATTCTCTGCATTCCTACTATTCGTGGAAAACGCAGCCATTTATCTACGCCCGCTACTCGCTCTTTGCGGCAGAAGTGGCCTCGAATTTTAATCAAGCCTTGGTCCGCGACTATCTGCTCAAAACCCAGTCAGATCGCGACTTCCAGATCGCATTGCTCGAAGAAGCGATGTCAAACTTCCATCGTTATTTCTTCATCATGCCAACCTTGGCTCGCTTCGAGTTAGCCGTTCACGAAGGTGTGGAGCAGCATCAATCATTCAGCGCTGATAGTTTGATCGAACTCATGGCGGACCTCTTTGCGGAAGGGTACGGTGATGAGATCAGCTTGGATCGAGCTCGCACGGGCATTACGTGGGCCGAATTCTCAACCCACCTGTACGCGAATTTTTACGTGTTTCAATATGCCACCGGGATTTCGGGAGCCCATGCCTTAGCCGCAAAAGTGCTCGCCGGCGAAGAAGGAGCGGTCGACCGCTATCTGGATTTCTTGCGCGCCGGTGGTTCGCGTTATCCGCTGGATGCACTCAAGCAGGCCGGGGTGGATCTCACCACACCAGAGCCGGTCGAAGCAGCGTTTGCGGTGCTGGCCAGCTATGTGGATCGATTGGAGCAATTGCTGCTTTGATGTGGAGTAGAGAGCGCTAATAATGACGCTGCTGATTCTCGCCGATGACTTGACCGGGGCTGCTGATAGTGCTGCTCGCTGTCACCAAGTGGGACTCGCCGCACGTGTGCAAGTGCATGGAGAGCGCCCAGCGGACACCGCTGGGGTAATTGCCATTTCGAGTGACTCGCGTTATCTCTCTGCACAGGCTGCCGCTGAGCGGGTACGTACCTGGATGCGGCCGTGGCAGGGGCAATCGGTGCGCTGGTATAAAAAGATCGATTCGACCTTGCGCGGGAACATTGGGGCCGAATTGGTCGCAATGCTAGAGATGTTGACCACTCCGCAAACAGCGCCGGTTGCAATTGTGGCCCCGGCCTTTCCTGCACAAGGCCGCGGATTGGTCGATGGTCGGTTGGTCTTCGCACAAGCGCCAGGTGATGGGACATCCTTGCCTGCATTATTAGCTGAACAGACCGGGCGCCCGATTGGTACACTTGCGCTGAATCATGTGCGCGCTGGAGAGGAGACGCTGGCAAATGTATTGCGCCGCCAGCAGGCAGCGGGTTATCAGATTGTGGTAGTAGATGCGCTCGAAGAACAAGACCTCGATGTCATTGTGGCAGCGACTCAACAAGCCATTCCTAACGCTTTGCTCTGTGGCAGTGCTGGCTTAGTGCAACCACTAGCGCGCACAGTGCTGCCGGATGAATTGCCCGTACAGAGCGCAACATTGCAACCGGGGCCGGTGCTGGTGGTGGTCGGTAGTGGTTGCCAGCGCGCCCACGAGCAATTGGAGCACCTCCACTCTGCTGATCTGCTACCTGGTTGGACGCTCTCCGATTCTGCGTCGAAGCCAACGGTTGCTCAGCAAATCTGCGAGGACGGGCTTGTCTTGCAACTTCCACCACCCGCTCCCGATACGCTGCTAGAAGGCGAAACTGCCCGCCGGTTTGTGGCGGCGATCACTGAGGTGGCCGCAGAGATGATCGCAGCGATCAAGCCGTGCACTTTGCTTTTAGTGGGTGGTGATACAGCCATTCACCTGCTTGAACGGTTGGGGATTCGCGAAATGGTGATTTTGGCCGAATTATTGCCCGGCATCCCGTTGCTGGCCGGGGAAGCAGCGGATGGCAGACGCTACCAGATTATCACCAAAGCGGGTAATTTTGGCGAGATTGATACGTTGCGCCAGCTGGTGCAGTGGAGCTTAACTGGGTTGGATAGTCTCACTGGGCTGCGCGACTCGTAGGTGGAGTACAACCTAGGCTAAAAAGAACACAGGGAGCCCTTAAGGGCTCCCTGCTTTTAATGCTATAAAATTTCCGCCGATCGGCCTGGATAATTAGAACGGCAAGCGCAGGATCACAATCGGATCAGGTGCTACGAAGAAGAGATGATCAAGCCCCATGGCCAAGAAGAGTAGGGCCAGATAAATGAGACTATACCCATAGAGACGCCAAGTGCGCTCGGCCGTTGGCCGCAACCAAAGATCCAACGCATACCACAGGAATGTCCCGCTCAGGGCTAAGGCCAAAACGAGATACAGCGGACCGAGCAAGCGGAGAAAGACGGGTGCCACACTCACCACGAGTAGAAGCACGCTGTACAAGACAATTTGCCAGTGGGTTTCGCGGTCTCCCGCGATGACTGGCAGCATGGGCACACACGCTGCTCGATATTCTTTTTGGCGTCGTAGCGCCAATGCCCAGAAGTGAGGCGGCGTCCAGTAAAAGACCATCAAGAACATAAAGATCGGCAGGAGTGACAATTCATTGGCAACGGCCGCCCAACCAACCAGCGGCGGAATAGCCCCAGCTGCGCCTCCGATGACAATATTTTGCGTACTGGTGCGCTTGAGCATCCGTGTATAGATCAAGACATAATAGATGATTCCGCTCAGCGCGAGCAAGGCTGTCAGTAGATTGGTGGTAAGCCAAAGTTGTACAAAGCTCAGTACGCTGAGGCTTAAGCCGAAGATCAACACCTGCGTAGGATGCATGCGGCCATCGGGTAGGGGGCGTTGTCGTGTGCGCGTCATCACATGATCGATATCCCGATCTAGGTATTGATTAAGGGCGTTAGCCCCACCAGCGGCGAGAAAGCCACCGAGCATCGTCCACCAAATCAACCCCAAACTCGGGGGCGTGTCCGTGGCCACAAACATGGGTACCAGAGTCACCGCTAATAACAAAGCAATGATTCGCGGCTTGGTGAGTGCTATATAATCGCTGAGCGTCTTGCGCGGTGAAAATGGGCGGCCGCCCAGCGGAGGTGGTTCTAGGCTCTCGTAGCCTTTGAGCGTTCTACTGCGCAGTTGCATGAAAACTCCGGTCTGCCGGTAATGAGTTAGCCGAGCAATTCTACAAACCTGGTCAACGAGCTAGGGATGTAGAGCAGGTCCCTATACTTGGCCAGGTAAAGTTGGTATTTCAGTTGTAGTCCCCGTTTGGTTAGCCTGTTGTTCGTAAGCTTGGCGTTGACGTCGCCGCTCTTGAAAGAAAACGTACTGGATATAACCAAACAAAAAGATGAGTGCAAAAGTAAACCACTGGATGGTGTAATTTACGTGCATGAATTCATCATACGGAGCAGGAGGCGGTGTTCGGTTTGGTAGCTGCGTAGGTAAACGTCCAGGCTCTGGCAGTTGCGCCAAGAAGGCAGGCAGCAGTTGATAAGGAATCTGCTGCTGAATTGCCCCAACATCGACCCGAAACCATTCCAACTGTGGCTCCGTTGGATACGATGCTCCCTCCAGTGTCTGCGATTCTTTGATCAATCCCACCACAGGGGCATCTGGCGGCTCAACAAACTTGGCCACTGCCTCTGGAGTAGCTTGATCCAGCGAGACCCAACCACGTGCCACTAGAATGGCGCGCTGGTCATCTAAGCGTAATGGCGTGATGATGTTGACCCCAGGCACGCCATCGCGGAAATCATTCTTAAGTAAGATTTGATGTTCGTAATCGAACGTTCCCGTCGCCTGAATGCGGCGGAATTCAAACTCAGCGAGATCGTCCGGCAGTTCAGTTTGGTTGAGATTGATAGGCTCCGCATCCCAGCGCTCGGCCAGTAGCTGATTCAGCTCTTGTTTCTCTGTACGGCGCTCCATCTGCCAAAGCCCCGCCCAGACACAAAGTGCTACGCCTACCATCACAATCAGGGTAAACAGCCAATACTGCCGGCTGAACATTTTTTTGAGAAACACCTGTTACTCCTTGGCTTGTAGGCGATTCCACACACCTACCAAACCGATGATGAGCAATAAGCCTGCGCCACCACTCCCAATCAGCCACCAATTGACCTGGCGAGCCTCTAACACATCGGCCTCGAAGATGACGGTTCCGAAGCCTTCTTCACCCTCAATCGCCACCGCAC
>CAZMRA010000169.1:0-11022 GCA_964568485.1 uncultured Caldilineaceae bacterium | reverse complement strand
ACCCAAGTCCAAATTATCGACGGCGCAACGGTGCAAGACAAAGCCAATAAACTGGCTGATCTACTGCTGGCAGAAAAGGTGATCTAAAACGGAGCGACTTATGTCTATTTTGGTTTGGATTGAACAAACGAGTGATCAGCAAGCGGTTCCGAGTAGCTTGGAGACGTTGGGGAAAGCCAGCGAGTTGGCGCAAACGTTGGGTTTGCCGACCATCGCTTTGGTGATCGGCGCTGAGACCGCAGCCGTGGCTGCAAGCGTTCAACAATACGGGGCCGATCTGATCTTTACCATCACCGATGCGCAATTGGCCAACTATCGTCTGAGCGTCTATGCCGCGGCTTTGCGCCAAGCCATCGAGGCACTGGAACCGAGCGTGGTCTTGATGAGTGCCACTACCCAAGGCCGCGAACTCAGCGCGACCGTGGCTTGTCAATTGTCGGCGGGGTTGGCTCCCGATGTCGTGGATCTGTTCGTTGAAGATGAGCAGCTTGTGGCTGTCCGCTCGCTCTATTCTGGCAACATTTTGGCCGATGTGCGACTGAGCGGGCCCCTGCAATTTATCAGCGTGCGTCCGCGTTCGTTCCCGCTGCCAGCGCCGGGCGAAGCGAGCGGCGAGATCGAGGCGTTGCCGCTGGTGTTGGCCGAAGCAGAAATTGCCGAGACCATTGTCGAAAGCCGCGCAACCGATACGGGTGAAGTCAACCTCACCGACGCCAAGATCGTGGTCTCTGGCGGGCGGGGCGTTGCGGCTGATCCGGAAAAGGGCTTTGCGTTGGTCGCTGAATTGGCTCAAGTCTTGGGTGGGGCCATGGGTGCGAGCCGCGCCGCAGTCGATGCCGGGTATATCCCATACAAACACCAAGTCGGGCAGACTGGTAAAACTGTCCGGCCGGATCTCTACATTGCAGCCGGGATCAGCGGGGCAATCCAGCATTTGGCCGGTATGGGTGGTAGCAAAGTGATCGTAGCGATCAACAAAGATCGGGAAGCGCCGATCTTTGAACGGGCGAATTACGCCATTGTCGGCGATCTGTACGAAGTGCTGCCGGCGTTGATCCAAAGCTTCCGCCAGCGCTTAGGTCGCTAATCGCTGATTGGTTATCCCCACAGTCACGGTTGGTGCCATCCTTGACTGTGGCTTTGGCTGTCCTCCTGAGGATCAAGCCCGATTGGTGCGGTGCGCCTCTTGGGTTGCCATATAATTTGACACCGAGCGAACCCACAACGCATACTAAGCCGCGCTTGGATATTGCCCAAGAAATGCGTGCCTGTTTGCTTGTTTACCCGACTCGTAACAAAGTAAAGTAGCGCAACATTTACGGATATCATAGAAGGATCTGGTTATGGTGACGCAAGCCCCATTTCGTGCTCACTTTCGCTGCTTCCGCGGCTGCCCTGGTGAATATTCAATTTATGATGTGATCTATACCTGCCCAACTTGTGGCGGCTTGCTTGAAGTTCACCATGATCTGACTGCCCTCCAACAACGCACCCCCGACGAGTGGAAAAACTTGCTCGACCGGCGTGTCGGCAGTACCCAATGGCCCTATGGCAGCGGTGTCTGGGGGATGCGCGAATGGGTCGCACCCGATCTGCGCGACGAGAATGTCGTCAGTATGTATGAGGGCAACAGCAATCTCTTCTGGGCCGAACGCTTGGGCAAACAGATTGGCGTCGAGGATCTCTGGATCAAGCTGTGCGGGAACAGCCACACCGGCAGCTTCAAAGATCTCGGCATGACGGTGCTGGTTAGTGTTGTCAAACAGATGATGGCTGATGGCAGCCCGGTGCAAGCTGTGGCCTGTGCCAGTACCGGCGACACCAGCGCCGCACTCGCGGCCTATGCGGCTTGCGCGGGTATCCCAGCAATCATCTTTTTGCCAGCTGGCAAAGTCAGCACCGCCCAATTAATCCAGCCGGTGGCGAATGGTGCGCATGTGCTGGCGCTGGACACCGACTTCGATGGCTGTATGCGGATTGTACGAGAAGTCACCGCCGACAACCGGATTTATTTGGCCAACTCGATGAACAGCATCCGCGTCGAAGGGCAAAAGACAGTCGCCATCGAGATTGTGCGCCAATTCGATTGGGAAGTACCCGATTGGATCATCATTCCGGTGGGCAATTTGGGCAACATCAGCGCGCTCTATAAGGGGCTGAAACTGATGTTGGACCTGGGGATCATCAACAAGCTGCCACGTTTGGTGGCAGCTCAGGCGGCCAAAGCCAATCCCTTCTACGAAAGTTTCCAAAACGACTTCCGCGAAAAGCAGACCCTCACTGCCAAAACCACGCTGGCCTCGGCCATCCAGATTGGCGATCCGGTCAGCTACGAAAAGGCGGTGCAGGCCATCCAAATGACCGATGGTATTGTCGAGCAGGCCACCGAACACGAATTGGCCGAAGCCGCAGCGCGGGCCGATTTGACCGGCATGTACACCTGTCCACATACGGGCGTGGCGCTGGCGGCACTCTTTAAGCTCGTCAATCGTGGGGTGATCCAAAGCCACGAACGGGTCATTGTGATCAGCACCGCACATGGCCTGAAATTTACCGGCTTCAAAGTTGGCTATCATGATGGCACATTGGCCGAAGTGGATAGCACGCTGGCCAATCCGCCAGTTTATTTGCCGGCGGACGCCGATCAAGTGAAAGCGGCGATTCAGCAACGGTTAGGGTGAGCAGTGGCTGGTTTACAGCAGATGATTCCTACGCCAGCGCTCGAGCAGCGTTTGGAACAATTTCGTCAAGAACGGGATGCACTTCAGCAGCGCATCGAACAATACTTGTTGGCGGATCCACGCGTGGTCGCGGCCTGGCTCTTTGGCTCGCTGGGGCGTGGCAATGCCGACGCGCTGAGTGATCTCGATCTGTTTGTAATTATCGCTGATGAAGATTTCCCAGCAGTTGCCGCTGCGCGCCAGCAATATTTGTCGCAGGTTGGCAAACCATTGCTGATCTTAGAAGCACCACAAAATTGGCCGCCGCATGGGGTCTATAACATGGCGCTGTATGATGGCGCTGACGGGCCGCACCAAATCGATTGGTATTGGGTGCCACAGAGCAAAGCACAGATTCCGAGTGAGACGCTGGTCTTGTTCGAACGGACGCCATTGCCCCGTCTGGCTACCCCAACTTGGTTTGAATATGCGCCGGTGCCGCCGCGCTCGGCCCTCGAGGTGGCCACGCAACAGGTCAACATGGCTTGGGTGATGTTGTTGATCGCTGCCAAGCACTTGGCGCGCAAGCCCGAAGAATTTGTGATCACACCACCGCTGGACACGCTCCAGAAAGTGGCGGCATTTCTCGACTGGCCCCCGGAAAGCTTGCCAGCAACCACTCCTGACCATCCTAACGCCTTGGCGCGGCTGGACTTTCTGCGGACCTTGGCCGAACATCTCGAGCAGATGATGCCGGCCATGCGTGCACGCGGCGCGCGGATGCCCGAGGCCATCATCCCGACGGCGGCGCGTTATCTGGATCTGATCGAGGCGTTGCTGAGCGAATGGCGAGCAACACGCCCAAGGGAAGCATTATGAGCACGGGACTGAACTATCATGCCACCAATTTTAGTCAGGGGCGCATGGAGTTTACTTGGGAAGAGCTGAGTGAGGCCGAGCGCGCCCAAGCGTATGCCGATTGGCACGCGGGCAAGGGCTTGATAGATGGTGACCCGCGCTTTCGACCCAATGCTGATCGCCTGCCCGATTGGGGAGTGGATCGCCCATTTTTCCGTGCGCTGGCGCTAGACGATACGCGTGGCACGAATGGCGAGCACCTCCGGGCGGCGTTGGCCACTTCACGGCCGCTAGAAATAGAGATCGGCTTTGGGCGGGGTGATTTTCTGCTGGATCGGGCACAACGTCACCCAGATTGGCTGTTCATTGGCTATGAAACCAAAACCAAAGCCACCCGTTTGGCCTTGCAACGGCTGGAGCGGCTTGAGCTGGAGAATCTCTGGCTCAGCGATGACGATGCCCGCTTTAACTTGCCACGCGTCCTTCCCGATAGTCGGGTAGCTGCTTGTCACATCCTCTTTCCTGATCCTTGGTGGAAGGCCCAGCATCGGGTGAAACGGCTGATGTCGCCGCCCTTTGTGGATCTATTAGCCGCCAAGTTGCAGCCAGGTGGATTGCTGCATTTCAAAAGCGATGTGGCCGACTATGGCGAATTGGTGCGCTATCTGGTCGAGCAACACCCAGATTTTCTACCCCATGATCCAGCCTTGGCCGAGCGCCTGGGTGAATGGGTACCTACCCATCGCGAATTTTGGTGTCAAGCTCATGATCGGCCGGTCTATGCCTACTATTTTGAACGGCGTTGATCCCGCCACGCCGAGCCTGCAGTGGATCGGGCGTCGCCCACCCCCGGCCACGTCATCAGTCCCCAGTCATGCTACCTTGATCGAGCAATTCGGCAATCCTACTTCTACCTTGCCGAATGCCCTATTCTGGGGCGACAACTTGGCTGCACTCAACTATCTGCTGGTGAATGGCTTGCGCGGCCAAGTTCGTCTGATCTACATCGACCCGCCGTATGATAGTGGGATGGCATACCGTCGCAAAGTGCGCTTGCGCGGCCCCAAAGCCCACACCATGCAAACCAGCGCCGATGCAATCGTCGGGATGCAAACCCAGTATGATGATCGCTGGGATGATGGTGCGTATCTGCAATTTATCTACGACCGCTTGCCGCTCTTACGCGAGTTATTGGCCGATGATGGCAGTTTGTGGGTCCATTCCGACCATCGCCAGGCGCATCATCTGCGGGTGTTGTTGCAGGAGGTCTTTGGCGTCGAGAATTATTTGAACACGGTGATTTGGCGCAGCCAGGTAGCGCGCGGGGCCAAAGTCAATGCCTTTTATTTTCCCTTTAGCGCCCACTATTTGACCATTTTTGCCAAAAATCGCCGTGCACCAACGCGCTGGAATCCGCCGAAAAAGCAGCTAGTATTGGATGAGGCCAGCGCCGCCCGCGAGTTCATGCGCGACGAAAAGGGCTTTTTTCGGACGTCGGATCCCGGTAGCTACAGCTTTGCTAGCTTGAAGCGCTTACACGAGGCCGGGCGTTTGTATGTGCCGTACGGCGGCGAAGTGATCATCGACGAAGCCGCTCAACGGATCTATGGCTCGCATGGTGGCAATTTGGCCGTCAAATATTATCTGACGCCCGTGAGGAACAAACACTGGGCCGTCGAGCGTGCGATCGACAATCTGTGGGAAGATATTCCGGGATTGGCCGTCACCCCCGGCGAAGAGTTGGGCTATCCGACCCAAAAGCCAGAAGCTCTGCTCGAACGCATCATCCAATCGGCAACCGATCCGGGGGATCTGGTCTTGGACTGTTTTATGGGCTCGGGAACAACGCTGGCCGTGGCCCAGCGGCTGGATCGAGCGTGGATCGGCTGCGATAGCAGTCTCGGGGCCCTGCACACGACTCGTCACCGTTTGCAGCGATTGGCGGCTCACCAAACAGACACTGTGAGTTTTTCGATCTATCAACTCGCGGATGTACCCGCTCCGCCGCCATCCACCCTGCAAGCAAGGGTACAGGTCTGCCGCAATCCCCAGGATGCCAGCCAAGTTGAGGTGGTGATCGAACAGGTGACCTCAGCCAAAATCACCGAACTTTTGGCGAGCCAACGGTGGCGCATCCCAGCAGATGAGTATGATTGGCGGGCAATTGTCGAGAGTGTGACGATTGATCCCGCTTATAATGGTCAAGTGTTACACGGAGTTGTTGTGGATGCACCGGGGAAAAAGCAGGAACAGGTAGGCGGGCATTACAGCGTATCCGTACCGGCCAGCCCTACGACCGTAGCCATAAGGCTGGTGGATCTCCTCGGTGAGGAGTGGTTTACAACAGTGGTGGTATAAAGGAATTAGGAATTATCGATGAAAACACCGGTTTTAACCGTTCTAGAAGAAGATCGACATGCTTGGTTCGCGGGGCGAACGCGGGCGATCCAAAAATTCTTGGATGCTGAGTTTGCCCACTCAACCACCGAACGAACGATCTTGGATCTGGGTATTGGGGCTGGCAATATGGCCCACCATCTGGCGCATTATGGCCGCGTCTTTGGCATCGACAACAATTGGCGACCTTTGCAAGTGGCGGTGGGACGCGCCCTCAACGTGGCGCAAGGTGTTGGGGATGCCCTGCCCTTCGCCGACGCCTCCTTCGATCTGGTGGCGCTGCTCGATACCATCGAACATATCCCCGATGAATTTGGCGTCTTT
The DNA here is from genome assembly GCA_964568485.1 of uncultured Caldilineaceae bacterium. Classification (GTDB taxonomy): domain Bacteria; phylum Chloroflexota; class Anaerolineae; order Caldilineales; family Caldilineaceae; genus CFX5. Next base: position 4,783 of record CAZMRA010000169.1, on the reverse strand, counting down.
GAAGAGTGTCGTCGGGTCTTAAAACCCGGGGGTAAATTATTAGTTACCGTACCTGCATTTATGTGGTTATGGAGTTATAACGATGAGATCAACGCTCATCAGCGGCGCTATACTGGGCCAGAATTGCAGCAAAAGCTAGAAATTTGTGGGCTGCGCGTCCGGCGTATTAGCTACAATAACTTTTTTCTCTTCCCCTTGATTGCGGCCATCCGTTTGTTGCGACCATATAACCCAGGCTTGGCTAGCCCGCACCTCACTGATGCGGATGAGGTCTATCAAGTGGAAATGGAACCGATCCCCGAACCGGCCAATGCAATCCTGCATGGTGTAGGCTGGCTGGAGGCCGAATTGCTGCAACGATTCCCGCTGCCATTTGGGACGAGTGTCCTCTGCGTGGCCGAAAAACCAGTCTAACCGGGTTAGTTGTAACGCAATGGCCGGGTGACCAACCCCGATTGCAAGACATAAGCGACCATCTCAGCACGGCTATTTACGCCGAGCTTGTCGAAGATGCGGCGCACATGGGTATTGACCGTGTGCTGGCTGATGGCTAATTGGCGAGCAATGGCTTTGTTCGGATGTCCGCTTGAGACCAATTGCACAATTTCTTGTTCGCGCGGGCTAAGCGCTGCTCGTTCTTCTTGTGCGCGTTGTTGACGGACCAGCGTGTACGATGCTTCGTTGGTTTCAATGCGCAAGACAGATGGTGCTGACCCGCGCGTTTTGCCATCGCTGCTGCATTGTTGAATGGCCTGGCCGCGTTCGCTACTAGCAGCTAGCTCATAGAGTCGCTCCAACAAACGAGCGATCTCTTGCTCGGTATCGGTGCGGTGCTGAACTGGGGATACAAGGTGAGTTCTCATAGCTACTTCCTCCAATGATTGCTGAGATAGTGCTTCAGCAAAGATACATAGGAATTGGGCAAATCAGACCCAAATTTGCTCTTGTGAACTGGTGGACTGACTTGCAATCGGTAGAATGGCTCTTGCTCAACGTGCCACTGGGTGAATGATAAGAAACTTACGACCATGAAAAGGTCTTTGCGTTGAGCTTACATTGTGTAAACAATTTAGCCCGACTGCGTTGAACTAGCGTTGAATAGCTTTCTGTCAGCCATAAACTATGCTTACGCAAAGCTCAGAGAAAAACAAGCTCACTTGTCTATCGCTGTTAAGCTGCTGGTGCTGCAATCCCTGTGTTATTAAAGCGCAGAAGCGTCTACGGAGCTGTGTTGGAGCGCACACTAGGAGCGTGCTATAATTGATAGCTACGCCGATGAGCACTTTGGTTGGCAAATTCATTCAGGCAGTCGATTGGAGGTAGCGTGACAATGAGCTATCAAACAGTACGGGTGCGTCAACTTGTGGACTGGGGAGCAGCGGTCCGGGCTGGATTTATTGCCGGCTCGTTTTTTTTATTGCTGAACCTCCTGCTCAATGGCTTGGTCTATGGCACGAGTAGCTGGCAATTGTTGCGCCAATTCGCTTCTATTCTGCTGGGGGAACCGATTTTGCCCCCACCCGCCACCGCCGATGGCATGGCGTTGCTGGTTGGGGTGCTGCTCCATTTTGTTCTCTCGTTGATCTATGCCCTGATCATTGCTTATGTGATCCACCGGGGAGGCTTGATCGGCGGGATTGTTGGTGGCGCATTGCTGGGGCTAGGCTTTTACGCCATCAACCTCTATACCTTTACGCTGTTCCGGCCGTGGTTGTTTAGTTTGAACAACTGGGTCTTTTTGCTCAACCACCTGATTTTTGGCGCGTTGGCTGGCGGCATTTACGAAGCGCTTGAAGAAGAGATTTACGTACCCGTGGAAGATGAAACCGAATCCGGCAGCGAACAGACGGAGGTACACTCATGATCCGAACACGGCGTCCGATGCGAGCCATGCCAATGTACGGCAGCCGTAGTCGTAGTGGCGGTGGTGGCCGCTTGCTGGTGGGGGTGATCATTGCAGTCATGGCCTTGATCTCCTACTGCGGTTCCCGGGTCTATAACCCAGTGACGGGCGAAGATCAATACGTCAGCCTCACTGAACGCCAAGAAATTGCCTTGGGGCTGCAAGCTGTGCCCGAGATGGTGCAGCAATATGGCGGTGAATATCCGGACCCGCAAGCGCAGCGGCTCGTCGACGAGGTTGGTGCGCGGCTTGTTGCCAATAGCGCAGCTCGCGACACGGAGTGGCCCTTTGAGTTCACCCTGCTCAATGACACGCAAACAGTCAATGCCTTTGCGCTGCCGGGCGGGCCGGTTTTCATCACGTATGCCCTGTTTGAACGTTTGCAGACCGAGGGCCAACTGGCCGGCGTCTTAGGACATGAAATTGGGCATGTGGTGGCCCGGCACAGTGCTGAGCGGATTGCTCAATCTGAGTTGACAGGCGGGTTGACCGGTGCGGTAGCTGTGGCCTCGGGCGATGCTCGTACCGCCCAAGTGGCCGCCATGGTCGCGCAATTGGTCAATATGAAATATGGCCGCGACGATGAATTACAGTCGGACCAGCTGGGTGTGCGCTTTATGGCTGAAGCTGGGTATGATCCGCGAGCGCTGATTGGCGTCATGCAGATTTTGGCCCAGGCCTCTGGTGGGGCCGCCCCGCCGGAATTCTTTAGCACCCACCCCAATCCCGATAATCGCATCCAGCGGATCGAGGCCGCTATTCAAGAAGCCTATCCCAATGGGCTACCCGAGGGTTTGATTCCATAATATGCTTTTTCGCCGTTCTTCTCTACACGGCGTGGTGTTGGGGCTCTATGGCCTGCTTAGTCTGGTGCTAAGCTGGCCGTTAGCCCTGCACATCACGACGCACGTCCCCGGTATTGCCCAGTGGGCTTTCGACGAATCGACCTTTGTCTGGAATATCTGGCAATTCAAGCACAGCCTGGTCGACCAGCTGAGTAGTCCGCTGCATACGGAGTTGATTTGGTACCCGCTGGGCATTGACCTGATCCTCTACACCTACAATTTTTATCATGCCCTAGTCGCCTTCCCGCTGAGTCTGGCAGTCAATTTGCCCTTTGCCAGCAATCTGGCGCTGTTAAGCAGCACTTGGCTCAGCGCGTATGGGACCTTCCTCCTGGTGGAGTATCTGCTCCGGCGGACAGCCGCGCCGCGCCCTGCGCGCATTCTACCGGCGTTTCTGGCGGGCTTGGTCTATGCCTTTGCCAGCAATCGGGCCATTTACGCTGCGCTCGGCCATTACGATATGGTGACCACGCAGTGGATTCCATTCTACGCGTTGATGTTGCTGCGCAGCTTGGCGGATGATCTATCACCTGCTCGGCGGCGGAAAGCGGCCATGTTGGCCGGGCTCTTTTTTGCCCTCACTGGCCTGGCCGAGATGATCTCCGCCCTCTTTTTGGCGATCTTCACGCTGATTGCGGTCCTTGTCTATTGGGCGAACCGCCGCGAATCCGTCCATCAATCCCCCTGGGCGCGACTGGGCCGGTTGGTGAGTGCGCTGGTTGTGCTGGGGCTGGTCGCCTTTGTGATCTGGGCCCCGGTCTTGCTGCCGATCCTCTATCAGTTTTTGACCGACGATTTTTCGCTACTAGGCTGGGGCGAGGCGATTCCGCTCAGCACCGATTTGCTGGGCTGGTTCACCCCGACTGTGCTGCACCCGCTCTGGGGCGGCGACTTAAGCGCGGAGCTGCGGCGAGTGCAAGAGTTGGCCCAAAGTGTGGATGGCACTGGCTTCCGCGATGTCAATACGGTCTTTCTGGGCTGGGTCTGTTTGGCGCTGGCGCTGGTGGGGTTCTTTCGCTACCGGCGGCAGGTAGCGCTGTGGACCTGGACGAGCGTGATCTTCGGCCTCTTTACGTTGGGCCCCTTTTTGCAGATCAACGGGCGCTACCGCTTTGATCTGGACGGCGTCGAGGCAACATTCCCCATGCCTTACGCCTTGCTCCACTATTTGCCTATCATCAAAGCCAATCGGGCGCCCAATCGCAACAGTGTGTTATTGATGCTGGGGCTGGCCGTGTTGGCGGGCTATGGTGCCTATTGGGTCTATCAGCGCCTGGCGGACAAGCCATCCGCAGGACGTAAGCTGCTGGCTTCGCTGGTCGTGAGCGTGTTTGCCGGGGCGATCCTCTTTGAGCATTTGGCCCTGCCTTTGCCGCTCTCCGATGCCCGCGTCCCGGCCGTTTACGCCGAGATCGCGGCCGATCCGCAGCCGAGCAGCATCTTGCAGGTCCCTTTGGGGTGGCGCAACAGTTTTGGCGTCTTTGGACCTGAACAGACACTGCTGCAATATTATCAAACTGCGCATGGCAAACCGATGTTGGGCGGCAATATCAGCCGGGCACCCGAGTTTAAGATGGAGTACTTCAAGCGCATTCCCTATTTTGCCGCTCTGACGGAGATCGAGTTTGGTCGCCCGGTGGCAGATGAGCTGCTGGTTGCGGCCCAGGCACAGGCCGAGGAGCTGGCCTATCTCTACGATATCGGCTATGTACTGCTCTTCCCGCCTATTCCCGAGCGCTTCCCTTACGCCCACACTTGGCAGGAAAGTTGGGACTTTGTTAAAGCCACTTTGTTGCTGGAAGATCAGCCCTTTTGGTCGCAGGATGGCATCGAGGCCTATCGGGTGGTGCAGCCGGTCGGCAGTGATCACTTTACGCTCGATCTAGGGGCGCCGGGGACCTATCCCTATCGCGGCGAAGGTTGGGACAGCCCTGAGCAGGATCAGATCACCGAGGCGAGCGCGATCTGGGCAACAGCGCGCAGCAGCCGCCTGTTTGTGCCACTGCGCCAAGTAGATGCCGCGGCGACTTATCAA
>CAZMRA010000168.1:0-11024 GCA_964568485.1 uncultured Caldilineaceae bacterium | reverse complement strand
TCAATGATGCCGAGAGCATCCAGAGCAGGGGTAGCACCATCCACAGGCCGCCAACGGATAGGATCGCGAGGCCCAATGCTTGACGAATTCGGACACCCCAACGGAGCGTACGTGCCGCGCTGGCCGGGTTGATTCGCATCGGATCTGCAAGTTTAGCCATAATCAATCTCACGTTGGGTAAGACGCAGTTGGAGTAACGTAATCGCCAATATCAGGACAAAGAGCAGAAAGGCCAGCGTCGCGCCCATCCCCAGCTGGTTATAGCGAAAAGCCGTCGCATAGATATGGTAGACCATGACCCGGGTGGAATTGATCGGGCCGCCTGCTTCCCCTTGGGTCGTGGTCATAATCACCGCTGGGGTAAAAACCTGCAGCGAACCAATTACCCCCGTTACGGTCAAAAAGACAATTGTCGGGTTGAGGAGCGGGAAGACGATGTAGCGAAAATTTTGCCAGCGATTGACACCGTCGATCTTGGCCGCCTCATAGAGCTCGCGCGGAATCCCCTGCAACCCAGCCAGGAAGATCACCATCCCAAAGCCGAGATCTTTCCAGATAGCCACAATGATGATCGCAGGTAAGGCCCAAGTTGGGGAGGCCAACCATTTAATTCCTGTGACCCCAAAAAGTTGTAGAAAGGAATTCACCAGCCCCCAGCGTGGCTCAAACATCCATACCCAGACGAATGAAACTGCAACCCAAGAGGTGATGACTGGGATAAAGTAGACCGTGCGAAAAAAGGTGCGTAAGGGCATCGACTCCTGGTTCATAATCAGTGCAAGCAAGAGTGCCAATACCATGCCCACGGGCACCACGGCGATCGTGTAGATCATGGTGTTTTGGAGGCTTTTGATGGTTAAGGTGTCTTGCAGCGCTTGCTGATAATTTTGGAAGCCAATGAATGGATTCGGGCGAGGGATCAAGCTCCAATCATGCAAGCTGATCCAAAAGGACCACAAAATGGGCACAATGACCAGAACCAGCAGAAAAAAGAATGCTGGTGCCAGAAAGCTGTATGCCCAGAAAATTTCATGCCGACGCAACGGGCTGACCCCGCGGCGTGGCGATAGAGTCGAATGATTTCTAGCTGCCATCTTGATTCGTATCCAGCTTTCCGGAAATTGGGCCTCCCGGAAGATTGTGGCGCTAAACCCAGTTCTGTTTGAAAGCCACAGCTTGGCTCAAGCTAGAAGCTGCGACCTTCAAACAGAACTCAGCAGGAGTTAGCTCTTGACTGTGTGGGTATCGATGACCTGGTTCAAATTCGTCACCAGCGTCTCAAACGATTGTTCGGGTGCCTCACCGCCAATAACAACACGGTCGCGGGCATCCCCCAACTCCTTGACCCATTCAGCCCAGCCAACCCATTCCCAGGGCGTCGCGTACGACAGTGAATCCATGCAGACAGCATCGTTATCGGTAGTGCGCAGGCTGGGGTCGCTCTGCAATTCGACGTGGCTGGGGAGATCGCCACCAACCTCGTTCCAGGTGTACTGGGCGTCTTTGTTGGTGCAGAACAAGACCCAATTCCAGGCCACTTCGGCATCCGCTGCCCATTTCCCGACGACCCACATCCAGTGAGAACCGGCCGTGTACAACTCCTGACCTGCCGTGCGCGGCGCAAAGGGGACGATGGTGTACTCGAGATCGGGTGCTTCTAGCTTGAGTGTGCCTCGGCTGACAGGGTGCCCAATCTCCATGCCTGCTTTGCCTAGGGCAAAACGATTTTGGCCGGTGAGGAACGAATTGTCATCGGTTTCGGCCGACAGCGTACAGAACCACTGGAAGGTCTCAAAGATTTCAGGATAATCGTGCCAGACCAGCTGATTCGTGGCCGGATCGATCCACGCTTTGCCATCCTGCTCACGTTGCAAGTATTGTTGGAAGAGGACAGTCAAAAAGGCGCTGTAATAATTGGTGTTGCAGCCGATTTGATCCGTCAAATCCCCCTGTTTTTTGGTCAGTTTTTGCGCCTGGTCAAAGAGATCGGCTAGATCTGTGTAGGGAACAGTGGGATCTAGACCAGCCTCTTCGTAGAGGGCATTGTTGCGGTACATCACAAGGGTCTGCACATCCAGAGGAAGACCATAATAATCAGAGCCTTGCTTGCCCCGTTGGATCGTCCACGGTAGGTAATTTTGCTCAATCTCGGCAGCTGAAATCGTGAGCTCGCTTGCCGGGATCAGATTGCCGCCAGCAATGTATTCTTCAACGAGACCCATGGGGATTTGGAAGACATCTGGAGCGGAACCTTGACCAGCCGCGATGCCCGAGGCCAGTTTGCCCCAATAGTCAGCCCAAGGGATTGACTGAAAATCGATGGTGACGTTGGGATTCGCTTCCTCAAACCGCTGCTTGAATTCTTCTACGGTCGCAGCGCGGCCGGCAGAATGGTGTTGCCAATGGGAGAGGGTGAGCCCCGTGGCCTCTGCCACCGCTGCTTCATCTGGTGCTGCTGGCGATGCTGGGACACAAGCCGCTAACGCGGTAACGGTGGCGCTGGCAGCGGCAAAACTCAGGAACTGACGACGACTGAGCTTATGGTACATGCTCTGTTGCATAAAAATTCTCCTTGAATCTAATTGCAGACTTGTGTAGCGTCTGTTTGTTGGGCAGATTCATACCCGACCATCTGTGATATAAGTTATGGTGTGAATGGATAAAAGGTAGACGATAAACCCGTAAGTAACCGAGTTTGCCTCCAGCATATGAACAAACTATGATGTCGGAGCCAGATAAGGCTTTCCGATTTTAGCATGGATTTTAGGGGTGCCAGGGCAAATCGGACCCAAAAGCGGACATGTAGGAGACATTATGACGGTTGATGAAGGCCAGCAGGGGAGAGAAAAAGAGGCTTTTATCTTGTTGATGCGTATGTTACACAACGCATTGCGTCACCTATACAATCCGATCGAGTTACGTCAAAGTCCGCTGATCGCCCTCTTCAGTCTAGAACAGCACGCTCACCCGACCAGCGAATTACGTAGTCTGCTCTTGGAGGCGATCAGCTGGCTAAAGCCCGCGGGACAAACCCCGCGGCATGCCAAAAGTTGGCGCGCGTACCAGATCTTGCGACAGCGCTATCAAGAACAGTTCACCCAGCAGGAGGTTGCCTCCGACATCGGACTAAGTATCCGCCACCTCCGGCGCGAAGAGCGTTGGGCTGTACGGCTGCTGGCCGAAGAACTGTGGGCGAAATATCAACTGGCTGATAAGTGGTCGCAATTCCCCCCGGAGCAAACGCAACAGCTTGAAAGGATAACGCCGCCAGCGCACCCGACGCCCGACTGGACCACGGAGATCATCAGGCTCAATGAATCCTCAAGTCAAGAACCTGTGGACCTGGTAGAGTTGTTACAGGTCGTAGCTCAACTGGTTGTGCCCTTGTTGGAAAGCACCTCGGTTCAGCTCAAGATCACGGCCCCGGACGAGCGGCTTTGGGTGAATGCGCAAAGCGCCACCATGCGTCATGCGCTGTTGAACATCTTGAGTGCTATGATCTCGGTAGCGCCGGGTGGCCAGCTCTTGCTCACGGCAAGTAGTCACGAACAGACAGCGCAGATCGATATTGCCGTGGCTCCCCCGGCGGCCGTGGCTGGCAATCGTTCTTCGCTCAACGAAATGGCACTGGAGTCGTTGGCCATAGCCCGCCAACTTTGTGAACTTTCGGCGGCAGTGTTCACCATGACGCAGCCAAAGTCGCCGGAGTGCCCCTTAACTGTCCAAGTGCGTCTACCCCGCATTGAACGTATTGCCATCTTGATGATCGAAGACAATCAAGATACGATCCAGTTAGTACAACGCTATCTGCTGCATAGTCGCTATCGATTAATTGGCGTGAGCGACTCCGAACAGGCGTTGGCTGTCGCTGAAAAACAGAACCCGCAGATCATCGTCCTCGACGTCATGTTGCCTGGGGTCGATGGCTGGGAATTATTGGGGCGGCTACGCCAACATCCGACAACCTACAATGTGCCGGTGATCGTGTGCAGCATCCTGCCTCAGGAATCACTAGCACTCGCTTTGGGCGCCAGCGTATTCTTGCGGAAGCCCTTTACGCAGCAGGCACTTTTGTCCCATTTGGATCGCCTGAGTGGTTCCACGGAGCCAGAATCTCGCTGATCTTGGCCATGCAAGCCAGTAGCTGCGAGACCGAAAGTCCGCCGGGCTGTGTGATCGTCAATGCGCTACTCACAATCAATTGGCCGGCAGGGTTGCTTGCTGTCATGATGATAGCCGGAATTTCTCGTAGCATCGGGTCGCGATTCTTGGCAGCTAATAGTTGGAAACCATCCAGCTTGGGCATCACCAGATCGAGCAGCATCGCATCTGGCCGCTGCGTGGAGAGGATCGCTAGCGCGTCTTCTCCATTGTCCGCTCGCAAGACGCGGTAGGGTTGTGGGGTCGACGTCAACATACGCCGGTAGAGCTGTAACGCATCTGGTTCATCATCGACAACCAGTACCGTTCGGTCTTTGATCTGTAGTCGTTCCAGCGCGGCAAAGAGATTCTCTCGAGTGATGGGCTTCATCAGATAGTCAGCGGCCCCCAAAGTGTCGATCACCTGATGGATGCTGGGAATCGCGCAGAGCAACAGTGGTGTGCCATAGGGTAATTCGGCCAGCGTGCGCAGCTGTTCAAAATGGTGTGTCCCAGTAGGATCGTTGACGAGCAACGCTTGCGCGGGGGCCGCCTGTAAAGCTGCACGAGCATCTTCCAATGTGGTCACGGCCTCAACCTCCACCTGGTCCCAGTAGCGACGCAACATCCGTTGTAGGTTATCTTCCTCTTCCAATACCACAAAACGTGGCCGAACCACAGGTGGTGGCGCGGCAAAAGGCCGCAGGCGCTGCCGAAATTCCCATTCGGGGTTGAGCGGAGTCACCTCGGCAAGGGGACCGGGCCAGGCATCCGGAACGATAGGCAAGCTGAAGTAAAAGGTCGTGCCGACTCCCACTTCACTGCTGACCCACATCTGTCCATCATGCAATTCCACAAAACGTTTGCTGATGCTCAACCCCAGTCCGTTACCGCCCACGCGGCGGCTCAATGAGTCGTCGAGCTGTTGAAAGGGTTGAAACAAATGGGCCAACGCGGAGGCCTCAATGCCGGGGCCGGTGTCGGCGACGCTCACCACAAGAGAAGCAGCTTCCTGTTTGACTTTGATGGTCACGCCGCCGCGCTCAGTAAAACGCCCTGCATTGCTCAATAAGTTCAGCAATACCTGACGGATACGCGTACGGTCACAATAAATGGGGGGCAGATCGGGCGGAATCTCGCTTTGTAACTCTAGCCCTTTGGATTGAAAGAGCGGACGGACGGCAACGATGGCGGCGTGAACTAATTCGCTGAATTGGACGCGTTCTTTGGTGATCGCCATTTGCCCCGCTTCCATCTGGCTCAGATCGAGGACGTCGTCGATCAGCTGCGAGAGATGGCGACTGTTGCGCAGGATGACTTCAAAATCAGCCAAAAGTGCTGGTGGCAAATGTCCACCATAGATATTGGGTGCCTGAGTGATCATTTCGCTAAAGCCGATGATCATGTTGAGCGGCGTGCGCAATTCATGGCTTACATTCGCGACAAATTGTTCTTTGGCATGACGCGCATCTTCAGCTGCCTGGCGCATGGCCCCCGCCACACGGTTGAGGCGGGTCAGTTGTAGGTTGGCGTCCGCCAGGTCATCCACCAAACGCCCCAACTGCTCTTGACGGTCGCGGGCCTCTTCAAGCGCCCGGCAGTTTTGTTCATAACTCGACCGAAACCAACTGATGGCTGTCAACAATGGATGCAAAGTCAACCAGACTAGCCCCAAGACCCCGCTGATGCCGATCGCAGCAACCGCGCAGAGTGCTGGCTCGATGGATGGTTCTATGCGTTGGAGGTAGAGCAGCAGCAGCATACAGACAAGTGCCACGCCTAATCCGCTGGTAAAGCCGAGAAAGAGCGCGGCTATGCCCACCGGTAGCCAGAGCAGATAAAGTGTTGTTGGCATCTGCCCCCACAGGGCAATGAGCAGATTGATTGCCAGCGCGCCGCCGACCAGCAGCCAGGCTGCCGTTGAGTAATGGCGCGACAAGAGCTGCCAAATCAGCAAGGGCAAAAGAAACAAAAGCAACGCCGGTAATCCTGCCGATAGCGGGTCCGGAATGAGACTCGCCACAGTGAGCAAGATCATGCCAGCGACAAAGAACGCCGGTAGGACCAGCACAATGGTATCTTGCTGTAAGTGCCGCAGCGTTGCTTGCACCTCCGCAGGCTGGGGAGGGATGAGTTGATTGCGGAATGTCGATAACATAGACAAGTGCCTTACGAATGGAATGGTTCACCCTGAAGCTGAGTGTACATTACATTCAGCACTAAGGAGAAAGGAACGCTTGCGTGGCTGTGAAGTCCAAGCAGCGATCTTCGGGATCGCCTCGCGTTCTCCATGAAATCGGTCAGATTGACGCGGCGTGCTCTTTTCGAGTATAATGCAATATCCGCACAAATGTTCGTCTGAGTGGAGCAACTTTATGGCAAAGACCAAGACCCAGTTTGTGTGTTCCAGTTGTGGCAGTGTCCAGATGAAGTGGATGGGCAAATGCCCCGATTGCGGCGAATGGAACACGCTGGAAGAAGTGGCGGTGCGTGCACCGGAAAAGAATCGCAGCTCGATGCCCGTGACTGGCGGTGCCGCCAAGCCGATTCCGCTGCCGCAAGTTCCTCAAGAACGCATGAACCGGATGCCCTTGCGCACCGCCGAGTTGAATCGCGTGCTTGGTGGTGGGATTGTGCCCGGTGGTTGTGTGCTGGTGGGCGGCGACCCGGGCATCGGCAAATCGACCTTGCTGGCGCAAATGGCTGCGGATATTGCCGATAGTGTGGGGCCGGTGCTCTATGTCAGCGCCGAAGAAAGCGCCCACCAGATCGCCCGCCGCGCCACGCGGTTGGGCATCCAAAGTCAGCGCCTCTTTGTACTCTCCGAGATTGAAGTCGAAGCGATCATCGAGCAGATCGAGACGATGAAGCCGGTCTTGGTGATTGTCGACTCCATCCAGGCGATTTACAGCAGCTTGAGCAACAGCTCGGCGGGGACGGTCAGCCAGGTGCGCGATTGTGCGGCTGCGCTGCTGCGTACCGGCAAACAGTGGGATATTCCGATCTTTCTGGTGGGGCATGTCACCAAAGAGGGGACAATTGCCGGCCCCCGTGTGCTAGAGCACATGGTGGATGCTGTGTTGCAGCTCGAAGGTGAACGCTTTCACGCCTACCGCATTTTGCGCTCGGTGAAGAATCGCTTTGGCAGCACCAACGAAGTTGGTATCTTCGAGATGAGCGAAAGCGGTATGGTGGAAGTGCGCAACCCCTCCGAGGTCTTTTTGGCCGAACGCTTGCCCAATGCCACCGGCAGCGCAATTGCCGTGTCGATGGAAGGCACGCGGCCGCTCTTAGTCGAGGTGCAAGCGCTCAGCAGCCACACTTCGTTTAGCCAGCCCCGCCGCACAACCAACGGGATCGACCTTAATCGTTTGCTGCTTCTGGCCGCTGTGCTCAGCAAACGAGTCGGCATGGATCTCAGCGACCAGGATATTTTTGTTAACATCGTTGGTGGATTGGATGTCGACGAACCCGCGGCGGATCTCGGTGTGGCGGTAGCAATTGCCAGCAGTTTCCGCAACCAGCCCGTCGCGGCTGATCTCGTGTTGGTTGGTGAGGTTGGGTTAAGTGGTGAATTGCGCAGCGTTGGTCAATTGCCGCGCCGCCTTCAAGAGGCTGCAAAACTTGGCTTTAAGCGGGCAGTAGTGCCACGCAGCGCCCTCAAACGGGGTGGGGGCGATGGCATTCCCGACGACATCGATGTGATCGGGGCCCGCACCGTGAACGAAGTCCTCGACGTGGCGCTGGTGAAGTGAAGGAGATTTGGGCCGCCGCAGCCACAAATCTCCTGTTCTTATCGCCTAGGCTTTCAGTCGGGCCATTTTGGCATCCCACAGCGGCTCTTCACTGACGGTAGCCGGCCAGCGCTCGCCAAGATACTCGACCTCTAGCGGCGTGCCGGGGGCTGCATAAGCCACCGGCAGATAGCCATAGGCAATAAACTTGCCCACGCTATAGCCATAATTAGCGGTGGTGACATGGCCGATGCATTCGCCATTGCTAAAGATCGGTTCGTAGCCAAAGGCCCAGGCATTGGGCGCATCGGAGACGAGACAACATAACTTCTTCTTGAGCGGCTTATCCTTCAACTTGAGGCAAGCGGCTTTGCCCACAAAGTCGGGTTTGCTCAGGCGCACTGTCCACGCTAGATCGGCGTCGTAGGGCGTGTATTCGGTGTAGATGTCGCCGCCCCACAAGCGATACCCCTTCTCCAAGCGCAGTGACTCAAAAGCCCCCGATCCGGCTGCCACCAGCTCAAATTCCTGCCCAGCTTGCCAGAGTGTATCCCACACAGTCAACGCTTGATCTTGCGGAATGTGCAGCTCCCAGCCGAGTTCCCCTGCGTAGGAGATGCGAATGGCAAAGACGCGCGCCATGCCGACATCGATCCAGCGGCTGGTCATGTAGGGGAAGCCTTCGTTGCTCACGTCGCTGCCAGTGACTTTCTCCAGCACCTTGCGCGCATTCGGTCCCCATATCCCCAACGCCGTATACGCGTTGGAGATGTCATTGATCACTACCGAGCCGTCGCTGGGCGCAAATTGCTTCACCCAGACCAGATCCTGGGGGAGCGTGCCTTCGCCCACGAACATCCAGAATTTGTTGGCTGCCACACGGGCCACGGCCAAATCGCGGCGGATGCCACCACTGGGGGTCAGCCAACAGGTGTAGACCACTGAGCCGACCGGCTTGTCCATTTGGTTGCTGCACAAGTAATTGACAAAGTCGGGGGCGCCTGGCCCGGCCACTTCGATGATCGATAGGCCGGTCAGGTCAAAGAGCGCGACATTCTCGCGCGTGGCCAGATGCTCTGCCCCCTGGATGCGCGACCAAAATTGCCCCGCAAAGCCCGTGCGGTTGGGGATTTGCGCCTCGTATTTTTCGAGCAGACGGCTATTGGCTTCGTGCCAGTTGGATAATTCCAAACCGGCAAAGGTGGTGTACACCGCTTCGAGCGCGTCCAGCCGTGGGGCAAAGGGAGATTGGCGCACGTTGCGTGGTTCCGAGATGGGCTGGCGCGGATGGCCGGGATCCCATACTTCGCGGTAATTTTTGCCGCTGACCGCCAAGATGAAGGCTGGTGTGCTCTGAAACCCATGGAAACGATGCAAATGCACCTGGCGCATGTCCCATTCGGTCTCGCCGTGGGCCATCCATTCGGCAATGGACTTGCCTACGCCCCCAGCGTGGGTCAACCAGGAGCCGGTCGCCACCCAGAAACCTTTGATAGTAGCTGCTTCGCCGAGCAGCGGATAGCCATCCACCGGGAAGGCAAAGATGCCATTGAAGGCCCGCTTCACCTGGCGGGAGCGGAAGGCAGGAAATAATTCTTGGGCACGCGCCCAAGAATCGGCAAAATCTTCCGGTGTATAGGGATTCATGGCCGTCTTGCCCAGCTTGTAGGGGCTGACCAGCAGCGGCTTGTGCCAATAGTTGCCAATGCCGAAGGTGTTCCAGTGCTGGCGGAAATAGGTGGTGATGTCCTGAATGCGGGCGGTGGGATAAATCACCTCGTCGGCTTTGTTCTTGGGGTCGAACTGTGCCAGCTCCGGGAGCGGATCGAGGAAGATGTACTGGTGTTCGCAGGGCATCAAAGGGATCGGCACACCGAGCTTATCCCCGAGGATCGGCCCCCAGATGTTGGTGCAAAGCAGAACCGTTTCGCATTCTATGCGGGGTGCGGCGGGGTTGTCGGTCAGGACCGCGGCGACGCGACCATTCTTCACCTCGACATCCAGCACCGTGGTATTGGGCAGGGTCTGGACACCACCTATTTCGGCGGCGTCGCGCAGCAGGGATCCAGCCACATTCGCCCCCGAAACCAGCGCGCTGCTCGGCACGAAGATGCTCCCGCGGATCGTCTTCGGGTCGAGCAGGGGCAATTTTTCTTGGGTCTCGGCGGGCGAGAGCAGATGTGCCTCGACATGAAAGGCTTTGGCTTTGCCCTCCAGCCGCACCAGATCCAGCCATTTCTCTTCGCCGATGGCGACATCCAAGCCACCAACGGGATTGTAGGTGTTGCGTGGACTGTCGAAGGGTGCCAGCTCGCCGTAAAGCTTGGTGCCGTACTGGGCAAATTGGGTCATCAACTTGGAATGGCTGAGCGCCACCACGCCGCCGGGCGCGTGCGAAGTCGAGCCATCGTTTTCGGGAATCGCACCCTTATCGACAACGAGAATGTCCTTCCAGCCGAGTTTGGCGAGGTGATAAGCAGCCGCAGCGCCAACGATGCCTGCGCCGATGATCACGAGGCGGGTGTGCATAGTCACATCAATCTCCCTTAGGTCTCAGAAAGCTTCAAGCGGGTGGGGGTTAGGCATACAACTCTACGCCAGTTAACTCGCGTTCCCGGCGTTCGACAAATTCAAGCAGTGCTTGCTCAATTGCGGGATCAATCGGCGGCGCTTCGTACTCTTCCAATAGCTGCTTCCAAAGTTTATTGGCTCGCTGGGCGGTGTCGAGACTGCCATTTTCTTGCCAAAGCTCAAAATTTTGGCGGTCACTTAAAAATGGCGGATAGAACTCGGTGGCATAGCGGGCCTGGGTATGCGGGGTGCCGAAGTGATGTCCACCAGGGGGCACCGCGGCGATCATGTCCAGCGCCAGTGTATCGTCGTTGATCGCCAATCCGCCGAGAAAATGCTGAAACATGCCGAGATTTTCCATGTCGATGATCATTTTCTCGTAGGAGACGGTGAGTCCGCCGTCCAGCCAGCCCACCGCGTGCATGATGAAATTCGTGCGCGCTAACACCGCGGGCCAGAGGGTCCACATGGTTTCGTAGGCCGATTGGGCATCGGGTACCTTCGACGTATTTAAGCTGCCGCTGCCCCGATAGGGCAAGTTGTAGCGCCGAGCCAGCTGCGCGCCGATGGCCGCAAGGT
>CAZMRA010000167.1:0-11122 GCA_964568485.1 uncultured Caldilineaceae bacterium | reverse complement strand
CTACTACGCCTTCAAGCAGTCAGAGACGGAAGCAGCTGGAACGGCTTCAACTGGTTGGGAGACCTTCCTCGACGCCGTCATCCGAGCCGGATTTGCGGTAACCGGCACTTGGCCGATGCGGACCGAGTATACAGGCAATCTTAAAAAGAATATGAGTGCCCTCGCCTCCAGCATCGTTCTTGTCTGCCGCCAGCGCGATCCGAATGCGCCCACGGCTTCGCGCCGCGAGTTTATCAATGCCTTGCGAGCGGAATTGCCAGTGGCGCTGGCTCGATTACAGCGTAGCAACCTGGCGCCGGTGGACTTGCAACAGGCCGCCATCGGCCCGGGCATGGCCGTCTTTACTCGCTATACGAAGGTGCTCGACGCCGAGGGCAATCCGCTGTCGGTGCGCGCCGCCCTCGCCCTGATCAACCAGACGCTGGACGAGGTGCTGGCCGAGCAAGAAGGTGATTTCGATCCCGATAGCCGCTGGGCGCTCGCTTGGTTCGAGCAGTATGGCTTCAACGAAGGTGAGTTTGGGGTCGCCGAAACCCTCTCCAAGGCCAAAAAT
Source organism: uncultured Caldilineaceae bacterium (assembly GCA_964568485.1). GTDB lineage: Bacteria > Chloroflexota > Anaerolineae > Caldilineales > Caldilineaceae > CFX5. Next base: position 10,569 of record CAZMRA010000167.1, on the reverse strand, counting down.
ACCAGCGTGGCCGGCATGGTCGAGGCGGGTATTCTCCTCTCCAGCCGGGGCAAAGTCCGCTTGCTGCGCCCCGACGAACTGCCCACTGATTGGGATCCGGCCACCGACAAGCGCCTCACCGCCTGGGAAGCGGTGCACCAGTTGGTCCGCGCGCTGGATACCAGTGAGGGCACCGCTGCCGACCTAGTCGCCAAACTGGGCAGCCAAGCCGAAATCGCTCGCGAGCTCTGCTATCGGCTCTACGTGATCAGCGAACGCAAAAAGCGGGCCGCCGATGCCCTCGACTATAACAGTCTCGTGCAAAGCTGGCCCGAGATCACTCGCTTGGCCAATGAGGCCAGAAGCACAGCCGCTACCCAAGGCTCGCTCTTTGGGTAGGTAGGTCACGTCTCCCAGGGTGGCAGGTTAAGCACAAAGCTTGTCTCATCACCAATGTGACCGCCAAACAAGGCAACCAAGCTGTAGGTCCCGTCTCTCGGCGGGACACACCAATCCATCAAGCGCAATCAGCCCGGAGCCTATGGCTCCGGTGTAAGAGAATAGCTACGCCATGCAACTCGAAGATCTCAAGCCCAATAGCACTGTACGTGGTGTATTACCGAACACCTTGGTCTCTGTGATCAACGTCCAATGGTTCGGCTCAACCGCCGTGGAATTGACCTATAAAACGCCCGATGGCAAGGTAGCAAACACACTCCTCTATCGCGATAGTGAAGCACGCCTAGAGCTGGTCGAAGCCGGCCGCCCCTGGAGCTTTGATGGTGACGGCGCACTCTTTCGCCTGGTTTCCGAAGCCCATCGCATCCGCCTGGCTCATCTCTTCGATCCCTTGCTGGCGGTCCATACCTCGCGGATCGACCCATTGCCCCATCAGATTACCGCAGTCTATGAGGCGATGTTGCCGCGGCAACCCTTGCGCTTTCTCCTTGCCGATGATCCTGGCGCAGGCAAGACCATCATGGCCGGGCTGCTGATTAAGGAACTAATTGCTCGGGGCGATCTTCAACGCTGCCTCGTGGTCTGCCCGGGCAGTCTAGCCGAACAATGGCAAGATGAACTATTTCGGCGTTTCCAACTCCCCTTCGAGATCCTAACCAATGATAAATTGGAAGCGGCCCGCACCGGCAACTGGTTCCTCGAAAACAATCTGGTCATTGCGCGCCTCGATAAATTAGCGCGCAATGCCGACGTACAAGCCAAACTCGCAGTGCCTGAATGCCACTGGGACTTGGTAATCTGCGACGAGGCGCACAAACTGTCCGCCACCTTCTTTGGCGGGGAAATTCGCTACACCAAACGGTATCAATTGGGCCGGCTGTTGTCGAGCCTCACCCGCCATTTTCTGCTTATGACCGCCACGCCCCACAATGGCAAAGAGGAGGATTTCCAGCTTTTCCTCGCCTTATTGGATGGCGATCGCTTCGAGGGGCGCTTCCGCGACGGCGTGCATGCAGTCGATGTTTCGGACTTGCTCCGGCGCATGGTCAAGGAGCAGTTGCTCAAATTTGATGGCGCGCCCTTGTTCCCCGAGCGGATTGCCTATACCGTGCCCTACAAACTTTCTGATAGTGAGGCTCGACTCTACACAGAGGTGACCGAGTATGTGCGCGAAGAGTTTAACCGAGCAGAGGCACTCCAGAACGATGGTCGAGCGGGCACAGTTGGCTTTGCGCTCACCATCTTGCAGCGGCGCCTCGCTTCATCACCAGAAGCGATCTATCAGTCCCTGCGCCGCCGCCGTGAACGGCTTGAAAAGCGGTTGCGCGAGCTCCAAGTATTACAGCGCGGGGCGCAAGTGGCGAACAATCTCACGTTCGAGAGTATCGAGGAAGCGGATCTCGAAGATCTGCCTGCGGATGAACAAGAGGCAATCGAGGAAGAAATCCTGGATCAAGCCACCGCCGCGCGTACCATCGATGAACTCAAGGCCGAAATCGCCACCTTGCAGCGGTTGGAGGCGCTGGCCCAGGCTGTGCGCCGCAATGGTGAAGATCGCAAATGGAGCGAGCTGGCGAACTTGTTGACAACGATCTTTACGCCGGCTGCCATTCGCAACCGGCTTGCCGAGGAGCAGCCACATTATGAGGTCGGGCCGGTGCCCTCACCCGTGTCCTCGCCGAGCCAAAAGCTCGTCATTTTCACCGAGCATCGCGACACCCTGAACTATTTACAAGAACGGATCACTTCCCTCCTGGGGCGGACCGAAGCCGTGGTGACGATTCACGGCGGGATGGGGCGCGAGGAACGCATGAAAGCGCAAGAGGCCTTTCGCCACGACCCCACCGTCCAAGTGTTATTGGCCACGGACGCGGCGGGCGAAGGGATCAACTTGCAGCGCGCCCACCTGATGGTCAATTATGACCTACCTTGGAATCCCAATCGCCTGGAGCAGCGCTTTGGGCGTATCCATCGCATTGGGCAAACTGAGGTCTGCCATCTGTGGAACTTGGTCGCTACCGAGACCCGCGAAGGTGATGTCTATCGCACGCTACTGGAGAAGCTAGAAGAAGCGCGCAACGCCCTGGGCGGGAAAGTCTTTGATGTATTGGGCAAAGTGCAATTTGAAGGGCGCCCGCTGCGCGATTTGCTCATCGAAGCCATTCGCTATGGCGAAAGGCCCGAAGTGCGCGCCCGGCTGAATCAAGCTGTGAATGGCGCAGTCAATCGTCAACACTTGGAGGATCTACTAGAGGAAAATGCATTGGCGCAGGACACGATGGATGTCAGTCGGGTGCGCCAAGTGCGCGAGGAGATGGAACGGGCCGAGGCGCGTCGTCTGCAACCGCACTACATTGAAAGCTTCTTCTTGGCTGCCTTTGATCATGTCGGGGGTACCATCCGCCGCCGCGAGCCCCGGCGCTATGAGATCACCCACGTGCCTGCTGCGGTGCGCAACCGCGACCGCCTCATTGGCATCGGTGAACCCGTTCTACAGCGCTATGAGCGCGTGGCCTTTGAAAAGGCGGCCCTTTCTCCCCAGGGCCAATCGCAAGCCGCGTTTCTCTGCCCTGGTCACCCGTTACTGGACGCGACCATTGATCTGATCTTGGAGCGTTACCGCGACTTGTTGCGTCGCGGCACTGTGCTGGTGGATGATAATGACCTGGGCGATACACCGCGCGTCATCTTCTACTTAGAACACGCCATCCAAGATGCCAGCCTCACGCGCACTGGGGAACGGCGCACCATCTCGCGCAAGATGCTTTATGTCGAGATCGATCCCAATGGCCACACCCATCATCTGCACTATGCGCCTTATCTCGACTTTCGTCCACTCGCTGAGCATGAACCCAACGCGGAGGAGCTCTTGGCCCGGCCAGAATGTGCATGGATTACGCATGGGCTCGAGCAGCATGTGCAAGGTTACGCCATCGCCCATCTAGTGCCCGAACATCTGAAAGAGGTACGCGGCCCCCGGTTGGAGTGGATCGCCAAGACGCGCGCTGCTGTGCAGGATCGCTTGACCAAAGAGATTTCCTATTGGGATCACCGCGCCGAAGAGCTCAAGTTACAAGAACAAGCGGGCAAGCCCAATGCTCGGCTCAATTCGCAGGAGGCGCGCCGCCGCGCCGATGAGTTGCAGGCGCGCTTGCAAAAGCGGATGGAGCAGCTCGACCTGGAAAGACAGATTTCAGCCATACCACCGATCGTACTGGGGGGTATGGTGGTCATCCCGCGGGGCTTGTTGGCAAAGATCATGAATACACCCTTGCCACGACTAATCACCAGTGTTGATACGCAAGCCGTGGCAGCCCGCGCCCGGGCCATCGTCATGGCAGTCGAGCGCAACCTCGGCTTTACCCCGGTTGACCGCGAAATGGACAAGCTGGGGTATGATATTGAAAGCAAAATGCCCGATGGCCGCCTCCGCTTTATTGAAGTGAAAGGGAGAATCAGCAGCGCGGAGACGATCACCGTCACCAAGAATGAGATCCTGTACTCACTCAACAAGCCCGAGCAATATATCTTGGCCATCGTCGAATTTATCGACAACGAGCGCCATCGTGTTCATTATGTACGCCGTCCCTTCCAACGGGAGCCAGACTTTGGCGTGACGAGCGTGAACTACGATCTGGCCGAGTTGCTCGCCCGCGCCGAATCACCGAGTTAACCAGAAGGCGATCAATACTGCCAGCGCACGCGAAAAATCGATCCGCCACGGCCATCCTAGCACCTTACACCTCTGGGGGCACATTGAACCAACCTTGTCGCACTGGAGCTATGGGCTACAACAGGCGGAACAAAGCTGTAAATCGTATCTCCCAACGCGGCAAGCATATAGTAGGGCACGTCTTCTAAAGTGACTAGCTAGACAACAAAGGAGGATGGCATGAAGCAGACAAAACTCAGTGAAATCAAACGAATGCGGAAAGAGGTGGAGACAGATTATGTGATGATGGACGTAGCGCTCGCAGCTACGGGTTTCACCAGAGAGCAAATGCTGGAATGGTGTCAAGAGCGCAATATTCGCCATCTCAAACGCAGCAATCGCTGGCTGGTTCATAAGCACGATCTCGCATCAGCGTTGCAAGAGAACGCATCCAAATCGTAAGCCTTGCCTCCCAGCGACACAATTGGGAATAAGCATTCTCAACCAGAGGTGTGACCGACAACGGGTCAAAGCGAATCCATAAGTCATATCTTCTGATGTAACAAACCACCGAAGGAACGTATATCACATCTCCCGATGGACTCCTCGGCTCAAACAAACCTTGTCGCCCTGGAGATGTGCTCAACAACCGGTGTAATCAATCTGTAGGCCACGCCTTCCAATGGACAAAGCAGCTCGTAAGTCACATCTTCCGACGTGACGTTGAGCGATTGAATATCCATTATCACACTCGAGGTTGACCTACAGTTACAAATAGTTGAATATGTTTATTTGGAGTATACCCCTATGGCTGCTACGAACCACGAACGAATTGGTAATGCCCTAGAATTCCTGCGCGCGGGTCTACGCCCTTTTGTTGAACGTGAACTTGCTGCCAAATATGGCAAATACTGGGTGACGACTGTCACGAGCGGACGGCCGCATGACATCGAGTGGAATGACGACAATGACCCCCATCTAGATGCCGCTCTCTTATTATGGATGATGTGGGATCAATGGAATGCTGTTTTTCGCAATATTTTAGGTCATAGCGAACGCAGCCTCGTCAGTGAACTGCGCGATGTGCGCAACAAGTGGGCGCACCAGAACAGATTCTCTAGCGACGATACCTACCGCGCCCTTGATTCGGCACACCGATTACTGCTCGCCGTCTCCGCGCCCCAGGCAGACGAACTTGAGAAGCTCAAGCTGGAACTACTACGCCAGCGCTTTGACGAGCAGGTCCGCAACGAGCGGCGCAAAAGCACCAACAGTACGATCGAAAGCGCGGTCACAGGTCAACTCAAACCCTGGCGGGAAATCGTCACGCCCCACAATGATGTAGCCATGGGGCGCTATCAACAGGCTGAATTCGCCGCGGATCTTTGGCAAGTGCATCTCGGGGAAGGCACCTCCGAATATCGCGATCCTATCGAGTTTTTCCGGCGTACCTATATCACCGAAAGCCTCAAGCAGATGCTGGTGAACGCGGTGCAACGGCTGACCGGAAAAGGGGGCGACCCGGTCGTGCAGTTACAAACCAACTTTGGTGGCGGCAAAACCCATTCCATGCTCGCGCTCCATCATCTTTTTGCCGGCGTTGCCCCGCGCGAGTTGGCTGGCATTGATGCCATCATGCAAGAAGCAGACGTCGATTCCCTGCCTAGTGTACGGCGCGTGGTGTTGGTGGGTAACAAAATTTCACCGGGCAATCCCACCATTAAAGAAGATGGGACCGTGGTGCGTACTTTGTGGGGTGAATTGGCCTGGCAACTGGGCGGAAAGGCCGCCTACGCACGCATTGCCGCCGATGATGAGCGCGCCACCAGCCCCGGCGATACGCTGCGCGAGCTCTTCCGTGAATATGGCCCCTGCTTGATCCTGATCGACGAATGGGTCGCCTATGCCCGCCAACTCCACGATCAAAACGATCTGCCCGGCGGCAGTTTTGAAACTCAATTTACCTTTGCCCAGGTCCTTACCGAATCGGCCAAGCTGGTCAACAATTGCCTACTAGTGATCAGCTTGCCTGCATCCGACACGAGTGGCTCACCCCATACCCAAGCGGATGATGTCGAGGTAGGTGGCCAACGTGGTCGTGAAGCGCTAGATCGCCTACGCAACGTGATCGGTCGGGTCGAGTCCTCGTGGCGGCCGGCCAGCGCCGAGGAAGGCTTCGAAATTGTCCGCCGTAGACTCTTCCAGCCACTCTCCGACCCGGCACAGTTCAAAGATCGAGATGTGGTAGTGCGTGCCTTTGCCGACTTCTACCGGACCAATCATCAAGAGTTCCCAACCGAAGTACGCGATGCCGACTATGAAAAGCGGCTGCAGGCTGCCTACCCCATTCATCCCGAAGTTTTCGACCGGCTCTACACGGATTGGTCAACGTTGGTCAAATTCCAACGTACGCGCGGTGTATTGCGGCTGATGGCGGCTGTCATCCACAGCCTCTGGGAAAAAGGCGACAAGAATCCGCTCATCATGCCTGCCAACATTGCCATCGATGATCAGCGCGTGCAGTTCGAGTTAACGCGCCATCTCTCGGATAACTGGGTGCCCATCATCGAAAAAGATGTGGATGGGCCAAACTCTCTCCCCTTGCGGATTGATGGCGAAGTCCCCAATTTGGGTAAATATGCTGCCTGTCGCCGCGTGGCCCGGACCATCTATCTGGGCTCTGCCCCAACTGTAGCGGCGGCCCAACGCGGCATGGAAGATCGGCGCATCAAACTCGGGTGTGCTTTGCCCGGAGAATCACCTGCAATTTTTGGCGACGCGCTGCGGCGTCTAGCCGGAGCGGCCACCTATCTCTATCAAGATGGCACACGCTTCTGGTACGATACCCAGCCCACCGTGACCAAGTTGGCCGAAGATCGCGCAGAACAGCTGAAGCGCGAGCCGGAGAAGATCATGGTCGAGCTCGATGCCCGGTTGCGCGCCAATCTGCAACAAAAGGGGGATTTTCGCCGCATCCATCCGCTGCCCCAATCCGGCCAAGATGTTCCCGATGATTACGATGCGCGCCTCGTCGTATTGGGCACCGAATATCCCTACAGCCGGGATCCAGACAATCGCGCTGAGATCGCGGCCAAGTCTATTCTGGAATCGCGTGGTACCACACCGCGGCTCTGTCGTAACACGCTGGTCTTTCTGGCGGCCGACAAGATACGTTTGCAAGACTTGGACGAAGCCGTACGCCATTATTTGGCCTGGACATCGATTCTAGCCGAAAAAGAGACCCTTAATTTATCTACATTTCAAATCCGCCAAGCAGAAGCTCAACAGAAAGCGGCGGATAGCACTGTCACCGCGCGTTTGCCCGAAGCCTATCAATGGGCGCTTGTCCCCATCCAACTCAAACCGCAAGATCCAATTACCTGGCAACCACTACGACTCACCGGTCAAGATCCATTGGCAGTCCGCGTGAGCAAGAAATTACGTTCGGATGAGTTGCTACTCACCAGCTTTGCAGCCACACGGCTGAAGATGGAACTCGATCGCGTTCCACTTTGGCGTGGGGATCATGTAAGCATTAAGCAACTAGTCGAAGATTTTGCACGCTATCTCTACTTGCCACGCCTCGCAGACCCCAGTGTGCTCCTGGGGGCAATCCGCGAAGGGGTAACGCTCATTACGTGGGTACAGGATAGTTTTGCTTATGCCGATAGCTATGATGTAGAGACAGGGCGCTATCGAGCATTACGGGCAGGGCAACAAATTGCAAGCCTTAGCGCTGAAGATCCAGGCCTCCTGGTCAAACCCGAGCTCGCACAACAGCAGTTACAAACAAAGCAAGCATCATCTACTCCTGACCTGGAGCAACCTGCTACGCCGGGCGCAAGCACGGCCAGCACATCTGTGGCAACGGTGACAGCGACTAATTCAAACGTTGTTCCTGCTCGGGCAGTTGCTACGCCCAAACGCTTTTATGGGACAGTTACTTTAGATCCTACTCGAGTAGGGCGCGATGCTGGCATCATCGCAGAAGAAGTGATCTCGCACTTGACTGGGCTACTGGGCGCTCAAGTGACTATTACCCTGGAGATCGAAGCAGAAATTCCCGGTGGTGTACCCGACCATGTAGTACGAACAGTCACTGAAAATAGCCGTACCTTGAAATTTAAGCCAGGGCATGGCTTTGAAAGCGAATAGGGCATCATCGCATAGTTCACGTCTTCCGGCGAGACAATCGGGGGAAACGAACATTATCATACCAGAGGTGTGACTAATAACTGACGGGTCAATAAGTCTATCGTTCAAACCCAACCGGAGGTCATGGCTCCGGCATAACCAAGTGAGAGGCAAACCGCGATGAACATTGAAACCTTAGCCGTGCATGCTGGCCGCGAGTATGACCTGCGCAGCGGGGCGGTGATGCCGCCGATTCACATGTCAACGACCTTTGTGCGCGACGCCGAGGGTGGCTATCCTTCGGGCTACGTTTATGGACGCAGCGATAATCCCAATCGCCATGCGCTTGAAATCTGTCTGGCTGAGTTAGAAGGCGGCAGGGCGGCCGTGACCTTCGCCTCGGGCTTGGCCGCTGTGACTGCGGTGCTGCAGCTGCTCACCAGTGGCGATCACGTGATCATTCCGGGTGATGTGTACTTTGGCACTCGCCAATTGGTGACCCAGCTCTTTACCAGTTGGGGGCTCCAAGCCAGCGTGGTGGATCTCACCGATCTCGCCGCGCTGCAAGCGGCCATCCGCCCGAATACTAAGTTGATCTGGGTGGAGACGCCCTCGAATCCGCTACTCAAAATCACGGATATCGTGGCGGTCAGCCAGCTAGCTCATGAACATGGTGCACTTTGTGTGGTAGACAATACCTGGCCCTCGCCCATCTGCCAGCAGCCGCTCGAACTGGGCGCCGATGTCGTGATGCACTCGACCACCAAATATCTCGGTGGCCACAGCGACTTGACCGGCGGTGTGCTCATCGCCGGTGATCAGCCAGAGGTATTAGAAAAATTGCGCACGATCCAACAGTTGGGCGGCGCGGTGCCCTCGCCTTTTGATTGTTGGCTCTTGCGACGTAGCATCAGCACCCTCCCGTACCGGATGCGCGCCCACTGTCAGAACGCAGCTGCGGTGGCGGCCTTTTTAGCAGAACATCCGGCCGTTGAGGCAGTGCATTATCCAGGCTTGGCTTCGCATCCGGGGCATGCCATTGCGGCAAAGCAGATGCGCGCCTTCGGTGGGATGTTGTCCATTCAAGTGGTGGGTGGAGCGGCGGAAGCCCGTCGCGTGGCCAGCACTACCAAACTCTTTGCCCAAGCCACGAGCTTAGGCGGCGTCGAAAGTTTGATCGAACATCGTGCTTCGGTGGAAGGCCCGACCAGCCCAACACCACAAAATCTGCTACGGATCTCGATTGGCCTCGAACATGCGGAGGATCTGATTGCCGATCTTGATCAAGCATTGCGAGCCTTGGTATAATTCAATCATTCACTTACCCGTCTAATCAGGAGATCAAAATGCCTTTATACGAATATTTCTGCCCGACGTGCAAAGAGAGTTTTGAGACACTGCGCCCAGCTGCGCAAGCGGATCGGCCAACCACCTGCCCATCCTGCCAGACTGAATCTAGCCAGCGCATTCTCTCGCTCGTCGCCAGCAGCGTGATGAAGGGGAATGGAAGCAGTTCCGCTGGCTTGGAGATGAGCGCGCCGAGCATGGGCGGAGGTTGCTGTGGCGGCGCTTGTGGCTGCCACCACTAAGCCGGTCACCCTTCATGTCAACTGAGCGTGAGGATCATCGCACCGCTGCCGCTGTGGCAGCGGTGATTTTGGCTGCGGGCCAGAGTCGACGCATGGGGCAGCCCAAGCAGCTGCTGGTGGTGGATGGCGAGGCGCTGGTCGTGCGTGCGGTTCGGATAGCGCTCCAAAGTCGGGCGCGCCTAATTCGCGTGGTGACGGGCGCAGCAGCCGATGCAGTCAGTGCGCTGCTGGCCGAGACATTCCCCACCGAGCCACGCTTATCGCTCGTTCACAATGCCGATTTTGCTACGGGACAGGCAAGCAGTGTGCGTTGTGGGGTGGCTACCTTACCAAAGGGGATTGAAGCCGCGCTCTATCTGCCGACCGACCAGCCGTGGTTATCTGTGCATTTGTTGGATGGTTTGATTACGGCCTGGGAGGCAGGCGCCCGTTTGGCAGCTGCGGCGTTAGAGGGGAAAGTGCGCGGAGCACCGGCCATTTTCGATCGCACCTGCTGGCCGGCCTTGCAGCAACTCGGCGGCGACGTGGGAGCGCGAGCGATCTTTAAGGATTTTGCAACGGAGATTGTACCTGTGAGCGCAACCGTCCATGAGTTGCGTGACTTAGATACCCCGGAGGATCTGGCAGCCCTGAATGCAGCATACCCTTAAGACCCTGAGTCACGCAGGGCAATGAACGAGGACAGCGGCAGCCAAGCCGAGGGCGATTGCGCCCCTTCCGCCGGATCAAGCGGAGAAGGGTCGTTGACTTCACTGG
>CAZMRA010000166.1:7345-11182 GCA_964568485.1 uncultured Caldilineaceae bacterium | reverse complement strand
AGTCGCCATTCAGCTCGATCTCCTTGGCGTCGTGGTGCTGGCTGCGGTCACCGCGGTTGGGGGCGGCACCATCCGCGATCTATTGCTGGGCAGGCATCCCATCTTTTGGATCAAAGATTCGGGTCCCCTTTACACCATCATCATAGCGACCACCATCACCCTGGTGTGGGTGCACTTCTTACCCATCCCCATGAATGCCCTCCTCTTTGCCGACGCGATTGGCTTGGGCGTCTTTGCCATCTCCGGAGCCCAAATCGCAGAAAAGGCTGATTTCCCACCGCTGGTGGTGATTCTCATGGGCACCCTCACTGGCTCCGGCGGTGGGGTCATCCGGGATCTCTTGTCGGACAAGATCCCGTTGATCTTGCGGCAGGATATTTACGCCACGGCCGCGGTCGTGGGCATTGTGGTCTATCTGCTATTGCGAGCGGTGAAGGTACCGACGGCTGCTGCATTTACCCTCGGCTTCTTGGTGGTCGTGGGAACGCGGATCGCGGCCATCGTCTTTGGGCTCAGCTTGCCGGTCTTCTCGCTGCCGTAATCACTCCCCCTTGTGCCCCAGTGATTGCGGAATGTTGGCAGGTGGTGCTGAAGACAAGCCTGCTGCGCCGCAACGTTCAAACAAATCAGGATTGTTCTATGGAAATTACCAGGCACTTTACTGCCACTGTGTTGATTGTGCATGGTTCGTGCGTGTTGTTGCATCAACACAAGAAGTTCGGCAGCTTACTGCCAGTCGGTGGACATATGGATCGCGACGAGTTGCCCGAGGAGACAGCACTGCGTGAGGTATGGGAGGAGACAGGGTTGTCGATCCAGCTCTACAATCCCGATCAGACAGTTTTCCCAGACGTGCGTGTGCTAGTCAGGCCTGTCCATGTGCTGCTATTTAATATTAATCCCTATCACCAGCATATTGATTTTGTCTACTACGCAATAGCGGAGAGCGATGCGGTGAATCCGCAATTGGGGGAGTCGAATCAATTACACTGGTATAGCCGTTCCGAGATTTTAACAGCCACGATACCGGAAAATGTTCGCATTTTGGCGCTGGAAGCATTGACTTTATTGGGGAATGAATGATGAAACGGATTCTGATTACAGGTATCTCCGGCGTTGGCAAGTCTACGGTAACGGAAGCGCTCGCGCAGCGTGGGTATCACGCAGTGGATGCCGATGGTGACGAGTACTCTCACTGGGTGGCGGTTTCCGAGGAATTGGCGCAGGCGGCGGGTTCTCCGGTGGAGGCGGATCGGGATTGGGTCTGGCGAGAAGATCGCATCGCTGCATTGCTGGCAAATCCAGGAGACGAGATGCTCTTTGTCAGCGGTTGCGCCGCCAATATGGGCAAATTTCTGCCTCAATTCGACCATGTGATTTTGCTGACGGCACCGGTCTATGTGATCGTGGGTCGGTTGCAGACGCGCACGACGAACGATTATGGCAAAGAGCCAGCAGAAACGGCGCGGGTGCTTGCCTTAAAACAAAGTGTGGAGCCGCTGTTGCAAGGCGTGGCCGAGCTTGAAATTGATACGAATATGCCCATGGATCATGTCATCGCGGCCATCTTGCGATTGACGAGCTCGTGACTTTAACAACGGACATCCGCCACTTGCGAAAACCTAGCCGAATCACGAAAACAGTTGGAAGTGTTGTACTTGTGCTATAATAAAAACGTATTTGCCCTGAAATCCGAGACCGTTATACCAACGCGTTTGCTGGCCTTTTGTAGGCAAGCGAGCTAGACGGTCATGATCGCCGTGAGTGGGAAGCCCGAGCTCACGAATTTTTACCCATCCGCTCTAAGATAGAAGAGGCGTTTGAACCCAATGGAAAAACATGCCAAAGCGTATATTGGCGCAGAAACGCTGCACAAGTTCGTCGAAAAGCTCTTTTTACAGGTCGGCTTGCCACCAGAACACGCACTTGATGCAACGAATGTCTTGCTCTATGCCAGCCGTCGCGGGGTCGATACACACGGCGTGCGCAACTTGAAGCCGATCTATTTTACCCAGATCGAACGCGGACTCATCAACCTGAATCCACAATTTAAGATCGTACGCGAGTCGCCGGTCTCGGCGCGGATCAACGGCGATAGCGCACTCGGAATTGTGGTAAGCCCCTGGGCCATGCGCTTGGCGATGGAAAAAGCTCGCCAAAGTGGCATTGGCATGGTGGTGGTCCAAAACAGCTATCACTATGGCGCGGCCGGGTATTATCCCTTTATGGCCCTGGGCGAAGATATGATCGGCATTTCGATGACCGGCCGCTTCTATGCGCGCGACCACGATTATGGCGTGATGCCTACCTTTGGGGCCAAATCGATGTTTTCGACCAATCCCTTGAGCATCGGCTTCCCCACCCAGGATGAACCGCCATGGTTGCTAGATATGTCCACCTCGACGGTGCCCTTCAACCGCATCGCCATGATGCACGACAACGGCGAGTCGATCCCCCTAGGTTGGGGTGTGGATGAAAATGGCGAATCCACTACCGATCCTGGCAAAGTGCGTTTCCTCTATCCACTCGGTGGCACACGCGAACAAGGTGGACACAAAGGATACAATCTGGCCGCGATGGTGGCTGTCTTGTGCAATGTCCTCGCCGGCGGCTGGGCACAGCTCTCCCCGGATGATCCATCAGCCTATGATGGCTATAAATTGGACACGGATGGCCACTTCTTCGCCGCGTTCCGCATTGATCTGTTCCGTTCGGTGGATGAGTTCAAGCACGGCATGGATGCTATGATCCGGGCGCTGCATGATGCCCCCAAAGCCAGCGGCCAAGAGCGTATCTACGTCGCCGGGGAGATCGAACACGAGACAGAGATCAAGCGCTTGCGTGATGGGATTCCGCTCAGCGCCGTGGTTTTGAGCAATTTGCAGGAACTGTCCGAGAAGTTTGGCGTGCCGCTGCCGTTGTAATGGATGAGCGGCCAACATTGTAGGTTTTGAGTCCGAACGAGTAAACCGTGACCGAATACGCACCCCGGCCGGTCACAGTATAGTAAGTTGTAGTCATAAAGGTGGTATGCACATGAACCAGCAATCCGAAAGTCGGCGGGAACGAGTGGTCGTAGCCCTGGACGCCTCAGCAAATAGCCGGGCGACGCTCCGTGCTGCGGCGCAATTGGCGTTACAACTCCAGGCTGAACTTGAGGGCTTGTTTATCGAGGATGATAACCTACTGCGCTTGTGCAACCTCCCCTTTAGTCAAGAAGTGGGGCTCTTTTCAGCCACTGCCCGGCGCTTAGATAGTGGTGCGATCGAGCGCGAGTTTCGGGGAGTCGCCCGCTCCTTGCAACAGCTGATCGCAAGTATCGCCGAGCCGCTGCAATTGCCTTGGTCATTCCGCGTCACCCGCGGGCGCGTTGCGGAGGAGTTGTTATCCGCGGCGGAACAAGCACAGTTGCTGAGTTTGGGGTCAAAGGGGCACTCTCGTGGGGACACCGTCGGATCGGTGAGCGAGGTGGTAATTCGCCGCTCAGCTCGGCCGGTGCTGGTCTTGGGCCAGAGCGACACGCCGTTGTCCGCCTTTACGCTAATCGATCACGCGTCGCCGAGTGGGGACCGAGCATTGGATTTTGCCCTTCGCTTGGCCCAGCGTACCGACCAAATCTTGCAGATCCTGATCCCGCGCTCGGGGGCTTCACCATCCGCCGAGCGTTTGGGCTGGTTGCAAGCGCAACTGGCGCAACGCAACATCTCTGCCCAGCTCATTCAGGGCGGCAGCCCGGCGACGCTCACCCGGCAACTGGGTGAATTGTCCACCGGCACGCTGATCCTGCCCACCGAGTTCGTAGAGCTGATCCGCCAAGTGCGCAGCTCGGTGATTGTC
>CAZMRA010000166.1:1205-7335 GCA_964568485.1 uncultured Caldilineaceae bacterium | reverse complement strand
TCTTACTCGCTCACGGCTAGCTTGCCAATCAAAACTTCGCCATCACCAGTGCCCAAGCCCCCGGGGCCGGTGATGGGCAAGCGCAAAGTGCCTTGGCTGGCAGTCTCATACAAGCCCACCCACACATCATACTCACCCGCGGCCAGATCAGTAGGCAACACAAGTGGAACCTGTTGCAGGATCCGATCACCCGCGCGCCAGTAGTGCGTGGGAAAACGTTGCCCCGCCGGGGCTTGATCAAACCCCATCACAGTCGAGCCGTTCTGACGTACATGGACAAAGGCCGTGTACTCGGTGGCGGGTGTGCCCAACGCATCCCATTGCAGGGTCAGCGTCAGCGGTTGACCTGCTTGCAGTGGCTCCACTTGGGACACCGTGTAACTGCTCAAGGCAATCACCCCGCCAAAGCTGGCGCTGACTTCAGCCGCATCCATTAAGGTCGCTTGCTGATGCGGACTAACCGCCACTTGACCCAGAAACGGCGGGTCCAACGGCTCGCCGCTCGCGGTTTGTGCGGGAATGGGGAAGCGGCCACTGGTCTCGGTGCGCGGATCCACAAAGCCAATGTAGAGCTGGGCCAAGACCGGCGCCCACTCGTCCACTGGTCCGGTGATCAGCAGCGGATAGGTGTCGGCATAAATTGCGCCCGGCTGCCACAAGCTGGTCGGGTTGCGTCCCCACCCTGGGTGCGAGGTCAAATTGGCAATCTCGACTCGGTTCTCGTCCAGGAGCTGAACAAACAATTGATAATCGGCTTGGACCGGCCGCTCACTTTGCAGATAGAGCGTGAGCGGGATCACGTCGCCGACGGTGTAGCGTTGATCGGGCAATTCCAGCCCCAGCAAACGGATCTGGTCACTCGTGCCGTAGATGACATCCACCGGGTGAGCCGTGGCCGGCATGGCCGCGACGGGCGCGGGCGCTCGATAACTGGCAGGCAGCAGACTCAGCAGCGCATAGAGCGAGGAGCCCAGCAGCAACAGCGGCAGGACGCTCCAGGCCAGTGGCTGCCAGCGGCTTGGCAAGCGCCGAATCCACACCTCCAGCCCCAGCACCAGCAAGGCAATCAACGCGCCGATGCCGGGGAAGAGCAAGCGCCCTTGGCTGCCGGTGGCGCGCAGCGTCCAATAGATCAGCAGGGCGAAGGAGAGCAGCGCCCAGAGGGCCAACATCCAACGGATCGCTTGGGCGGGTGTGAGTTGACGCAGGGTATGTAGGCTCAACCATTTGCGGGCGCGCATCCCCAAACCCACCACTGCGACCAGGGTGATCCCGTCCAACAGGTTGTAGATCCACTGCGGCAAGAGCAGGTTGAACCAACCAAACAAGCCCCAAAACGAATAGCGCAGCCCGCGGAATTCGCGCCAAAACCCGCTCAGAGTCAGCGGATCTTCACGGCGGCCATTGTTGGCGAGCAAGTGGCCCAACCCCGACCAATCGCCATAAAGCGAGAGGTTGCGCCAATACCACCAGCCAGCGATCAGCAGGGCTGGCAGCGCCACGGGCAAGAAGGCCCGCACCAGCAGCCGCCAATCGTGGCGTCGCCAGGCCAAGCCAACTCCTACGCAGGCGCTCAGGAGAAAGAGACCCAGGCCTTGCAACTTGCTGAGCGCCGCGATGCCCAGCAAGCTGCCCAGCACCAACCAATGCCACAGCGGAATCGGTTGCTGATTGCCAAAGTGCCAATGGAGCAAATAAGCCAACCAAGCGAGGGTCGCCGCGCTGACAGCGATGATTAGGGTGTCGTTGGTGAGTGCCGCGCTGATAAAGCCAAATTGTGGGATGGCCGCCACGAATAGCGTAGTGATCCAAGCCAGGGCTGGTTGCTCGGCAAAGGCGAGGCGAGCGGTGAAATAGGTGCAGAGCAGCGTCACCAGACCGAGAAAGAGCGAGAACCAACGCCCCACATGCAAGGCCAGATTCGCCCCGACCAGCGGCCAATCAACGCTGCTGTAGAGCATAAAGTTTTTGTTGCCGGGAAAGAGCGGATCACCAATGTTGGCGCGCGGGTTGTGCACACCGATCTGCTCAAAATCCGCTTGGTCGATGGCCGCAGTCAGTCGGCCCACTAGCCAATAATAGAGCGGCGCTTGGCTACCTTCTTGTTCCCAGGGCGCTTCAACTTCGGGATTTTGCACGGGCAAGCCGTTCCCAGCGGCCAAGTGGCGGGCAAAGGCATAGTGAAAGGGCTCATCGGGGGCTTCAAAAGGGGGCACGACCAAGCTGTACCACAGGCCGATCAGCAGAAAGCCAACGAGTAGCGCAGCTAGGCGGCCCCACGCAGTGCGCATCACGCTCACGGTTGCTCACCTACTCCTACGCGCTCAATGGGCAACAAGACCGTTTCGCCATCCAACAGGCTGCCAGCGCCGGTGTGGACTTGCACGGGCAGTTTAGCCAGCGTTTCGGCATCGTACAGCTGCAAGGTGAAGGCGTGCTCTACGCCCGGCTGAGCCAACGCCGCGGCAACGTGCGGCGCCAACTCGACATATTCGATGATCGTCTTGTGCGGATCCCAATATTGCGTGGCAGCAATCCCTTCGTAAGGCTCGCGCTCCATGACCGTGACCTCGTGGAAGGTGCCATCGGCTTGGCGCTCGACTAGGCGCAGAATGTACTTGCTGTTGCGGCTGGGGCGAGTGGAAACTTCCCAATAGAGCGTCACGGGTGTGGCAAAGCCCTCGGCCAGAGGGTGATCAACATCGTAGCCGACCAGATGGATCTCCGGGCCAAAGCCCACATCCACGCGATGGCTGATCGGCACTTCGCTCGGCGGCCCTTCGTGCACCGGCGGCGCAGGCAGATACATGTCGAGGGCGAGGATCGAATTCGGGCTGTAGAAACGTTCACGGCGAAATTGGAAGGTGTGCTCGCCCAACCATTTTTCGATCGAATTCTCCGGATCCATGTACGGGTGTGTGCGCGAGTTGACGTGCCAAATCCGCCGATATTGGCCGTGATCCTCATCGAGTTGCTCGAAGGTTTCCGCCATACTGCGACTGAGTAGCGGCACCCCGTAGTAACGAATCGGGGCAGCCGCGGCAATGGCCGCGTCCACTTCATCTAGCGGCAAATAGTAGCGAAAGATGCGCCATGACGACGGCGGATTCAGCAGCAGCAGATCACCCGGCAGCAGGTGCTCGTGGAGATAGTCGCCCAACTCGGCGTAGTGATCTTTGCCATATTGGGGCTGCGTAAAATAATTGACGGTACTGTAGCTCGCACCGGCGATCAACAAGAGCGCGGCTGGCACAGCCAACCACCGCCGCCCAACTTGCAGCGTTGCCAACCCCGCAGCCACCAAGATCAGAAAACCGCCGCTGATCAGCGCCAGGTGACGGGCCTTCATATAGGCAGGGCGCACGAGGTTGATCACGAGCAGAATGAGCACCGGCAGCAGCACAAAAAATGGCGCGATCCAGCCGCCTTGTTGCCATTGGCGACGGGAACGCAAGCCCCAGAGCACGCCGAGTAGAGCCAGGCTGGCAAAGAGCAGATCCAGCCACCAAACGTCGTTGATGTTGACGCTAAGCCCCATGCTAAAGGCATTGAGCAAGTCGGGAACCAGCACGCGCACGGTGATACGATCCAGATTGTCGCCCGCGCCGGGACGGATTAATTGCCAGAGCGCAATGGCAGTTGCTGCAGCGGCCACACTCCCGACCACCCCCAGCCCGATCAATGCTCGGCGCAGATGATGGCGCAGCAGATGCAAAAAGAGGATCAAGCCATGCAGGGGCAGCAAAAAGACGGCCAGATAATGGGTTGCCAAAAAGGCCACCAAACTGAGTCCGTAGGCTAGCCAATGCACGCGCCGCGCGGGGGTATGATCCAAGGCGCGCAAAAGTAGATAAGTACTGAGGACCGCGAGTAACGCCCAGAGGCTATAGGGGCGCCCTTCTTGCCCATACCACAGATAAAAAGGATTGATGGCGGCCAAGAGCGCGACCCACGCTGGCGTGCCCGGCGGCACAACCCCGCGCGCTTGCAACCGGCGGGCGAACGCCCACAGCACGGGCGTCAATAAGGTAGCCGCCACCGCGGCAGGCCAACGCACGACAAATTCGCTGTCACCCGCCAGCCGCACAAAGATGCCTTGGAGCAGAAAGGAGAAGAAGGGATGCTGGTCGATTGTCAGCAGGCTCGAGAAGCCATCGTACAGCACCAGTTCACCGCGCACCAGCGGTCCCCAGCCCTGTTCGGCCCGCTGCAGACTCAGGCTCTCATCCCACCAAAAATTTTGTGCATCCAACCGCCAGGTGACACGGCCAAAGGCGAGTAAGATCAGTACCAACAAGCGCAGGCGCACAAATACAGTGTTCATCGTGCGCTAGTATACGTCGTGATGATTGGAACACAAAAACAACGCCCATCGCTACTCGACGGGCGTTTGGGAAAATTGCGTTGCTGGCAAATTAGCGCCACGTTTTGCGTAATACGCGCAGCCAATTCTCGTGGGCGATCATGCGCAGCTCGGCTTCGCTAAAGCCCTGAGCACGCAACGCCGCCACCAACTTCGGCAGACCGGCCACATCTTTGAGATCGTGGGGCATGACAGCGCCATCAAAATCGGAGCCCAACCCAACGTGCTTGACCCCGATCCGCTCGGCCACATAGGTGGCATGGCGCACAATTTCCGCCACCGAGGTTTCGAGATCAGTCCGGCCATCGGGGCGCAGGAAGCCAATGTGGAAATTGATACCGACAATGCCGTCGGTCTCAGCAATGGCGTCGAGTTGTTTGTCGGTCAGGTTGCGGGCCGAAGCGCAGAGCGCGTGCACGCCGGAGTGGGTCGCCACGAGCGGCGCCTCGCTCAATTCAGCCACATCCCAAAAGCCGCGCTCATTCAAATGCGAGAGGTCGATCAAGATGCCGAGCTGATTGCATTCACGCACCAAACGCTGGCCCGCGTCGGTCAGGCCGGGGCCGGTGTCGGGCGACGAGGGGAAGCGGAAGGGCACGCCATGGGCAAATTGATTGGGGCGGCTCCAGACAATCCCCAGCGAGCGCAAGCCAGCCTGGTAAAAGACGTGCAAGGCGTGGAGATCGGTATCCAGCGGCTCAACGCCCTCGAAGTGTAGGATGGCAGCCACCACCTGGCGCTGCAAACAATCGGCCAGCTCGTCGGCTGTGCGCACCACTTTGAGCGCCCCGTCGGAGGCAGCTTCGATCTCGAAGAGCTTGGCAGTCATGCCCATGGCAAAGTTGAGCGCGTACGCTTGCTCCAGCGGTTCGGGCAACGGCAAGTCGTAGCCTTCTCCAGGCCGTTTGGCCCCAACATCTCCACTCACGGACCCCTGCGCCACCACCGGATTGGGTACGTAGACAGCAAAAAAGCCACCGCCAAAACCACCGGCGCGCGCCCGCGGCAGGTCGATATGGCCTTGCGTGCTCTCTTCGAAAAAAGTTCGGCCTTGACCACGGTTGGGCAAATAAAGATCGAGCAGTGTATCATTGTGTCCATCAAAGATGAGCGGGTTAACAGGATCAGACATGGGCAAGCTTCGTCACTTTCTGGTTTGAGAAGGAAGAAAGAGCAGGAGTATGCTCCTATTCTAAACGAATCAGCGCGACGATTAAAATCGGCTGCTGAGCAAGAAAGTCGCCTCGGCGATGGGCTCGGTAGCCATGTGGACCGAAATGATGCAGTTTGAAGCGTACCGACAGACGAGCTGAGTTTTGGGGTCCCACCTGATTGATGGCCAGGGCCCCAACTAGAGGGAGCACTGCATATGACCACCCAACCTGAACCGACGCTGGTTGAATTTGTTCGCTACAACCGCTGGGCCAATCAGCAACTGCTGGCGATTTGTATGGAGCTGGATGCGGCGCTGCTCACCGCTGAGATTGCGGGGGGCTATGGGTCTATTCTCGCCACCTTTGCCCATCTCTTGCAAGCAGAGGCCGACTTCCTGCGGCGGATCCACGGCACGAGCCCGCAGCCGGCCTTTCAATGGGACGAGCAGACCACATTGGGGCAAATGGCCGCCTTTGCCCACCAAGTAAGTGAAGCCTTTCTGGAAACCGTTCAGCAGGTGCCACCCACACAGACTGTCCACGAAGCAGCTGATGACTGGCGCTTCGACTATCACGCGCGGCTGATCTTCATGTCCCTCGTCTATCATGGCAT
>CAZMRA010000166.1:0-1195 GCA_964568485.1 uncultured Caldilineaceae bacterium | reverse complement strand
ACCGACATCACGACCTTCCTCGCCAAACAGGGACTCCAGGTGCCCGAATTGGATGTCTGGGCCTACCAATTTATCCATCCCGAACGTTTTGAGGCAAAACTCACCCGCGGGGCCGAGTCTTGATCCACGCGGCCAAGTCACTTGTGGTCTAGTGAGGGCAGTTGTCCGCCAAGGAGGTGCCCATGAGGCCCAACGCGCCGGAGACCAGCCAGATTTTAGCCCTATTGGCGCAAACGCCAGTGCGGATCGCACAACTGACTCGTGATGTGCCCAGCCAACGGCTGCAGCTACGCTCGGAGGCGGAGCCGTGGTCGGTCAGTGACATTCTGGCCCATGTGCGGGCCTGCGCCGACAGTTGGAGCAGCAGCATCCGCGCCATGTTGACGCACGACAACCCCACGTTGCGCTATCGCTCCCCCCGCTTATTGATGCACAAGCCGCACTATCAAGCTATCGCGTTCGAGGCTGCGCTGGCCGCCTTCACCCAAGAGCGGCAAACGCTGATGGCAGAACTCGCCGCACTAGATGAGGCCGGCTGGCAACGCCGCGCCACCTTCACCGGCACATCCCCACGCCAGCGCGACCAAACGGTCTTGCGCTATGCCGAGCGTATCATCAGCCACGAGCAGCCCCATCTCGTCCAGATTGAGGCGTTGTTGGGGCAAGGGGAAATATTGACCTGGATCCAATAAATGGCAAACTCAGAGAATTGCTAAAAGTAACTAAAAGCAGCTAGCTTAAGAGGAGAACTAAGATGGCTAACTGGTATAAGAAATCTCATCCAGACAGAATAATCGATAAATTGAATAAGATCGCTTCGATAGATACTACGAATGCGCAATTTCAAATCCAATTTAACTATCCTGATTATAGTTATGATGGAATAGTAATTGCATTAGCAAATATGCTTGAATTATCAAAATGTATTTCTGAAACAGAAAAAACAGGGATTTTGCATCAAGCAATTCGCTTAACCAGGCAACAAGGAGATATCACTGAAAACAAACTGTTAGGTACTATCTCCAGGTTAGAAAACGATTATTTGGCAAAGCCTAAACTTAATTTAATTCTTGTGACTTTCATATCAGCCGATAATTCATTTGGTGAGCCTAGATTAGCAAATCGAAAAATTCATGGGACGCAAATCACCTTTAGCCATAAGCTGCCTCAAAAAATCCAGTTAGCGTATGATGAA
>CAZMRA010000165.1:0-11443 GCA_964568485.1 uncultured Caldilineaceae bacterium | reverse complement strand
ACCAGGTACTGCGTTACAGTATCACCTCTACCTATCCATCATTGGCAATTGACCCGCTCCTGGGCTAGCGCCTCGAGTTAACTTCCCTAAGAAGCCAGCTTGTTCATCAATGCTGGCTTCTTTTTGCCTCTCTCCCTTGAATTCGGATAGCAGTCGTTGGGTAGAGGGTCTTGTAAGGTGAGCAAATTATTGTTAAGATGGGGCCATCTCGGTATAAAAACTTACACTCACCCAAAGGAGCCATCGATGGCTACGAAAGATATTGTCAATCGTCAGGGCGAGATCATTATTCCGGATCCACCGATTGCCCGTTTACTCTTTGCGAGTACCCGCTCCGCTTGGTTTTGGTTGCTGATTCGCCTCTATTTGGGGTATGAGTGGTTGGAGTCAGGCTGGGGCAAGGTGAGCGGTGGCACCTGGGCCAGCGGTGATGCGTTGCGTGGCTTCTGGACCAACGCGGTCGCCATTCCCGAAGGGGGGCGCCCAGCTATCGCCTTTGACTGGTATCGAGACTTTATTAATTTCATGCTGGAACAGGGGTGGTATACCTGGTTTGCCGACTTGATCATGTGGGGCGAGCTCCTGATCGGGGTTGGCCTGATCTTGGGGGCCTTTGTGGGCTTCGCGGCCTTCTTTGGCGCCTTGCTGAACTGGAATTTCATCATGGCAGGAACGGCCAGCACCAATGGTTTGCTCTTTGTCATCGCCATTGCCTTGATATTGGCTTGGAAGGTCGCTGGTTGGTATGGATTGGATCGCTGGCTGCTACCGCTGATCGGCACGCCGTGGTCATGGTCAGATGCGCGAAGGGTTTCATCCTATGAAGCCTAAAGATTCCCGATCGATACTCACCTCGGCTTGGCGGTCCATCTCGGCGCTGTTGGTCTTGCTGTTCGTGCTGTTGCCGATTGGTACCCAAGCGCAAGAAACCCCGGCCGCGGCCTCCTCACCCGACGTAACGATCCTGACCACAGAGCGGACGGCGGCAGGACTGCAGACCACCATGCGTATCAACGTGCGGAAAGATGCGTTCCTATCGTCGCGCCAGCCAGATACGAATTTTGGTGGCAGCAGCGAATTGCGCCTGGGCTGGAGCAGCAGCGTCTACGAAGCCATGCGTATTCTGATCGAGTTTGATATCGGCGCTATTCCGCGCAATGCGGTGGTGAACAGAGCCGATCTGTACATTTTCCAAATCGGCGTTACCCCAGGTGGCGATCAGCCCATGAATTATCGAGCCCAATATATGCGCTCGAGCTGGGATGAGGGCCAAGTGACCTGGAACAACGCCAATTACTTGGGCGGCGACGAATTACCGCTGACCAGCGTGGATTCCAGTATCGGCTGGAAGGCGGTCGAGGTCACTGCCCTGGTGAAGACTTGGCATAGTGGCGGCCGCTCGAACCATGGCTTGATCGTCACCGGGGATGAGACGCCCGCCAACAACCGGATGCACGAATTTTCGTCGCGAGAGCGGGGCGGCGAGGAGCCCTATATCATCCTCGAATTCACGGAGGTTTGCGACACAACCCCGCCCTCGGTTACCGTCAGCCCGCTGCCTGCCTTTTCCCCAGGCACCTTCTTGGTCGAATGGAATGGGACCGATAGCGCGCCGAATGACTGCGCGGCCAGTGGCATTGCTACTTACGATGTCGAATACCGCATCAATGGGGGCGGTTGGCATCGCTGGAAGGATCAGACCGAATCGCTCTCGAATCATTTTAAGGGTTGGGCTGCCAATGGTGATTTTGTGGAATTTCGCGCTCGGGCGACCGATCATGCCGGGAATGTGCAGGAGTTTGGCAGCTCACAAGTGACCACGCGCATCGACACGCAACCGCCGAGCGTCTTTGTCCAGCCGCTGCCGCCAACCACCCCAGATCAATTTTTCACCATCTCGTGGAACGGAAGTGATAACCTCTCCGGTGTGAAACATTATGATGTGCAGTGGCGAGAAAATGGTGGCCCATGGATGATGTTGCTCGAAGAGACCGCCCAAACCGCATTTCAGATGACCGGCGCGCAAAGCGGCGTGACCTACGACTTCCGGGTGCGGGCCACGGATCAGGTCGACAACGCGGCCGGATGGCCCAGCACGCCGCAAGCGAGTACCACCGTCGCCGCCAATCCCGTGGCCGTTGTCCATCCCTTCCAGCCGCCGCTCCTCAAGCCGAATGCTCCCATCACAACGAGCTTCTTGGTGCAATGGTCAGGGACCACACGGGCTCGGTCCGCCATGAGCGCGTACGAGATCTATTACCGGCACAATACCGGTGACTGGGAACTTTGGCAACGCTTCCCTGGCTCCCAACTGAGCGCCGAATTCCCCTTGGCGCAACTAGGCTTGGGTGATGGTGTTTATCGCTTCGAAGCGGTGGCCATCAACAATAGCGGCCAACGAGAACCTCAGAATTTTCGGGCCGAAGCTTCGATCTTGGTGGATCTAGCGGATGAGATTCAGCCGATGCTTCACATGCCCCTGCTCAATGCGAGCTTTGGTCATGTAGCGGCTGCGGAGGAATAGCGCTGCCAAACGCCACCGATTCGCCGCTGCCTGACCAAGGCTAGGTGAGCGGTGGCACCTCAGCAAGTTGTTTGTGGCAGCTCTGGGCCTGTGTTATCATGGATACACACGCGCGTCTGCGCTTGATTCAGCGTTCGCCTAAAAATTGCGACACACCACTATGATCGTTCAGCAGTTTTCTCTGAGTTCCCAAGTAAGCTTCTTGACCACTCGGATCGCCTCTGCCCACTGCGCCCAGTTGGCAGGCGCACCCATCCACCAGCTTTCTACATATCCCTCCATCCATTGTCAGACCACTACCAATAACTGTACTGGGCGGGCACTCGTTGCCCGAGCTATGCTACCGCTGTAGGGCTAGAATATGGTCATTCTAGTGAGTCTCTACGAATGACATCCCTACCAGTGTAGTATCGTTTGGGTGTACGCGTCGCCCGCTTCCTCATCGCGGTACCCCTGCTGCGGTTTACAACAAGCTGAGCAGATTTACTCTATAGGTGCTCGACTCGTCGTTGTGAGTTGAGTGCTCGCTTGTGTTATGCGCGGCCACTAGATTGAAGGTTGTGGTTAAGTTTCACTACTGTACACATAAAATACGATAACAAGGAGTCATCTCGATGATAAAATCGCTCATCTGCCCAACTTCTACCGTGCGGGTGAATGAATCGGTCGTGCGGCTGGTCGCGTTGACCGTCGCCGTGCTGGCTGCGCTTTACGCTTTTACGGGCAATTGGTCGCTTATCCTCTTGCTCGCGGTTGATTTTTATATTCGCGCCTTCACCTCACTGCGCTATAGCCCTATCAGTTGGTTGGCCAGTCAGCTGCGAGAGCGTCTGCACTTGCCGGTAGTGATGATCGACAAAGCCCCGAAGATCTTTGCTGCGCGCGTCGGCTTTCTGTTCAGCGTCGTGATCTTGCTACTCGCGTTTGTCCATCCGCCGAGTAGCGTGATTATCAGCTTGGTCTTGGTCGTCTTTGCCCTGTTGGAAGCACTCTTGAACATCTGCGTGGGCTGCTTGGTTTACAGCTATGTGGTTTATCCGTTCTTTGGTGCGAAAGCGTAATAGAGGAAACAAACTGAAATCATGTCAATGGATATACCAAATGAACCCGCAACGCTGCATCAGACGCAGCCATCGTTGACGAACAACCCTGTCATTGAGCAGATTCATCGTCACGTCTCGATTCGTGCTTATAAGCCAGATCCGATCCCGCGCGAGTGGGTCGAGGCGATTGTCGCCGCTGGTCAGCGCGCTTCGACCTCCTCAAATTTGCAGGCTTATGCGGTAATCGCTGTGACTGAGCCGGAAAAGCGCGCAGCATTGGCACAGTTCTGTGGTGAGCAGGCACATATTGCCGAGGCTCCACTTTTTCTGGCTTGGTGTGCCGACCTCAGCAAGCTGGATCGTGCGTGCCAGTTGCGTCAGTTGCCGCATAGCCATGAGCATCTAGAAAATTTCTTGATCGCCGCGGTAGATGCCGCCCTCGCTGCGCAAAATGCCGTGTTGGCTGCGGAATCGCTCGGCTTGGGTGTCTGTTATATCGGTGCCATCCGCAATCAGCCACGGCAGATCATCCGCTTATTGGGTTTGCCGCCGTTGATGATGCCGATCACCGGGCTTACGCTGGGTTGGCCCGCCACCGAGCAATCCCCGCGGCCACGCTTGCCCCAGCAGGCAATTTTGCACTGGGAGGCTTACAGCCGTGAACACGAGGATTCGGCCCTGCATGCTTATGACCAAACAATGGCCGAGACTAGCATCTACAACAATCGGCAAGTGCCAGTGCCAGGTCGCCCGGACGAAATAGAGGCTTACGGCTGGCTTGAACATAGCGCTCGGCGCGTTTCACAGCCAACCCGGGTGGAATTATCAACCGTGTTGCGCGAACAAGGCTTTGACCTCAAGTGAATCAAGCGGATCAAATCAATTCGGTGGGGCGCACGATCATGTGCAAGCGAATGCCAAAACGGATTGTCCGCCCCAGAGCCGCCGCCCGTTGACGCATATCCGCCAACTTTTCGGCGACTTGCGCTGGTGGCTCGCCCCATGTGAGATAGACATTTGCATGTTTCGCCGCACTTGCACATAATTGCCTGCAAAATTGACCTCTTCGCCCGCACTCAACTGACGCCAGACCGTGAGAAATTCATCGGTCACGGCGTACCCGTTCACCGTGCGTCGGCAGAAACCAAAAGATATTCATCAATAAAACCACTCCCTCATGAGCAATTGACCATCATCAAGTAAGAGTTCGTACTCTCTCAATTCTGGTAAAGGATGAATGATTGGCTTGAACTGTTCAGCGCCGATGAATTGTAAGCGGCCACCGTCACGGCGGAATTGAGCCACAAAGTCTGCCTCACTCATCGAGAACGATTCCCCGCTTGCAACCACTTGGGTTACAAGCGTGTTCAGCCAGAAGATTCCGATCGTTGCAATGGCAAATAAAACAATCATGCTACAAGCGAGGACGAGAACGACGGGCGGAATGGTGTTCATTGATTCGGCAAGGAATGTCGATTCCATGAGATAGCTCCTTGAACGCAATCAACTAGCAGACGAATCCAAAATGCTTGTTGATAGGTCATAAATACCGACCCTAAGCTCGGGGTAAGCAATCGGTTGATGAGCGAAGTTGAGCGGGTGACTTGCGGAGGGGTAAAACGAGCACAGCAAACTGGGCGAAGCAAGTCCCCGCTATCTACAGCAGACTTGGGAGAAAAGGTGATTTCTGAGGCGAATCATACGCATTGATCTCTCTATTGCCAACCGAGAGCGCACGAGCTAATTTCAGACAAAACCAGGACAAAAGCATCGAATTTTACGTTCAGCTCATAATAGCGAGTGGCTGTCACAAAACTCATCACGGTTCGGTCACAAGTTGGTAACAGTTCCTGGTGACCGTAAGCGTTCAAATATCAACTTGCGGTTGGCGGCAAAGAGAAAGAAAAGTGAGCAGTGCGGCTCCACCAAAGCCCGCCATTGCAATCGCCATTGGCAAAGCCGTCGATTGGTCGGCCAGACCCACCAATGGTGCAGCGAGCGCGCCAATGGTCAGCTGTAAGACACCCAACAAGGCAGCGGCACTACCCGCAGTTGTGGTATTGGCAAGGGCTAACGTTGTGGCATTGGGGCCAATCAAGCCCAAACTAGCGACGATTAGGAAAAGAGTCGGCAAGATGCCTGTCAGCCCTAGCCCGGCCAATACAACGCCCAACAGCAGCAGACATCCCCCGGTAAAAAGGCTGATTCCCCAAGTGAAAAGGGTACGCGGCGTCACTTTGCCGACCAATCGACCATTTACCTGCGCCATCAGAACAATTCCAAACGCATTGAGACCAAAGACAAAGCCAAACCATTGCGGCGAAAGCCCATAGAGATTTTGCAAAACGAACGGTGAAGCGGAGATATAAACAATGCAGGCGGCAAAGGCAAAACCACAACTCAACGCATAGCCGACAAAATAGCGATCTTGCAAGAGCTGCCGAAAGGCTTGGAGCAATGAGCCAATTCCGCCGGTTTGACGTCGTTCACTGGGCAATGTTTCGGGCAACCTCTGCCAGATCGCCACCCACAACAGGCCGCCGAAGAGTGCCAGTGCAATAAAAGCGCCGTGCCACGAAGTGAAAGAAAGCAACTGGCTACCGATGATCGGCGCCACGATTGGCGCGATCCCCGTCACTTGGGCTAGCAGCGAAAAGAGTCGCGCTCGCGCCGTGCCGTTGTAGAGATCACTCACGACCGCCAGGGCAATCGAGATGCCCGCTGAACCGGCCAGTCCTTGCACAAAACGCAGCAGGATCAATACTGGGATCGTTGGTGCCAGTGTGCAGAGCAGCGAAGCCACCGTAAAAGCTGCTAACCCAATCAGCAACGGGCGTCGTCGGCCAAGGGCATCGCTACTCGGGCCAGCGATTACCTGACCGAGTGCTAGGCCAAGAATCCCGGCGCTTAAGGTGAATTGGGTTTCCGTCATGCTAGCCGCCAATTCTTGGCTGATCGTTGGCAGAGCGGGCAGATACAAATCGGTGGAAAGTGGACCCAGGGCACTCAATCCACCCAAAACAAGGACATGCAAAGCACGAATTTTATTATTTCTTGCAGAACTATCGGGTGCGGTCGTGCTGGCTGGCACCCCGATTGGGAGATGATTGTCTGTCATAAATGCCTTTCTAGTGAAATTATTGTTCGATAGTTCGGAAAAATTGAACAATTGAATTATAGACAGATCGATGATAGAATGTCAAGCATGAGATTGTTAATGCATCCAAATCCAGAAAATTTAGCCTTGCCCAATGTGTTGTACGCACTTGGTGACCCAGTGCGCTTGCAGATTTTTGCGCAATTGGCCGCGGCGGATGAGGAACTCAGTTGCGGCGATTTGCATATGATCAAAGAAGTGGCGAAATCGACCGGCTCGCATCACCTGAAAGTTTTGCGCGAAGCCGGCATTATTCGGATGACGCCACAGGGGCGGCGGATTTTGGTTTCGCTGCGCCGCGACGATCTGGAGCAGCGTTTCCCTGGTCTGCTGAATGCGATCTACCAAACCTGCGTCCAAACCGAGAACAAGATAGATTAATTCTTGACTGATTAAATTCGTGTAGCCATAAATCGTGCACGAACAATCTGTATCTTTTCTGCGTTGACCAGTAGCGGGGCCAGGGTGAAGATGAGGTTGCCAGTTGCTGGCAGCTGGGAGGTAGTAACCAGCGCGGCATCGAGTTCGTGCGGGGGAAGGGGTGTCGGTTGGTCGATCGATTGGATGACCGGCAAAACCGGTTTTCCTGTCCACTCGTGAACATCTTGCACAACATCGGCAATCCACCCGACGGGTTGATAGCAAAGTTTGTGATAGACCATGGGGCTAAACACATCCACAAACTGGGCGAGCTGACCCAGATCTTGCGCGGCGATGGTGCGGATAGCCCCGTTGAGATCTTGTCGCCGCCACGGCAACGAGAACATGCCTAATTGGGTTGAATGGGGCAATCCATCCAGCTGCTGCTTTACAGCTTTCACAAATTCGAGAATACGCAAACATTTCCAGTCCACCCACTCCTCAAACCGTGTTTGCAAAATGGTTGTGGCGATTGCATGTGTCTCGTCGGCGGTATAGTGCGCTTGGTCTCGTTGCAAAAAGAGATTGAGGCAATGTCGGCAAAAACAAGCCTCGCGCAACCGTGGATGTTCACCCTCCCAGCGCACTGGGTAGCGGATAAAGTCGAGCCACAACCCAGCCAGCGCATCCCCCCAGCGCGTGAACACTTCGTTCATCGTTGCTAAGTGGTATTCCCGCAGACCGGGATAATTCGGGCATGCCGGGAGATACCAATCCTCCTGGATAAATGCTTCGCCGGATGCCTGCACCGGAATGCTCTCGGGGAAGGCCCGGCGTACTTCCGCACCAGCAAAGACAGTCCAATCGACACAGAGTTTGATCTGCAACTCGCACAGCGCATCGATTGGCGTGCTTTCGAGTAATCGATAGGGCACAACAACAGTATTTGCCCCACTCAACCGCAAGACCTCAAGCTGATCAGCCATTCCCTCGTCTGCTGGTTGCCAGTAAAACCCCACAGTATTCTCGTTCATGCTTCAACCTTTTGTGTCCGGTGATCTGCCACACGCGTCATTCAGCATACCGGAATCCGCGGCGTAGGGCAACCCGGCATAATCGGGCGGGCGTGTCCTAAATTTTGGGGGCTACACCATCTGGCCAGACTCGCGGAGAGGACTCGCCTTTTGTGATAGCAAGGATATTGCACTGTTGTTGTAGCGCATGGACATTGACAAATATCGACATTGACAAATATCGAGGAAGTAACGCAGAATCTAACAACGGACCTCTGAAGGAGATCAAAATGGGGAGTGCCAGAGCCGAAGAGTAATTTCTCTGTACCTCCTCTGCTGGCTCCGTAATCTGCTGGTGGGGTACCGATCAATCAAACACAAAACGAGAGCAACCATTCATGCCTACGAACGCAAAATTGTTAGCTCACCCGGAAGTAGCCGAGAATCTTGAAATTTTTAGCGCTTGGGTTGAAGCGCAGATGGCACAGCGCGCACAGCCCGGTCTTTCCATCGGGATCGTGTACGATCAGCAATTGGTGTGGGCCAAAGGCTTTGGGTATGCCGATCTCGCCAGGGAGACTCCGGCGACGGAGAAAACGCTCTATCGTGTGGCCTCGATCACCAAATTGTTTACCAGCACGGCCATCTTGCAGTTACGGGATGAGGGTAAACTCCAATTGGACGATCCGCTGACAAAACATCTGCCCTGGTTTACCATCGGCCAGCGTTTCCCCGATGCGCCGCCGGTCACCCTGCGCCATTTGTTGACACATACCAGTGGATTGCCACGCGATACCGCTTTCCCCTATTGGGTGGATAATCAATTCCCCGACTTTGCGGCGATCCAAAACGAGCTACCCAATCAAGAAACGGCTTTGCCCACCGAAACCAAATGGAAATATTCAAACTTAGGCCTGACTTTGCTGGGCGAGGTCGTGAGTGCCATCACGGAGATGCCGTGGGCAGATTACATCACAGCGAAGATCTTAAAACCGTTGGGTATGAAAAACACCTTTGCTCATACTGTTCCAGCAGATCATCCCCAGCTCGCCACCGGGTATGGGCGGCGTTTGCGCGGTCAAGCGCGCGCCATCAGCCCACATTCTGATACCAATGGCATTGCCCCGTCGGCTAATCTGACTAGCTGTGTTGAGGATTTGGCCAAGTTTGCCATGTTGCAATTGCGCGACGGCCCACGCCGCGGCAAACAGATTTTGCAGGGTAGCAGCTTGCGCGAAATGCAACGTGTCCACTGGCTGAGCGATGACTGGAAAAGTGGTCGTGGTCTGGGCTTTTATGTTTGGCGCTTAAACGACAAGACAGTGACTGGTCATGGCGGGGCGCTGCAAGGTTATCGCACCGATCTGCACATTTGCCCCGCAGACAAAGTGGCGGTGATCACACTCACCAACGCCGATGATGGCATGCCGCTGCTTTATATGGAAAAAGCCTTCAAATGGGTGGCCCCTGCGCTGGTCAAAGCAGCTGCTCCAGCCAAATCTACCACGCCAACCAAATCACTCAAGCGTTATTTGGGCAAATTCCGCAGCGTTTGGGGTGATATGCAGACCATCTTACGCAACGGCGAGTTGATCCTGATCGATCCGACGCAGCCCGATCCACTGGCCGCGACGACTCGGCTGATCCCGGTGGCGCAAGATGTCTTTCGCGTCGAAACAACCGAAAATTTTGGCAACGACGGCGAATTGGTGCTCTTTCAATTTGATGAAAATGAGAAGCTGGCTTCCTTCCGCCTCGGCAGCAGCATGATGTTCGCCGTGGATGGTTGGTAACTTACAGTTCTAGCCTCTATAGCTATTGTCTAGAGTGTTGAAAGACCGCCTGCAAACTTTGGTGTCGTTCCGGCATGTCAAGGTTGGTGGTAGTTAATTCGCCAGGCCCATGCTGGACAATGGCGGAAATGGCAGCCAGATCTCGTCGAAGCAACTCGGCGGCCGCCAATTCAATCGCCACTGGATTGCCATACAAATACCCACAGATCTCCTACACTAAGCACATCTGCTCGGGTGTCGCCGCAAATTTCGACACGTTCGTTCCTCCATCATGAGTCATGAGAGCAACTCTTTCTCCCGTTGATCATCAAGTAGCGTAATGTGCTCGTTCTCGAACGAATCCTCTTCGGGCGGGAGAGAAAAAGATTTGTGTAGTGAGCGATGGCGCTTGCGAAAAAAAAACGGGCCGGTTGTTGGTTATTGAACCGGCCCAGCGTCATTAGTGGTTCGTTGGTCACGAGAAGCAGGAAGAGATGCGGTTCAGTGCTCTCTATAGCCAGCGTAGCGGCCTACCGCCACTCCAGTTTCTTGCCGAGCAACCTTGATGGTGTGCGTCGTAGCCAGCGCAGCGGCCGATCGTGGTGGCTTCCTGCCGGGCAAGCTTGAGCGCAAAATAGCTATTGTCAAAGTAACTAATGAGGGGATTCCCACTGCTATCCAGTACGAGTGATGGGTATAGCCCAACCATGTCCTCACTGTCCACAGTCTGGATGGCGTTGCCCGTGGCACAATCGGGACTGCCACAGCGCACCAGCTTGAGGTCGCGATTGATATTGTCAAAGTAACTGATGATCGGGTAGCCGCGGCTGTCCAGCACCAGCGAGTTGTATAAGCCAACCATTCCCCCGCCGTCTACAAGCTGAAGTGAGCTGGCGCCGGAGCAATCTGGGCGGCTACAGCGTATCAGCTTGAGGTTGCGATTAGTGAGGTCCAAGTAACTGATGACGGGGTTGTCATTGCTGTCTAGCAGCAGCGATGGCGTTAATCCGACATCGCCCGCGCTGTCCAAGGTCTGGATCGTATTGCCGGTGGAACAATCGGGGCTGCCGCACTGCACCAGTTTGAGGTCGCCATTGGTGGCGTCATAGTAGCTGATGACGGGGTAGCCTCGGCTGTCCAGTGCTAGTGATGGGTATAATCCGACATCGCCCGCACTGTCCACAATCTGAATGGCGTTGCCAGTGGCGCAATCGGGACTGCCACAGCGCACCAGCTTGAGGTACCCAACCCCAGTGTCCTCATCACTGTAACTGATGACGGGGTAGCCTCGACTGTCCAGTGCCAGTGAGTTGAACCGTCCAATCCAGTCCCCACTGTCCACAATCTGGATGGAGTTGCCGCTGGCGCAATCGGGGCTGCCACAGCGGGCTAGCTTCAGGTTATCCCCGAGAATATGAGCGTGACTGTCAGCGTAACTGATGACGGGGTTGTCATTGCTGTCCAGCACCAGTGAATGGTGTTGAGTGGTAGTTCCGGCCAAGGTCTGAATGGAGTTGCCAGTGGAACAGTCTGGGCTGCCACAACGCACTAGCTTGAGCTCGTCATTGGTGGCA
>CAZMRA010000164.1:0-11515 GCA_964568485.1 uncultured Caldilineaceae bacterium | reverse complement strand
TATTTGGTCTGGAAGAGTTGACCGATCTCGCCCGCCTGCGCCATGGCAAAGGCCTTTTGCAATTGGGGCCACCAGGCAAATGGCCAGTTGATCATCACCTGCGTGCCTGCTTTGCGAGCCGCCGCCAGCACCTGATTCGCCCCGGCCAGATCGGCGGCCATCGGCTTTTCGATCAGGATATGCAGCCCATACTCAGCGGCCAAAACCGCCAACTCGGCACCCGTGGCGTTGTCGCCAAAGATATAGACAGCATCCAGCTCGTGCTCTTCGAGTAATTCTTCGTAATCCTCATAGGTGGCAGGGGCGTTATAGTCGTTCCGTGCCTTTTCCAGCAGCTCTTCATTGGGGTCAGCCACAGCCACCAATTCGCCCAAGGAAGATTGGTTCAGATCGCGCAGGTTGCTCCAGACATGATCATGCGTCAAACCGAGCGCGGCGACGCGTAATTTTTCAGCCATAATCAGCTTCCTTTATGCAGTTATAGGTTGAGGAACTTGTTGGATGGTTGAGCGATAGCTTAGAAAGATAGGCTCCTGCTCTGGCCGGATAGCCTCGAGCCGGAGAGATCACCTACCCCACGAACAACCCACTCACAGGGCATTGTATCACAAGCTGGGTCAACGCGCATCGAAACGCATCACTTGCAGGCCGACAAATTGTTGCTCGTCGGTGCGCCGCATCATGCGCCCCAACTCACGCGGGATAATCCCCGTTGGGTCGGTGTACCAATCGTGCGCATAGATCAGCCAGATCCGATCGTACTCTTCGGTCAGAGCACGCAATTGGGGCAGATCAGCCGTGGTCATGGCGGGCTCCAACTCGCCCCGCGAGAAGAGATCCACCGGCAGGCCGTGCAAGGGGTTGGGCTGCTCATAGTGGCGGAAATAATAGTTAAACGGCAATTGCCCCCAAGTGGCATGAAAGACAATCGCATCTTTGGGCTCGATGTTTTCGGCCACATAACTGGCGGCTTTGGCCCAATCTTCCTTCTCGAAATAAAAGTAGTAGCTGACCAAACTAGTCGCGCTGACCACCAAGAGCGCGGCCAGCAACAATGCCTGTACTGGCCGACTCAGCCAGACCCAGCGAACACCCTCGACCGTGCCCAGGCGGCGGATGCCCATAGCCACCAGCAGATAATAGGGGATCGTCGTCCACAGCAACGTCTGCTCAATAAAAATTGGGCGGCGCAAGCTCACCAACAGCGAGATGCCAATTGGCACGAGCCAGAGCGACACCAACAGCCCCATACGGGCGGGCTTAGCGCGCAGCGCCAAGATGCCGAGTCCTGCCAAAACCCAATACAAGCCATCCCACCAGGGAAAAACGGGGAACCAATCGGGCAAAAAGGCGGCGTTAAAATTGTGAAAGACTTGCCAAATGTTCGGCCAGGTGAGCGCAGGGATCCAAAAACTGCGGTCCACCATCACGGCTTGGATCACAAAGGGGATCGACCAGGGCAGCCAGAGGATGATGGCCAGGGCTTGGCAGCGTAGCCATTGGCGTTCGAAGTTGAGTGCGTTGAGGGCCGGCCAGGAAGAGACACCCCCTTGCCAATATTTCCACAGCAGTGCGGCCCCGATCGCCAAATTGAGTGCCAGCGGGAAAAAGACAGCCGCGGTGTTGTGCGTGAGCATGATCGCAGCTTGGGCCACCGCCAATCCGTACCAAAATCGCCGCAATGGACGCTGATCACGCTCGAGCAGAATCTGCACCAGGCAATAAAGAGCCACGGCCACGGCCAAGGTCAGCAAGCTGTACATGCGTGCTTCTTGCGCATACCGCACGTGGAACGGCGACACCGCCAGGATCAAAGTAGCGATCAAGGCAGTCGGCTGATCAAACAATCGCCGCGCCGCCAGAAAGAGCACGGGCAAGGTAGCGATGCTACAAAGCGCTGAAAACGCCCGCACCGCCCCTTGCAGATCGCCAAAGAGCGCTTGCCAGCCAGCCAAGAGTGAATAATAGAGCGGCGGATGTTGATCAATGCGGATCAACCACGACCAGAGGTCGGGCAGGCTGTGGTTGGCCAGCCAGATGCTGAAGGCTTCATCCAGCCAGACCGTTTTGCTGTCGAGCAACAAGAAGCGCAAATACGCGCCGAGTGCGACGACGATCAGCAACAGAAAATACGGGAAGAGGCGTCGGAAACGGGCCATAATTTATAAATGGCGATTTGCCACTGCCAGGGTAAGTACATTCAGGATGGTGGTTAGTTATATCGTAGCATTAATTCGCCAAGAACGACAACTACGCGAATTCGGGATGCAGTTTCAACGCCCTTCAGTGGTTTTCTGGGTGTATCTCCAGACAACTACATCGGTGTTGCCTGGAGATGAGCCAGTTACACGAGTGAGACACGTTGGCCGGTGCGATGCGACTGGTGCGCAGCATCCAACACAGCTTGCACAGCCACACCATCATGGAAATTGGGTGTGACCGCTTGCCCCGCCAACAAACAATCGATGAAATAGCGATCCCCGGCGGACTGGTGATTAAAGACGCTCAGCGGGTCGTTGCGATCCACCGTGCCCCAGATGTGATCCGGAATCGGGATCGGCTCCACCGCGAGTTGATCTTTGCGGGCGCCGCGCACCTCTTGCCAGACGCCCACACCACCAAAGTTGCCAAAGAAGAAATTAGCTTCGAGCGTGCCTTCTTCGCCATAGATGCGGATGCGCTGTTGCAAATTGCCCGGCCCCACATGTGCCACCGCGCTAGCGTGCACATGCACCTGCGCGCCGTTGACCGTCTTGAGCGTGAGTGACGCCACATCGTTGGCCGGTGTGCCCGGACGCTGCCCATAGGTGCCCAAATCCGCGCTCACCTCGGCAAAATCGCCGACAAGCCAGCGGGCCAGGTCCAGCAGATGCGATCCCAGATCGCCCATGATGCCATTGGCGCGGTCGCCATCGAAGCGCCAGCGATACTCACCGCTGCGGCCGCCGCCACTAGCATAGCTAAAATCGCAATGATAGATACGCCCAACATAGCCCGATTGGATCAACTCGTACAGGAAGCGGGTGTGGGGCAACCAGCGCAGGGTGAAGAAGGTCATGTGCTGGACGCCACGCTCATCGGCCCGGGCGGCCATGGCCCGAGCTTGTTCAAGGGTATAGGCCAGCGGCTTTTCGCAGATCACATGCAGGCCCGCGTCGATGGCAGCCATGGTGATCGGATAATGTTCATCGTCGGGCACGGCAACCACCACCGCGTCTAAATTGGCCTCCGCCAACATAGTTTCATAGTCGGTATAGACGTGCGGGATGCCATATTTCTGCGCCAGTGGATCGGCCCGCTCGCGGCTACGTGCGCAGAGGGCCACCACCTCGGCCTGCGGATGGCTCTTCAGGCTGGGCAAATGCTGACCATCGGCGTACCAGCTAGCACCAATCATACCGATGCGAATAGAAGGGGACATGCACGCTCCTTTTGCACTTTTGGGGTTATTCAGTAGACTTACTTTCCAGAAGTCTTGGCCGTCGAACGTGGAGTTTTGTCGTGTTTGGCCTGATGCCGACCGCCACGCTTTTCTAGCCAGATGCCTACAAAATTGGACGAATAATCGTTCCAACTGTTAGACTAAATTCAACCATCAAACCCGCAATCTCCCTAATCTTTTCAGGCTCCGGTATGCTGGAGCGCAAGCTTGAGCAAAGAATCTAATATGAATCCAGCTTTTGCCTACCTAGACGCGGCCGCCGCGATCCTCGAACGCATTCGCACCACGCAGATGGAGGCCATCGAGCGCGCAGCGGCGATCTGCACCGAGACCATCGCCCAAGAGGGGTTGGTGCATCTCTTTGGCACGGGCCATTCGCGTATGTTTGTCGAAGAGATGTTTCCACGCCATGGCAGCTTTCCGGGCTTTCACCCGATTGTGGAGCTGTCGCTCACCTATCACAACCAGATAGTCGGCAGCAATGGACAACGCCAGGCGATGTTTTTGGAACATGTAGAAGGCTTGGGCAAGACGATTCTGCGTAACTTTGTGTTGGCCCCGCCTGACAGTTTTATCATCTTCTCCAACAGTGGGGTTAACGAAGTGGTGGTTGAAGTGGCACTCGAAGCCAAAGCCCGCGATCTGCCCGTGATCGCCGTGGTTTCGCTCGACCATTGCCTCAACGCCAAGCCCAACCACAGTTCGGGCAAGCGCCTGCCTGACATTGCCGACATCACCATCGATAATGGGGTGCCTGCCGGTGACGCCATGGTACGTGTGGAGGGCTTGGCCGATCCAGTGGGCCCCGGCTCCACGATTGGCGCGGCGGCCGTCACCAACGCGCTCAAGTGCTTGATCGCCGAAGGCTTGACCGCACGCGGCAAGCCGCCCATTGTGTTGACCAGCAGCCATTTTATTGGCAGCGAAGCTTCCAAAGCCCAATTCGACGCTTGTTACGACGATTATCGCCGCCGAGTCCGGCGTGTCTACGGATAGGCTTAGGCACGCCCGGTCGGCGACGTCAGCTGCGGAAGGACCTCCCGCATGTGACCGTCGCTGAGGCGCTGCGTAAGCTGGATGGAGTATCCATGCTGCAAAGCAAACGAGAACAACCTGCACCCCAAGCCTTCACCTTTGCCACTAGTGCAGAGAGAATTGCCTCGCCCGACCAACCAACGTTCTACTTTGTCGGTGTCACTACAGCGGGCTCGGCCATGCAGCAGATCTTTCCGCGCTGGATGGAAGCCCTTGGCCGCCCCGAGGTGACGATGGTGGGCATCGATCGCCGGTTGCATGACGAGCCAGCCCGCTACCGCCAGATTGTCGAGCACATCCGCCGCGAACCCCTGGCCCTCGGCGGCTTGATCACCTCGCACAAGCTGGATCTGCTGGCCGCCTCACGCGACCTGTTCGACGAGCTCGATCCCTATGCGCAACAGCTCGACGAAATCTCCTGCATCGCCAAGCGCGGGGATCGCTTACTCGGCTTTGCGGTCGATCCCGTGGCGGAAGGGCGAGCCTTGCAAGCGCTCCTGGGCGAGCGCCATTTTGCCCGCACCAAAGGCAGCGTGCTCTGTTTGGGATCGGGGGGGGCGGCCGCAGCGATTGTGCTGCACCTGATCAACCAGCGTAATCCAGCCGATCGCCCCAAATACCTAGCCATGGTGGACATCGACCAAAGCCGCTTGGATCATGTGCGCGGCATCGTGGAAAAACAGGGCAGCGACATCCACTTTGACTACTTCCGCCACGCCGATCCCGCCGAGAATGACCGGCTACTGGCTGCTTTGTTGCCGGGGAGCGTAGTGATCAACGCCACGGGCTTGGGCAAGGATCGCCCCGGCTCACCGATTACTGATCAGGCACAATTCCCCAAATTTGGTGTGGTTTGGGAGCTCAATTACCGGGGAGAGCGCCAATTTTTGCAACAAGCCCAGGCGCAGCAAGCCAAACGCAAGCTCAAAATTGCCGATGGCTGGACCGCCTTTCTGCATGGCTGGACCGGAGTCATCGCCAAAGTACTGGATATTCAGATCGACCCGGCCACCTTCAATCGTTTAGCGCGCATTGCCGCGGAATTTCGCTAAACGGTGAGTCGCCGGACATCACGCATCACTCGTCATCCGTTACGTGTCACCATTACACAAGGGAGTGTTTTATGCAACTACCACCGCTTCGCACCACGGTGATCGGCAGCTATCCATTTCCCTCTTGGTTGGAGTATGCTAGCCAACATCTGGATGCGTTTGGCAGCGCCGAGATTGCCGAGATGGTCGATGATGCGGTCATCGCTGCGATCTACGATCAGACCAGCGCTGGCCTGGATGTGATCACCGATGGCGAGCAAACCCGGCTCGACTTTAATCTCTCGTTTTATGGCTACATTGAAGGGATTGCGCACGAGCAAAAATCACCGCGCATCTTTGGCCCGCCCGCGCACGACCAGCGTGGCCGCCATGCGATCGTCGGCGAATTGCGGGCTCCGCGCGGCCTCGGCGTGATCGAAGAATTCCAGCGGTTACAGCGGTTGGCTCCTGCTGGCCCGATGCTCAAGGCCAGTGTGCCTGGCCCCTACACGCTCAGCGGCCGTTTGATCCCGAATGCCGATTATCCGGATCGTTATGCAATCACCGAGGCACTCTTGCCCATTGTGCGCAAAGAATTGGCCGATCTCGTAGCGGCGGGCTGTCGCGAAATCACTGTGGACGAGCCGTCGATGAGTTGCTATGCCTACAAAGAAGACACCGCCCGCTTTGTCGACATCTTTAATCGCACCGTTGAACCGGTGGTGGGCCAATGTCACCTCTCCACCCATCTCTGCTTTGGCAATTTTAAAGGGCGAGCAGTCGGTCCCCGCCAATACGCGCCAATGTTCCCGGCCTTTCTCAATATGACAGTCGACGAGATCCATGTGGAGATGGCCAGCCGCGAATATGCCGAGTTGGAGATCATCGGGGAGATTGCCCGTTCCCATCGCGTGGCGGTGGGCATCATCGATGTGAAGAGTTATTATATTGAAACGGCGCAAGATGTGGCCAAGCGCGTGCGCCAATGTTTAGAATTTGCCCCGCCCGAAAAGCTATCCTTTGCCCCCGATTGTGGCCTCAGCCAAACTGCCCGCTGGGCTGCCCGGCAAAAGTTGAAGAATATGGTTGCTGGGGTGAATCTGGTCAAAACAGAATTGGGGTTGTGAACTCAGAATCAAGTATTTATCATCATTTGTCTACCGTCATGTTCAAGGAGGAAGCTATGCCCAAAGCGCATAAAGTCACCATGCTCGGTACCGGCCTGATCGGCCTCTTTTACACCCAAGCTTTGCACGGACAACGCAATCGCGACCGGGTGGAAGTAATCTATTCACGTTCACAAGAACGGGCCAACAAATTCGCCCAAGACAATGGCGTTCCCCATGCCGTTACCGATATGAAAGCCGCCATTGAGCACCCCGATACCGATACGGTCGTGATTGGTCTGCCCAATCATCTCCACGAAGAAGCCGTCGCTCTGGCCGCGGCCGCAGGCAAAGCCGTGTTGCTGACCAAGCCGCTGGCGCGCAATGCCGAGGAAGCGTGGCGCATCTTGCAGACGGTTGAAAAGGCGGGGGTCTTTGCTGGCTATTTGGAAGATCTCGTCTATACTCCGAAAGCATTGAAGGCCATCAAGGCTGTGCAGGACGGGCAGGTAGGCAAAGTGACTTGGGCACGCTCGCGCGAAACCCATCCCGGGCCACACAGCGCTTGGTTCTGGGATGCCAAACAAGCTGGCGGCGGGGCGATCATCGATCTCGGCTGCCACTGCATCGAGATTATGCGCTGCTATATGGGCAAAGATAATCGCCCAGTTGAGGTGATGTGCTGGAAGGATACACTCGTCCACCCGATCGAAGCCGAAGACAACGCCATTGCCCTGATCAAGTTCGAGAGTGGGGCCATTGGCCAATTTGAAGTGAGCTGGACCTTCCGCGGCGGGATGGATCTGCGCGACGAGGTGGCAGGCACCGAAGGCACCATCTGGCTCAATCACTTCTTGCGCACTGGCTTCGACGTCTTTACCACCGGCGCGGGCAGTGAATACGTCGCCGAAAAGGCCGAGACCAACGCAGGCTGGCTCTTCCCAGTGGGCGATGAGCTCAGCGAATTGGGGTACATCGACATGTTCACCGATATGTTCAATTCGATGGACAACGGTACACAGCCCAGCGAAACCTTCTACGATGGTTATGTCGTCAATGAGGTAATGGATGCCTGTTATCGCTCGGCTGCATCCAAGCAGTGGGAGCCCGTTAACTTCAAAGAGTGGCGCGGCGGCAACACGGCGCGGATCCAGCAAGAAGAGCAACTTTATGACGGCAAAGTGGTTATTAAGCAAGAGAAGATGCCCGATGGCCGCCTCAAGATGATCCTCAAGGACAAACAGACGGGCGACTTTACGGATGTCGTGGTTGCGGGTTAGCGTGCATTTTCGGTAACGGAGCGCCTTCCTCCGGCTGGATGTGCAGCCGGTAGTCGAGATGCTTTGAAAGGGTGAGGGAGAGCAAACCTAATTCTCTTCCTCGCTCCTTACCCTAAAATTTCAATTACTTACAAACAATCGCTTACAAATAAGGATCAATTTCATGTCCAAGATACTCAAGGTTGGCGTAATCGGCGTCGGCGGGATTGCCAAAACCCACATGCCGGGTTGGGCTGCTTCGCCCGATGCAGAAGTGATCGCCGGGAGCGATATCTCAGACAGTGTGCTGCAAAGCTGGGGACAAAGCCACGGCATCAGCAAACTTTCGACTAATGCGGCGGATATCATCAACGACCCGGATATCGACATCATTGATGTTTGCACGCCGAACATGTACCACACCGAGCTGGTGGTGGCCGCACTCAACGCGGGCAAACATGTGATCTGCGAAAAACCGCTCGCGCCGACCCCTGCCGACATCCACAAAATGATCGAGGCACGCGACCGCAGCGGCAAAACCTTGATGACCGCGCAACATTTCCGCTTCTCCGGCATCTCGCAAGCGATGAAGCGCGAGATCGATCACGGCGCACTCGGCGAGATCTATCACGCCCGCAGCTGGATGTTGCGCCGCGGTTGGATCCCGGTCCGCCCTGGT
The DNA here is from genome assembly GCA_964568485.1 of uncultured Caldilineaceae bacterium. Taxonomy (GTDB): domain Bacteria; phylum Chloroflexota; class Anaerolineae; order Caldilineales; family Caldilineaceae; genus CFX5. Next base: position 2,963 of record CAZMRA010000164.1, on the reverse strand, counting down.
TTTATCTACAAGAAGAACAGCGGTGGTGGCCCCACAATCGACATCGGCGTACACATTTTGGATCTGACGCTCTGGTTCATGGGCAATCCTAAACCGGTTGCAGTCAGTGGGGTCGCCAAAAAGACCTTGGCCAACAACAAGGGGGCGTTCAGCACATGGGGCGGCACACTCGTCCCGTCGGACATGGATGTGGAAGATTTTGCCGCGGCCTTTGTCCGCTTCGATAACGGCGCCACGCTGATCCTCGAAGTGAGCTGGTTGATCCACCACGATACTGAGGGCGAAGATATGCGCATGTGGCTCTACGGTAACGACGGCGGCTTGCTCTGGCCCAATGGTGAGTTCTACAACACCAACTACGACACCAAGCAATTCAACAACCGCACCATCAAGCTGACCCAGAACATCATGGAGCCGCACGCGCTCGAATGTGTTGAGTTTGCCCGCGTGGTTGCCAATGGGGAACCGTCCCCGGTGCCGGCGGAGCAATCGCTGCAAGTGATGACCATTCTGGATGGCATCTATCGCAGTCAGGAGACCGGTCGAGAAGTGCTGTTGACTGAGTGATGCTCGCTCGGTCAATCGAGTAGCACAACAAAACCACAAAGCGGACGCGGCTGCGTTTGCTTTGTGGTTTTTTGATACCTCTGGGCAAACTGCGTAAATCCAATCAATGAGGTTTGCAGCCTGCGAATCGAGCGGGCATGCGCTATACTTCCTACGTTGCGATTCGAACATTTGCTGATAGGCTCGACTGCTCATGATTAAACCTTTGCTGTCTGACCAAGCATTTCTACAAGACGTTGCACTTGCCCGCCAGCAACCCGACCATCTTCACCTGTGGTGGCTCGGCCAGAGTGGCTTTTTGGTGCAATGGCAAGGGCATCACCTGCTCTTTGACCCCTACCTTTCGGATTCGCTGACGCACAAATACGCCAACACCAACAAGCCCCACATCCGCATGACCGAACGGGTGATTGCGCCCGAGCAGCTCGATTTTCTGGAGGTAGTCACCTCCTCGCACAATCACACCGATCATCTGGATGCGTTTACCCTGCTGCCGATCCGCCAGGTGAATCCGGCTGTGCGCTTGGTCATTCCGGTTGCCAACCAGGCGTTTGTCGCCGAGCGATTGCAATGCGATCCCGATTGGCCGGTCGCGGTGGATGCGGGGCAAACCGTCAGGCTTGAGCCGTTCCGCATCACCGGGGTGCCGGCTGCCCACGAAACACTCGAGCGCAATGCGCGCGGGGAATACCACTTTTTGGGCTATGTCGTCGAATGCGGGCCGTGGACAATTTATCACAGCGGCGACACGGTGCTATATGATGGCATGGTTGAATGCTTGCGCCAGTGGTCCATCGATGTCGCGCTGTTGCCGATCAACGGCAGTGACCCCGCTCGTGGCGTAGCGGGCAACTTGAACGGGCTCGAAGCCGCCCAACTCGCCCATGAGATCGGTGCGCGCCTGGTAGTACCCTGCCATTATGAGATGTTTACCTTCAACACAGCCTCCCCCGCTGATTTCCGCGCCACCTGTGAACAACTTGGGCAAGCGTATCGAGTTCTCCAAGCAGGCGAGCGCCTGACACTCCATCCGATCCACGAATAATTTATGCACTTACCAGAATCTCTGATCTTTTGGCCTGCCCTCTTGTTGATTGTGGTAACCATTATTGGGGTAGCGGTGGGCCGCTATCCCTTTTTGCGCATGAATCGGGCTACCATTGCCCTGACTGGCGCCACGTTCTTGATTGTCCTCGGCGCGCTTTCGCTTGAAGAAGCCTTTGCCGCCCTCGATCTCAACACCCTCGCGCTACTCTTTGCGATGATGATTTTGAATCACAATTTGCGGCGCGCGGGCTTTTTTCAATTGGTCGCCAACGGGGTTACCCGCTGGGCCAGGACGCCGCGACAATTGTTGGCGCTGTTGATTCTCGCCTCCGCGGTGCTTTCGGCCATTTTCTTGAATGACACCATCGTCTTAGTCTTTACGCCGCTGGTGCTGGAGATCTGCAGCCTGCTCAAGCAGCGCCCCATCCCCTATCTGATGGCGCTCGCTACCGCTACCAATATCGGCTCAGTGGCCACCATCACCGGCAACCCGCAGAATATGATCGTCGGGATTGCCTCCGGGATTTCGTTTCTCGACTTCACGCGGGAACTGGCGCCCGTGGCCTTGGGGGGCATGGTCATCATCTGGCTGATCATCGTGCTGGTCTACCGCCGCGAATTTGCCGCGCAAGCTTTTGCGGCGCCCGCCCAGACCAGCGTGACTCTCGAGCGGCCACTCCTGCGCAAGGCACTGATCGCCACAGGGTTGATGATCGTCGCCTTTGTGCTCGGCTTCCCGATTCCGCTGGCGGCGTTGGCGGCGGCCGCCATCCTGCTGGTCACTCGGCGGCTCGAGCCGGAAAAGGTGTTTCAAGAAATGGATTGGGCGCTCTTGGTCTTTTTCAGCGGCCTGTTTATCGTGACCGGTGCGCTGGAGACGCTGGGGGTGAGCGAATGGCTGTTTATGCTGGCCGAACCGCTGGCCCAGCAAGGCATTGCTGCCTTGACCCTCGTGGCAGGGCTGCTGAGCAATCTGGTCTCGAATGTGCCGGCGGTCTTGCTCTTTCGCCCCTTTGTGCCGCACTTTGCCGAGCCGCTGCAAACATGGCTCACCTTGGCCATGGCCACCACCTTGGCGGGCAATCTGACCCTGCTCGGCTCGGTCGCTAATTTGATCGTCGCTGAGGGGGCACGCCGCGAAGGGGTTTCGCTGACCTTCAATGAATATCTCAAGGCTGGCGTACCGATCACGTTGTTGAGCTTGTTGTTTGGGGTGCTGTGGCTGAGTTGGAGCTTTGCCTAAAGCAAGGCAAATTCGCTGCAGTGTACCGTTTATTTCTGGGTTGAACGCGGCTGATGGCTAGAATCTTATTTGTGTCGGCTCAATTACCCGGTCACCTGGATTGGGG
>CAZMRA010000163.1:0-11528 GCA_964568485.1 uncultured Caldilineaceae bacterium | reverse complement strand
ATTATTGGAATTTATCAAAACCCCCCTTGGCGGAGCGGAATTGATCTCAACTGGCCCGACCGATACGCTGATCAATGTCTTTAAGATCAGCTTTATGGCTGGAGCCTCGTTAGGGATGCCGCTGATTGTCTATCACGTCATTGCTTTTGTCTCGCCGGGGATGTATCCCCATGAGCGGCGGGCACTTTTGCTGACTTTACCGGCAATCATTGCCCTGTTTGTCGCGGGTATGGCCTTTGCCTTTTATGTGATGTTGCCAGTCGCGATCTTCTTTCTGCAGAACTTCTTCGCCGAAGTCGTTACCCAGTTGTGGACATTTGAACGATACGTTGGCTTTGTTACCCGCGTCGTTTTCTGGATCGGTGTTTCGTTTGAAATGCCGATTATACTGGCATTTCTGGCTCGCACTGGCATCTTAAGTGGATCACAATTGCTGCATTTTTGGCGGCACGCCATCGTCATCATTTCAATTATCGCAGCGGTGATCACACCAACGATTGACCCAGTCAATATGGCGATTGTAATGGCGCCGCTAATTATACTCTACTTCTTGAGTGTCGGGCTCGCCTATTTGCTCTATAAGCCACGGACCCCACGCGATTTCTCAGAGGAACCGTTTATCCAAGAATAAGCGTATGATTCCTTCGGCTTGGGGACTACAACCCAGAGAGGACCGTGCGGCGTTGATTGCTCAAAAACAGCGCGTGCGGACGCAGATCGAGCAAGTTCAGCGCCAACTGGAGCAAGCACGCACCCAGAACAATCGGCGCAAGATCGCCCAGCTAGAAGCGCAACTCGAGCACTGGCAGGCTCAGGAGTATCAATTACGAGTAGCAATTGACCAAAGCAGATAAACCGATATTAGCTAGAGGCGACCCTCGTCGCCTCTTTTTCTGTCAATGATAGTTCCCTCCTTGTTATGCAGACTCTATTCGATGCCGTCATTCTAGCTGGTTACGACCCAACTCACCCTGACCCTATCGCGCAGACCGAAGCAGTCCCCTATAAGGTATTAGTCGAGATCGACGGAAAACCGATGATCTGGCATGTGGTGCGTGCACTGGCAGCTTGTGAGCGGATCCAGCGCATTGTCATTGTCGGACTTCCCCCTGAGGTTGCGCCGGATTTTGGTTACCCCGTGCATTATTTGCCCAACCAAGCCACACTGCTCGACAACGCCATGCATGGGTTGCGCTGGTTGGCGGAAAGCAGTTCGCCGCAGCACTATGCCTTGCTACTCACCGGAGATATTCCGTTGTTGACCACAGCAATGGTGGATTGGTTTCTCACGGCTTGCCAATCTCTGGACAAGGATGTGTTTTGGGGCATTGTCGAGCAGCGCCAAATGGAGGCAACTTTTCCGAACAGCCGCCGCAGTTATTTGTCGGTCATGGAGGGGCGCTTCTGCAATGGCAGCCTCTTTTTGGGTAGGATTGAAGCTGCGCTCGCGCAACAAGCTTTACTGCAACAATTGGTCGCACAGCGCAAGAATATTTTCCGTCAACTCTGGTTGCTTGGCCCTGGAGTGATTATTAAATTCCTCTTGCGTCGCCTGCGTCTGGCCGATCTGCTTGGGGTGATTGAGCGGTTGCTACACTGGCGAGGGCAGCCAGTGGTACTCCCCTTTGCCGAATCGGGCATGGATGTGGACAAACCGCACCAACTGGCCCAGGTGCGCGCGGCCTTTGCTCAACGTACACCCTCTGGTAAAAACGGTTAGACTCGTATGAAAGAGCAACTCTGGCGTTTGGTACAGCGCGGCGCTGCGTGGGATCGCGCGCTCAGCGCACGGATTGCCTTGCCGGCTGAGCAGCATGGCCGCCCCTGGCTAACACTGTTTGGTGCCCACCTGGGCGATTCTTGGCTATGGGCATTGATTGTTGGCTGGCTACTCTTGGATAGTAGCCGAGCATCCGCACCAACAGCACCGGCGACCAGCAAACCGGCGCGGCCAATCCTGGCCTTTTGCCTCTCGCTGCTGCTCCAGATCATCCTCACGTTGGGGATCAAACAAGTGATCAGGCGACCCCGCCCGCGTCAGGCACAGTTGCTCTATGGGGGCGGGGCCGATGCTCATAGCTTCCCAAGTGGTCACGCGATGCGCATGGCGGTGATCGGCGCGTGGGGAAGCCAGTTGTGGCCAAGCTGGGGATGGCTCCTCTGGCCGCTAAGCGGTTTGGTTGGCTGGTGCCGTGTACGGCTGGCCGTTCACTACGTGGGCGATGTCCTTGCCGGAACGCTTCTCGGCTGGCTGATTGTTGCTCTTGTACGTGGCTTTATGCCAAAGCGCTCATAACCTGGAGCAAGCAGCCCCCTTCACAACTGACCCATCACCAGCTTAAGCTGTGGTCTTGGCTTGGGCGATTTTGGCCTTCTCCTCTTCGACCAACAAGCGGCGGATCACCTTGCCCACTTGGCTTTTGGGCAAATCGTCACGAAACTCGTAGATGCGTGGCACTTTGTAGGGGGCCAATTGTTGGCGACAAAAGCTCTCCAATTCTTCAGGCGTCGCTTGTTGACCGTCCTTCAAAACGATGTATGCCTTCACGGTTTCGCCTCGTCTTGGATCAGGAATACCGGCGACCGTCACTTCGCGGACCGCGGGATGTGTATAGAGGATCTCTTCGATCTCGCGTGGCACAATGTTATAGCCACTGGCGATAATCACATCCTTTTTGCGATCCACGATATAAAAATAACCATCCTCGTCTCGGTAGCCAATATCCCCAGTATAGAGCCACCCGCCAATGATCGTGCTCGCCGTCTCTTGGGGGCGCCCCCAGTAGGCGGACATCACTTGCGGACCCCGGACGATCAGTTCGCCGGTTTCGCCAACACCTACTGGCGGGAAATTCCCTGTGGAATCGGACTTCAGCGAGACAACGTCTACTTCTGTATTGGGCAGCGGTAACCCGATCGAACCGACACGCACCTGGCCGTTGATCGGGTTGGCGGTGATCACCGGTGAGGCTTCAGTCATGCCATAGCCTTCGACCAAGCGGCCACCGGTCAATTTCATAAACGTTTCCGCAACCTCGACTGGCAAAGCGGCCCCGCCACTGAGGCAGGCCTTGATCGAACGGAGATTGTAGGCGGCGACATTGGGGTGATTGATTAGCGCGATATACATCGCCGGCACGCCAGGGTAGATGCTGACTCGTTCGCGATGAATAATATCGAGCACCATATCGATGTTGCGCGGATCGGGTGTGATGATCACCTCAGAGCCAATTGTAAGGCCATAGAGCATGCCCACCGTCATACCATAGACATGGAAGAAGGGCAGCGCACCGAGCATCTTCTCTTTGCCAATTTCACAAGTAATAAACCAATTTTTAATCTGAATCGTATTGCTGACGAGATTGCGGTGGGTGAGCATCGCCGCTTTGGACATGCCCGTAGTCCCACTCGAGTATTGGAAGAGCGCGACATCATCTGGTTGAACCGGCACCCGCACGAGTGAGCCATTGGCTTGCTTCATCAACTCAGCAAAGCGATAAAGCCCTGGCTGGGCCGGAATATCTTTTAGCAAGCCTTTTGCGCGCAATTGTCGCCCAGCCAATTGCTTAAAGGGCCAACTGAGTGATTCGGAAACATCGGTCAAGATCACGGTTCGAACCGATGTCCGTTCTCGAATCGCTGCCAACCGCTCGTAGAACCCGCTGATCAACACAACGGTTTCGACGCCAGCGTCATGCAGGAGATATTGTAGTTCGCGCGAGGTATAGGTAGGATTTACATTGACCACAATGCCGCCAGCTTTGAGGATCCCAAAATAGGCGATCACTTGTTGCGGGATGTTCGGCAACATCAACGCAACTCGATCGCCCTTGCGCAGGCCCATTTTCTGCAAGGCAACCGCAAATCGATCCGTTGCTTCTTCCAGTTGGCGATAGGTCAAGGTGGATTGAATGCGCAACCCCAAGGGAAGATATTTTAACAAGAAGCGTAAAGCTATATTTTTGGGAAATTTTTGAGCGGTATCACTCAGCAATTGCGGCACCAATAATTCGGGCAGATCCAGCTCAGTTGGTACACCTTTTTCATAAAAGGCAAACCAGGGACGTGTGGACATAGCTCTCCTAGGCACTGTAAGGCTACTCAGCCATTCGCGGACATTCTTGGATTATATCATACCTCAGATGGAGCAGGGCCGACAAGCTTCCCACAGCGGAGGACCCGGTGGCAGGTGCCTTCGTACGCTCAGCGCTTGACAGCGCCATCGGGCAAACATATACTGCCCTGACGGGAATCAGCCTTGCTTACTTTAGGACGAGCTGAAGAGAAGATGAGCGCACGCGTCAAGTGGATTGAAGGGAAAACCATGTCCGGTGTCGATAGCAACGGCCATGGTATTTTGATCACTGCCGGAGATGAGGGTCCCGGCCCGAGCCCGATGCAATTGTTGTTGCTTGGGTTGGGCAGCTGCTCGATGGCCGATGTGATCAGCATCCTCCAGAAGCAACGTCAAGCCATTGTTGATGTGCAAGTAGAGCTGGATGGCGAACGTGCGCCCGATCATCCCAAAGCGTGGCGACGCATTCACATGCACTTTATTGTGATTGGCACTGCCCTGGATCAAGCCAAAGTAGACCGAGCGATTACCCTGAGCGTGGAGAAATATTGTGGCGCCCACGCGACGCTAGCCGGGGTGGCGACCATCACGCACGATTTTGAGGTGCGCTCGCCAGACGAAGTTGCGACCGAACCGCGGAGCGGGGAGTAAAGATCATGTTCAAACAATTGCTGCGGGCAGTTGGATTACAGCGCCCAGCGCCTGCATCTTCATCCACCAGTGAGCCACCGGCATCCCCAGTTCACGCGCCGGTGTTCGAGGCGACCGATGCGACCTTCGCCGACTTGGTGAAGACAGCGTCGGGCTTGGTGATTGTTGATTGTTGGGCGGAGTGGTGCGAGCCGTGCGAAGTCATGTCGGCCCATGTGAGCTTTTTGGCGCAAGATTTTGCCGAGCAAGTGACCATCTTGACGTTGGATGTAGACAGCAACACAGAAACTTCGGAGCGTTTGCAGATTTTAGGCTTGCCCACCTTGCTCTTTTTACATAATGGCGTCGAGCTCGACCGCCAAGTTGGCATCCTGCCTTATGAGCAGCTCAAACAGCGCGTGGCAGATCAGCTGGCCGCGATTGGACAGCCATCCTCGCAATAGCTCCCAGCCCCTCGAGTCATCCCCATCGTGAGCAGCGCAGTGGATTGATTCGGCAATCCACTCAGTTGCTGTTCATCTGCTGAGAAACCAGAGCCCCACAGCGAACACGATCAAACTGACAATATATCGTTCAATCAGGTACTTGGTGCGCAAAGATTTGTCGGCCAGCAAGTTCTCTAGATCAGCCTCCCGACTGCCCCGTGAGTAGAGCATCAGCACCAATGATTTTCTGCGGACATACATAAACCCTGATCGCAGCCGTTCCGGTTGGCGGCGAACCAATTCTAGACCGATCAAGCTGGCAAGAGCGAACACGATCATCACCGTGCCGAATATCGCTTGAAACATGCTACCTCTCAGAAAGGGTCTAAAGCGATCGGATGGGAACCAAGTAAGGCAGTATCTAGTGTAACACAATGGCAACTGGAATGATTATCTCCACATGGGAGGCATGACAAATCCACCGAAGCTGGGTACTGCTTTGCTCATTGCGCAACTTCGGGTAACATGCCCCTAACACATAGGTGATACGCTTTGCTAGCGATCTAACCTCTGTAAGAGGCCTTGATTACTCGATAGTGATGATCATAGAGAGAGAGTTTTTGCCGTGCGAATGAGTCATTTGTTTTTCCAGACGCTGCGTGAAGCCCCAGCCGATGCCGAAGTGGCCAGCCATCAATGGATGGTGCGGGCCGGTCTTGTGCGCCAAATGGCCGCTGGGATCTTCGATTGGCTGCCGTTGGGTGTACGCGTCAAACAAAAAGTTGAACAAATCATTCGCGAAGAGATGAATGCAATTGGTGGTCAGGAGCTAAGCCTGCCGATGGTGCACCCGGCGGAGTTGTGGCAACGCAGCGGTCGCTGGGACGCAATCGGCGATGATATGGCGCGGCTGCAAGATCGCAATGGCCGCGACCTCTGCCTGGCCATGACTCACGAAGAAGCTGTGGCTGATCTGGCCCGCCAAATTGTCAATAGCTACCGGCAATTACCCTTACTGGTTTATCAAATCCAGACCAAATTCCGCGACGAACCACGCCCGCGGGCTGGCACCATCCGTGTTCGCGAATTCACCATGAAAGATGCCTATTCGCTCGATCTGGACACGGCCGGGTTGGATGCCTTCTATCCTAAAATCTATGCGGCCTATTTCGCCATCTTCCAGCGTTGTGGGTTGAAGACAGTGGCGGTGGAAAGCGACACTGGCATGATGGGCGGGAGTCAAGCCCATGAGTATATGGCCTTGACGCCGATCGGCGAGGATACGCTGTTACTCTGTTCGGCCTGCGATTATCGCGCCAATCGCCAGATTGCGACCTTCCGCAAAACGGTCGACCCGACGCAGCCCCAGGCGCCCGCCGAGTTGAGCGAGGTCCACACGCCGAATGTAGCGACGATTGCCGCGCTGGCCGACTTTTTGCAGATCCCGCCGACGGCGACGGCCAAAGCCATTTTCCTGGTCGCCCAGTGCGAAGACGAAACCGGCGCGCAACGCCAGCAATTTGTCTTTGCGGTTGTGCGGGGTGATATGGAACTCAACGAGACCAAATTATCCAATGCGATTCGCGCTCGCTCGTTGCGTCCGGCCACCGTCGAAGAGATCCGCGCGATTGGGGCTGAGCCTGGCTATGGTTCGCCCATCGGCATCCGCCGCGATCAGGTGCTGCTGGTGGTGGATGATCTGATCCCGCGCAGCCCCAATTTGGTGGCCGGGGCCAACCGCACGGATTGGCACTATCGCAATGTCAACTATGGCCGCGATTACGAGGCCGATCTAGTGACCGACTTGGTAGCCGCGGCCGAGGGTCACGCTTGTCCGAACTGCGGTGAGCCGCTGCAATCCGTACGCGGCGTGGAGGTGGGGAACATCTTCAAACTGGGCACCAAATACAGTGCAGCCATGGGTGCCACCTATTTGGATGAGCAGGGTGTGGCGCATCCGATCGTGATGGGGTCGTATGGCATCGGCGTGGAACGGCTGATCGCAGTCTTGATCGAACACCATCACGACGAGTATGGCATCCAATGGCCGATCAGCGTGGCGCCCTATGCGGTCTCGCTGGTCAGCTTGGCTACGGCCAAAACGCCCGAAGTGGCGAGCGCAGCCGATGAGATCTACCAAACCTTGCAAAAGGCGCAGATCGAAACCTTGTATGATGACCGCGACGAACGCGCCGGGGTAAAATTTAATGATGCCGATCTCTTGGGCATGCCCCTCCGCCTCACGGTGGGGGGCAAAGGCTTGCAAAGCGGAGTGGTGGAGTATAAAGTACGGCGCACTGGGGAAAGTGGCACCATTCCCCTGAATGACTTAGTCAATGGCGTACAAGCGCTGTTAGCCGCCGAATGGGCCGAATTAGCAAAATTGCGTCAACCAGAAGGATTGCTGTGACCGAGGTTAATTTTCCGTATTACAATGTTGTGGATCAAATTTACAATGCTGAATGGGCGATCCACAAGCTGGCCCGTTTGGAATTGTTGCGTGAATCGATTGCAACCCTTTGGCCCACTGGCCACCCCACTCGGCTGATCCATGTGGTCGGCACCAGTGGCAAAGGCTCGACTTGTCGCTTTTTAGAAGCAGGATTTGGGGTCCTCGGCAAAGCGGGTTCATTTATGAGCCCCCATTTGTACGATTACCGGGAGCGGTTTAGCATCAACGGGGAATTTGCCTCCCAGGAAGATGTCACCTGGGCGTGGGAAGAGCGCATCAAGCCCCACTGTCTGCGCATTGCTGGGCGCAACAGCAACCATGCCCATACCTTTCACGAAGTGTCGATCTTGCTGGCCCTGGCTATCTTCGAACGGCATGAAGTAGCCTGGGCGGCCATGGAAGCCAGCGTGGGCGGGCGGTATGATCAAACCCGGGCGCTCGATGTGGTGGCCACCGTGTTGACCAATGTGGGCACCGATCATGCAGCGTTGCTGGGGGCGGAACAGTGGCAACGGGTTTTGGACAAAGCAGGCAGCGCCCGGCCAGGTGTACCATTTTTCACAACCGAAACCGATCCCGCCAACCGGGAGATCATAGCCTCGGTTTGCGCGGCGGCCAACGCTCCCCTGCACTTTGTGGGACAAAACGAGGTCGATGCCTTGACTGCAGCTTTGGCGCAGCAGCCCAACCTGGCCGAGAATGGCTTGATCCGGGCCAGCTACCAAAAGTGGAATGCGGCGTTGAGCCTGGCCGTCATCCGCACGCTCTGCCCGACGGCGGATGAACAAGCGGTGATTGCGGGCTTGGCAGCCGGTCATCTTCCAGGGCGATTGTGGCCGGTGGGCGATGGGATTTTCGCCGATATTGCGCACAATGCCGAAAAGGTAAATGCCTTGCTCGGCGAGGTCGCTGTGCGCTTCCCTACCCAAGGCAAGATTTTTGTCGTCGGCCTCTCGGGGCAACGTGCAGCGCGCACCGTCTTCAGCGCATTGGCACCGGTCGCCAAAACCTTGATCGTCACCGGAGCCTCGTTCAAAGGACAAGATCCACAGCAGGTGCGTAACGAGCTCCAGAGCTTGCTGGGTGATCGCCCCGTGCTGGTCGTCGAGGATCCACAACAGGCGTTGACCGTCGCTCGTTCATTACGCGGCCCAGATGACATCATCTTGCTGACCGGCTCCACTTATACGATCGAGCAAGCGCTCAACCCCGATCCCTATTTGCGGGCCTTGAATGGCTCATTCGGGTGGCGGACTGCGGTGGATCAGACAGCCCAGGGCACCGTGCAGTTGACGCTGCCCAAATCACCCCCGCCGTTGCGTTGAAAGGTAAATTGATGGAGAAGCTGCTATGACCGAAGCCGAATTTCATCCAGAACCCGAAGAAGTTTCCCCTGATTACCGCAGCGGTTTCGTGGCGGTCATTGGCCGCCCCAACGTGGGCAAATCGACCTTGCTCAACCGATTGCTCGGCCAGAAGATCGCCATCACCAGCCCCAAGCCGCAGACCACGCGCGACCAACTGTTGGGCATCCACACCGACGAGCGAATGCAGATTCTCTTTTTGGATACGCCCGGCATTCATGTGCCGCAAAACAAACTGGGCGAACATATGGTACGCGTGGCCCAAGAGACCATCGAAGGCTCGGATCTAGTTTTGTGGGTGGTGGATGCCAACACGCCTCCCAAAGCGGAAGAACAACAGATTGCCGAGATCATGCAGCAGGCTCACCTAAAACGGGCCTTGCCCCCCTTGATCTTGTTACTAAACAAGATCGACCAAAGCCCGAGCACGGCGATCGCCCAAGAGCGAGCTGCGGAGTATCTTGAGCTGGTCCCATGGGTGGATGCGGAGCGAACTACGTGGCTCACCGGGAGTGGGCTGACGGGTGCGAGCATCGACGAGTTGATGACCCAGCTCTATGAACGCTTGCCACTCGGCCCGCGCTACTTCCCCGAAGATCAAGTGACGGACATGCAAACGCGGTTCATTGTCGCCGAGTTGATCCGCGAGCAAGCGTTGCATCTGCTCCAAAAAGAGGTGCCGCACAGCATCGCGGTGGAGGTCGACGAATATACCGAACGCAGCGACGAACTCACCTACATTTCCGCGGTCATCTACGTGGAGCGGGCAAGCCAAAAATCCATTGTCCTCGGCCAGCGCGGTGCGATGATCAAAAAGATCGGGCAAGCCGCTCGCCCAGAAATCGAGGAACTGGTTGGCACCAAAGTCTATTTGGAATTGTGGGTGAAAGTATGGGAACGCTGGCGCACCCGCGAAGGCATGCTGCGCCGCCTCGGCTACGCGATCAGTAAGGGATAACAACGGGGCAAGGGTTGCGTGCCTGCCCTTCAGCACCTAATTTTAGGGATGCGCCCCAACACTTTGGAAGAACTTTGCGCGCTGTGTTATGATCATTATCTGGTGATTTTTCGAAGGGCAGCCTACTAGCAACTATCACCGCTCGTACGAACCTCTTTGGTTCCGTCTATTCGTTCCTGAGAACAGACCGCGTATGAATCCGCGCACATTAAAGGTGCTGGAATACGAAAAGATATTAGAGAAAGTCGCCGGACACTGTGCCTTTAGTGGCGGTATTGAATTAGCGCGGGCACTGCTCCCCAGCGACGATCTCCCAACCATCCAGCAACACTTGGCCCAGACTGACGAAGCGTTTCGGCTGCTTGAGCAAAAACATGACATCAACTTTGGTGGCGTGAAGGACCTCACCCCTTATTTGGATCGAGCCGAACGCGGCTCCATGCTCTTCGCCCCCGATTTACTCGAGGTGAAGAACACGCTGCTACGCGCCCGCAGCTTACGCAACCTGCTCACCCGGTTAGAGCATGCTTATCCGCTGTTGGCGGAAATTGCTGGCAACATCGAGCCGTGCGAAGAGGTGATTGCGCAGATCGCCCGCTGTATCAACGAGCGCGGGGAAGTGGTGGATAACGCTAGCCCAGCATTGGCCAGCATCCGCCAGGAATTGCGCGTGGCGCAAGAGCGTTTGCTCTCCACCTTGGAGCGGCTGGTGCAGGGTTCCGATATTAAGCCCTATCTGCAAGATGCAATTGTGACCCAGCGCCAAGGGCGTTATGTCATCCCGGTCCGCCAAGAGTACAAGGGGCACATCGAAGGCATTGTGCATGACCAATCCTCCAGTGGGGCAACGCTCTTTATCGAGCCGCTGCGGGTGGTGCAGCAGAATAATGCCGTGCGCGAGTTGGAATTACAAGAAGATAAAGAAGTTCGCCGTATCCTGACCGAATTGACCCAAGCGGTTGGCGAAGAAGCGGTCTACATTCGGCGCAATGTGCAGGTATTGGCCGAGTTGGATTTCACCTTCGCCAAGGCCAAATATGGCTATCAGATCAATGGCACCATTCCTGAGATGGTTGCCTTTCGGAAACCATTTGCGATTCAGCCAGATGAGGGCACGGATACGGATGAGCAAGCAGCTGGCGAATTGCTGCATCCCGGTTCGGTGATCAACTTACGCCAGGCGCGCCATCCATTACTCGACCCAGCCCACGTGGTTCCGATCGATGTCTACTTAGACGAACAGACCTATCTGATTGTGATCACCGGTCCGAATACGGGTGGCAAGACAGTCACGCTCAAAACGGTGGGTTTGCTGGCCTTGATGGCGCAGTCGGGGTTGATGATCCCCACAGAGCCGAACAGCAAGCTGTCGGTCTTTGATGGCATCTACGCCGACATTGGGGATGAACAGAGCATTGAGCAGAGTCTCAGCACCTTTAGCAGCCATCTCACCCACATCATCGAAATTTTGGAAGAGGCGGATCCGAACAGCTTGGTGCTGTTTGACGAGCTGGGTGCCGGCACCGATCCCGATGAGGGTTCGGCATTGGCCATCGCCCTGCTCGATAATCTGCGCGACCGTGGGATCACTACCTTTGCAACC
>CAZMRA010000162.1:0-11595 GCA_964568485.1 uncultured Caldilineaceae bacterium | reverse complement strand
CAAGCCCCGTAGTGGTCGTCGGGTAAATGCTCGTATTCAAGGCCACCGCAATGCCTGACCCGGCATTAAAGCGCACCTGGTTGCCCACAATCACATTATTGTTGGAGCGTACATAGATGCCATAAACGCTGGCTGGAGCGACGCCATTATTCTCAATGATGTTGCTGGTGATGGTCGTGCGGTCAGCAAATTCACGCAGTTCCAACCCATAAGAGGTGTTGTAACTCAGCGTGTTATGGCTGATCAGATTATCGGGGCTGTCGCGATCGACCACAATACCACGCGAGTTGTGGTGGAAATTGTTGCCGATCACTTCGTTGTTGTGCGAACCAAAGATACGCAACCCATAGCCCTCATTGCCGTAGGCTTCGTTGTTCTCTAGCAGGTTGTCGAACGAGGCGGCTTGCGGATACATGGAGTTGGGCGAACCAGGGTCGAGCATAAAGCCGTGCGCTAGGCTAGAGCTAGTATCAAGATTGTCGTACGACTTGTTATTGCGGATGATGAAGTTATTGCAGCCGCGCGAGATGATAAAGCCGTGGGCACCATTATGGTGAGCGATGTTCTCCTCGACCAAAACATCATGCGTGAAGTCATGTGGGTCAAAACCGTAGCGAATGTTGTAGGCAAACTCATTGCCGCGGAAGACCATGTTGCTCGCCTGGAAGGTGTAGATGCCGTAATAGAGATATAGGAACTTGCTGTTGATCACCTCGCCGGTGACGCGTGTCCGGTGGGGTTGACCTTCCTGCCAGCCCGTTGGATTGGTATCGCGCCAGGAGACACCATAACTTTCCCCATCCGGCGAGCCCAAGTAGCTGATCTCCGAGTCGTAGATATTGAGCACGGCATCGTATTTGGCGAGAATATAGGCGCGGCCATTCTCGTAATTGGTATCCACACTATTGGTAGCCGGATCCCATGAATAGATTTTGACCCCATCCAGATTGATTATCCCACCATGCGTCACCAATTTAACAAAGCTACTGTAATCAATTGCCAGCAGTTGTTGCGTCCCATCCGGCTCAGTGATGGCCTGCACGGCTAAGGTGCCCGCCGCGTGGAACAATTCTTGGCTGCGCATGCGCAATTCATTGACCCCGCTGTCAGGTCCCACATTCAACGTCACACCAGATCCAATGAAGAGATTGGCATCGAGAAACCAAATGCCATTCCCCTGATTTTGCAACAAGGTGGGGTAGGTGATGCCGATCGCCGCTTGGATCATCGGGATCGTCACAACGGAGCCGCTGTTGGTGACCGAGATGGTGGTGCTACCATTCAAGTCAGTTACCACCTGATAGGCCGGCTTGGCTGGCGGGCCACTAAATTGCGACGTGTTGCCGCTGGGATCGATCGCAAGTGCGGTAACACGAGCCGGGTTGGTGCCAGACGGCAAAGACATTGACCAATTCCCATTATTCTCGGCAACGGTGAAGCCCAGGAACGTTTCACCCTCACCTTGCGGATCGGTATAAAGCTCGATGGTATACCCTGGCCCGGAGGTGCCATTCGCCAGCCCTCCGCCTGACACACCCAGAATCACCGGTGGCTGAATCCCGCCTTGCGCATTTGAATTCACGCGGATGCCAGCTTGACCGTTGCCAGTGATGCTATTCTCGCTAATGCGATTCCCGGCACTGGTAGCTGCACTGATCGCAACGCCATGGCGACCATTTTGGTGGATAATGTTGTGTACAATTTGGTTGCCAGTAGCGATCGATGTATTGGTACCGCTAATCACCACATGGTTGATGGCAATGCCGTCGGTGCCATTGAGTTCGATGCGATTCGCAGTTTCATCCCCACCTACTGGGCCGATGCGATTTTCCTTGCCACCAGAGATGCGGATGCCTGTGTCACTATTCTCCGCAATGGTTGTGCCAATCACCACATTGCGGTCTCCTGGAGGATCAAGCGCGGGTACGGCTTCCGCCGGAAAGTCTAGATATTCACCACCACGAATGTTGATCCCCACACTCCCGCTGATGATCTGGTTATCTTTGATGATGTTGCCACCGGATTTGATATAGACGCCGTTGCTTTGACTACGCGCAATCAGATTATCGACGATCAAATTCCGGTCCGCGCGGGCGTAGAGATAGACACCATGCTCGGTGCTGTCGAGAATGCGGTTGTTGCGGATCGTGTTGTCGGTCGAAATGCCGTCGTAGCGATCTCCCTCCATGAAGCTGGCATTGATGCGCACGCCCCGCTTATTCAGATAGATGTCGTTATCTTCGACCAGGTTGTGACTGGATTGGAAGATGGCAATGCCGTCGTTGTTGCCATAAACCGTGTTGGCATAGACATGGTTGTTGTTGGTGCCCCGATCCAACATGATGCCATGCAGGTTGTTGTAGACTTCGTTGTCGTGAATGCGATTATTTTCACAACCGCGCGAGAAGATGATGCCATGGTTGCCATTGTTGTAGACTTTGTTATGGGCAACATCGAACTCCATGGAATAGTCGTGCGGATCAATGCCATAATAGAGGTTATCATGGACCTCGCTGTTGAGAATATCCACATCGTAGGCTTCGTAGGAATACATGCCAAAATAGTTGTGATGAATATTGCTGTTCTCAATCCGGCCAGTGGCCCCGGTGGTTGGATCCGCACTATTCAGCCGTTTGCGCCAAGAAAGGCCACTCGGTTCACCCGAAGCCCAGCCCAAATAGGCGACTTCGCTGTTGAGGATATCCATCCGCCCACCCTCAAAGGCAAGCAGATAGCTGCGCTGGTTGGCAATATTGGTATCGACTGCGCCATCTTCCCAGGCAAAGAAGCGAATCCCATCCAACAACAAATGGCCGCCACGCCGGGCAATGATCGAATAGGCATTGTTGGGTGGGCTATCCAGCCGCAATTCGCTGATCGTGGCATCGGTTGCGGCGAGCTGCGCAGTGGGATTGATGATCACGTTGGCTTTGATCAACCAAGCCCCGCCACCTTCATCTACCACCAAACCAGGATAGCCCTGCGTGGTTAGAACAGCGGCTAACGTCGGAATGTCGATCACTTCGCTAGCCGTTGGCACACCGCTGAGGCTGCCAATTGTAATGGTGTTGGTGACTTCATCGTATTGCACGGCGGGGGCGTCAAGTATTTCTGCGGCGACTCTTGGCGAGGGAGAGCTCAGGAATAGCGGGAGCAGCAATAACATCCCCAGCAGAGCCCAGAGAAATCCTTGCTTGGCGATACGAATCCCTTTCATAATCAGGTTCCTTGTTTAAACAACAAATTCTTGGGGAATAGGCACAAGCGTTATGCCAACCTAAAAACCCAAAAGACTCCTAGAATCATTACGGTAATCATACATTCATATACTTATACCACACTTTTACTGACTTTTGACTTACTCGTTTTGGTTAATTTGCTGACAATCGAGCACGCTTCCCTTAAAAAGGGCTGCAATATCCTAGTTCGACATCATGACTGTCCCCAAGCTCGAATAGCACAATGACTGCCCGGAGTACACAAAAAAATGCGAGAATCGCCGAAGCAATCCCCGCATTTTCACCATTCAAGGTTGCTATCTGCCCAGCTTTATCAGCCGATCAGACAGCTATTTTCAGCAGATTGGCTAGCACTCGTTTCAGTGCGCTAGCGTCTAATAAAATCTATTCTTGTGTCGCCTTCCACTCTTCATATTGCTGCTCAACTTCAGCTTTCACGGTGTCCAACCCCGCAGCCTTAAGGGCTTCAATATAGTTGGGCAGCTCAACCGCCGGATCGACATAGCCGGTCATCAAGGCACGATGCAAGCCATCAGCCACCGCGCCGATTGCCGTCAGTTCAGCAGCGACCGGCTCTGTGCGGAAGCGGAAGCCCAAAGAAGGATGGTCGACCGAATCGTTCGAGTATTCGATCAACATTCGGTTCTTGTCTGGATCTTCGTTGGTGGAAACTGCTTGTAACATCGTGTTACCCAGCGTCCACGCACCACCATGTGCCCCATACCAAGCACTGTTGAGAATCTTCACGCGGCCATCCTCGGCAAATTCCCAATGGGTACCTTCGGCGCCAAAGAGCATCATGTTCAGCAACTTGGAGTCACTATGCATCAGGTTGATAAACTTCATTGCTTCGACAGGATGCTGAGAGATGATCGGAATGGCCAGCATTGAACCACCAGCATGGGTGGTGATGTTAACCTTGGGCTGGGCGTAGATTTCATTCAAGACCAGATCTGGATTGCCGGAGGCATTGATCAATTCCTGGGCCTTGATGTTATGCCCCTTGAGCGGCTGCGGCTCGATAAAGAAGCGGCCCGCATTGCGGATTTCGGTGGTGTTGAAGGTCGTCAACCCGGCATCTGGGTGGATCCAGCCTTTGAGGTACCACTCGCGCATAATCGTGGTATGCTCTTGAGCCCACGGGGTTTCCATGATGCTCGTAACGGCTTCGTTGAAATTACCAGCCGCATCCGGCGCAAATTCCATGCTGATCAAGTTGCTGGGCACCCCGCTGGCAAAGCCCGGCACCCAGGGTTGGAAGCCGCCACCACCATCGGTCAGATAGGGGTATTCATCTGGGCGAGCTTCTTTGGCTTTTTCGAGCCACGGTTCCAAGTCGCGCAAGCTCTTGATCGCAGCCGCATCTTCTGGGGTAAAGCCGATCTCTTCCGCGAACGTTACATTGTAAATAAAGCCTTCCGGCACGGTTAGCTCTTTATTGGTCGGCACGGCATAGTTGACGCCATCGATCTGCGTACCGGTAATAAAGGCTGGATTCAAGCCGGCGATAATGTCTGGACCATATTGTTCCAGCAAGTTCCCATACTCGCCATTATTGTCATTCAAAGGATAGAACAAGCCTTGGGTAGCGAGCTGCATGTAATTCCGCCAATCTGCGGTGAAGAAGATATCCATCTTTTCACCAGCCTGCAGCCCAGTAATCGCTTTGGTATCCCAGTCACCCCAGCCAACAATATGGAAGGAGACCCGGACACCGAGCAGCGGCTCGATATATTCGTTGACCGCGGCCTCAACCAAGGGCCGCTGGTCAGTATCCCCATTGCCAATCCAATAATAGTCTAGCGTGATCACACCGGCCGAGCTTCCAGAACTAGAAGAAGCAGGCTCACTGCCACTGCTAGCCGCCGGTTGTGCAGTAGGCGCACAGCCGATCAAGAGAGCCAGTATCCCTAAAAGACAGAATACGGAAGAAAGCTTTCTCGTCATCTTTGGTTTCCTTTGAAATGAAAATCTGTTACTAGGTTGAAACTATTTCTTAACCTTTAATCGAACCAATCGTTAATCCCTTGATGAAGAAACGTTGGAAGAAAGGATAAGCCAAGATCACAGGGCCGACGGTGACAACAGCCATTGCCATGCGGAAAGTCTGGGAGGGGAGCTCAGAGAGATTGACCAATCCCTGCATTTTGTCGGCGTTTTCTAACAAGAAGCGAATATTGTTCAATGTGGTGTAGATGGTGAATTGCAAGCTGTAATATTGCGCATCATCGACCAGCAATAGTGCATTGAAGAAGTTATTCCAAATCCCGATGGCACTAAACAGAGCGACTGTTGCCAAACCGGGAATCGAGAGCGGAACCACGATCTGCAAGTAGGTGCGCCATTCGCTCGCGCCATCGATGCGGGCAGCTTCGATGATTTCATTCGGCACATTGGCCTTGTAGAATGTGCGCATGACGATCACCCAAAAAGGGCTGAAAGCAGAGGGCAGAAATAAAGCCCACAACGTATTCTGCAGCAACAACACTTGCCGAGCCACCATATAGTAGGCAACAAGCCCCCCACTGAAGAGCATAGTAAAAAAGGCGTAGAAGGTAAAAAATGAACCAAATTTGAAGTTATCGCGCGACAGCGGATAGGCATACAAGCCTACCATGATGACCGATAAGATTGTTCCAGCCACGGTGGAAATAATGGTATTTTTGTAAGCCGTCAGGACGATCGAACCTTGGCTGAAGAGGAAGCGATAGGCCAACCCCGAAAATTCTTCCGGCCATAAGCGATAACCATTGGCAGTCAGCGCCGCTTCCGAAGTGATCGACGAGATGACAATCACGTAGATGGGGATCAAAGTCACAATGCAGCTGAAGATGAGCAGCAAATTCAGCCCCAGATTGGTAGCGGGGGAAATGGCCAAGACATCCCGCTGCTTGTTGCGTCCCCAAGGGGTAGATAGGCGCCGCAAGAACGATGGCTTCTCCCCGACAGTTACAGATTCCACCTTCGAAATAGTCGCCATATTGGCAGTCCCTTTCCGCACAATCAGTTTTTACACGCAAATTCTGGGTCTAGCTCACGCTTTTAGCTAGATCCTGGACGACAAGCGCCTAGAACAAGGCCAATTCTGGTCGTGTTCTGCGGACAATAAAGTTGGTGATCAAAATTAAGAAAAACCCAAAAACCGATTGTACAAACGCAGCTGCGGCAGGATAGCCCAGTGGCGTGCTGCTTCTCAACATACTATAGACAAAGACATCCAGTGTATAGGTTACGTCTTTGACGAGTGCCGCCCCATTGGGGAGGGTGTAGAACATATCAAAATCGGAGCCAAGAATCCGGCCGATCGCTAAAATTTGCAGCAGCACAATCACCGGAGTGAGAAAGGGCAAAGTAATCGAGGTGAATTGTTTCCATTTGCCAGCACCATCTACGGCCGCGGCTTCATACAATTCGCGCGGGATGGCAGTAATCGTCGCCAGGTAGATGATCGATCCATTGCCTGTATATTTCCAGATATTGGCAATCAGAAAGATAAAGGGCCAGTAAATCTTTTCTTTGTAGACTTCAATCGGGGCAAAGCCAAAGGTGGAAGACAGGCTGTTGATGATGCCGCCCGAGCTGCCGAGGGCGTAGACCACATAAGCGACAACGATCCACGAAATAAAGTATGGCAAAAACAGAATCGAGTGATAGAGTTTGGCCAGGAATTGATTCGTCAGCTCGAAGATAATGACCGCCAGCGCCACGGAAAGCACCAACCCCACCACCATAAAGAGCAAGTTATAGAGGATGGTGTTGCGGATGTAGATGAGCGTGTTTTCGATATTGGTTGGCAACACCAAATAGCGGAAATTCTCCAAGCCGACCCAGGGGCTGTTGATGAGGCTGTAGATAAAGGTGTTTTGGGTCCAATAATCGGCGGGAGGTCTGGCCAGGCGGTAATTTTTGAAGGCCATGAGGATGCCAGGCATCGGCAGATAAGAGAACAACAACAGCCAAATTGCGCCTGGTAGAACCATGAGTAGATAAGACAGATTGGTATAAATCTTATCGGTTACCCAACGTTGTTTAGGCGGTGGGGACACCTTGCCAACAGCCGTCACTTCGCTAGACATGGGAACACTTCTCCGCTGGATTAAATAGTGCAATTGAAGCTACTGAATCTACGCTCATTCCGCAACCAAGCGCCTAGCAACGGGCGCGCCAGAGCCACTTCGATAAGGCATACCGTTATACGGCCTACAATGAGTAATTCAGTGCAAGCCGAATGATGCAGGTAGCGTAAATATCCGCCATCTGTAGATGCGGTAGCAGCAATGGTAAGTAGGTTGTACAAACAGGCATCTATCCATAGCGCCTCGCTGCTCTAGGGCAACTAACTTGGCGCGGGAGTGTGGATAGAAACGAGGTAGAATGACGTTAGAGAGCGGTCACATCTTCGCACAGAATAAATATTTTGTCAATCAACATACCAATTTATTACATGCTCTGGATGGTGACAGCGCTAAAAGCAGCTTGCGGAACTCACAGCGGAGGCAGGGAGCCACTGTGGATCCGCTGGTTGATCGGCCATCAACATCAAGACAAACCGAAGTCAATGACCGATCAACCATATAGATAATTGCTCGCAGTAGGCCCTAGCGAATTGTGCTCCGCCCGCCCATATAGGGGCGCAAAACTTCCGGCACGACTACCGAGCCATCGGCCTGTTGATTATTCTCCAACAAGGCAATGATCACCCGGGGTAAGGCCAACCCTGACCCATTCAGCGTATAAACATATTCGGGGCGAGCACCCTCTGATCGGCGATAGCGGATGTTGGCGCGCCGTGCTTGGAAGTCGCGGAAGAGTGAGCATGAACTGACTTCGAGCCATTCGCCGCAGCCGGCCGCCCACACTTCGAGATCATACTTGATCGCCGCAACAAATGAGAGATCGCCCGTGGCAATGGCCAACCGCCGGTAGGGTAACCCTAATCGTTCCAAGAGCACTTCGGCATTGCGCGTCAAGGTCTCCAACTCGGCACGCCCCTGCTCCGGCTCGACAAACTTGACCATCTCCACCTTTTGGAATTGATGGACCCGCTTGATGCCGCGCACATCCTTACCTGCGGCCACTTTTTCGCGGCGGAAACAAGGGGTCGCCGCCACCAGATTGATCGGCAGCTTGCCGGGCGGGATGATCTCATCGCGGTAGATGTTGGTCACCGGTACTTCGGCGGTCGGGATCCACCAGAGATCTTCTTCGGCGTCTCGATAGAGCACATCCCCAAACTTGGGCAGATTGCCCGTGCCCACCATGATATTGGTGCGCACCATATTGGGTGGATAGACCTCTTCATACCCATGTTCGCTGACGTGCACATCGAGGAACCAATTCGTCAGTGCACGTTGCAATTGGGCCCCGGCCCCCCGCAGCAGATATGAACGCGTGCCCGCTAATTTCACCCCCCGCTCAACATCCAGAATCCCAAGCTGCTCAGCGAGATCCCAATGCGGCAGCGGCGTGAAGTCATAGTCGGGCATTTCGCCCCAATTCTTCACCACGACATTGCCGCTCTCATCGGGCGCCACGGGGACATCCGGCTCGGGCGGGTTGGGAATGCGCAACATCGCATCGGTGAAATCGGCGTCAACTTGGCGCAATTGTTGCTCTATCTCGCCGATGGTGGCGCTAATCTCGCTCATGCGCGCCTTGAGCTCAGTGGCGGCTTCGGTCTGTTTGGTGCGGAAGAGCTCGCCGACCTGTTTCGAACCAGCATTCAACTCGGCACGCAGGCTCTCCACTTGGGTCAACAAGCTGCGCCGGGTTTCGTCTAGTTCCAATGCACGTTCCCACGGGGCATCTTCAGCATTCAATTTTTGCATGGCTTCGGCCAATGCAGCGCGATTTTCACGCATCCAGCGAATATCTAACATAGCTTTCCCCTTTGTCTCGTCTACATTCAGGACCCAGAATGCAGCATTCGATTGCGCCTCACCACACTCGGCCGTCTGAATCCTGTGACCAATAAAAAAATCCCATCGCCTGAATTCAGGACGAAGGGACTCGTGGTGCCACCTGACTTTGCGGAAACAAACTTCCGCCTCATTACCCAAATAACGGTGGGAGCCGCTCGGCCTTTTTCGCCGAGAACTCGAGAGGTGCTAATGGCGACGCTTCCTGTTGCCTCGCACCAATCCGGCAACTCTCTGCAAGGAGGGGCGCACCATTCTGGCCTCTGTCTGCGTTGTTCACTTTATGATTAACGGGCAGTATAGCGCGGGCTCGGCAGTGCGTCAAATTTGGCAGGGAGCGTCCCCAACCGCTGAGCGACTTCCCCCCAACTCGTCAGGTCGACTGGTGTCCCCCCAACGAAGAGGGCCCAATTGGGGGCGTCCAACCGGGTGATCAACCACTGCTGCACGGCAGGCGGCATCGTCGCTTGCATATCCAGCCGGACCACCGGCGCCTGTTTCAGGCGATTCAGCGCCCCCCCTGGTGCGAGGTCTGACTCCGCCCGCAGGACTCGAAATTGATAGATGCCCTTCACAGACATTCCCGGGAAAAGTTCATGGACGAAGAAGCTGACAATGTCTTCACTCCACACCCAATAACGTCGCTTGTCATCATGGAAAAGCAGGGGCGATTCTAAGTTCATGAGGGGTGGCACTTCGATCAATCGCGGCACAGCTTGACGCGGGATCTTCAAACGAGCGTAGAGCGTGCGCGTCCCCGGGCGCCCCAATTGCCCCAGCAGGATCAAGAGATTTAAGCTGTCCGAACTGATATAGGGAAAGGGGTGACCTGGATCAACCGCCAATGGGGTCAACAACGGATGGATGCGCCGCTGAAAGTAATAAAAGAGCCACGCCAATTGTTGTTCAGCCAATTGCTCAACGCCGCGCAAGTAAATTTGCTGCTGTTGCAGCGCGGGCAACAAGGTGGTTTGGAGCAGATCTTGCGTGCTCGCTTGTAAACGTTCTACCTGTTGCTTGAATGCTGTTCGCTCTTCACCGATTGCTTGATGCGCCGAATTCTCCACTTGCCTGAAGCCGCGATCCAGTAGCAGTGCCAACTGGTGCACAGCAGCAAAACGCTCCGCTAAGGGTAACTCAGCGCGGCCAGCTTGGGTAAGCTGACATTCCGCAGCAGCAACGGGTGATTCCATGCTCATCAGTCAATCGGTCAAAAAATAGGGCGTCGTTTATAATGGTACTCGATTGAGAACTTCCGCACAAGTGGCCCACCGTCTCCCGGCAGCCAACTTTTGTTAACCGCTATCGAGATCGAGTAAAGGTATGCAGATACAGAATTTTCGGCGCCACATATTTCGCTCGCTTCAACGCCGCAGCCAGTTGCTAGTGATTGGCGTACTGGCTTGTTGCCTGAGTGGTTGTAGCTTGCTCTTTGGCAGTGGGCCAGAAGCACCCACGGCAACACCAACAATTGTGCCTGTACCAACATTTACGGCCACCCCGGCCGAGGCTGCGTTGCCAGTTGCACCGCCCGCCACCGATACGCCTATTCCGCTCCCATCGCCCAGCGTGGTTGAAACTACAGTCATCCTCACGCCGACTCTGGCCCTCACTCCAACCGCCACCAGCACGCCTGTGACCCAAGCCCAATTGACGGTCACGGATCTGGCCAACATCCGCAGTGGGCCAGATACCAGCTTTGCCTTGCTCGGTAGCGCCAACACTGGGCAGACATTCCCAGTAACTGGGAAGAATGCCGCTGGCGATTGGTGGCAGATCTGCTGTATCGACCAGCAAGCAGGCTGGATTTTCGGGGCGCTGGCTCAAGTTCAAGCAGCGGACAGTGTGCCGATCATTGATGGGCCGACGCAGCCCACGCCCGCACCAGTGGCGCAAGAGAACGAACCAGCAACGGCCACACCTGAACCCGAAATCGCCGCCCCCGAGGAGCCGCCGCCAACGGAAGCCCCGGTGGTCACTGTCCCCCAATTCGGGGAGGGCAGCGCGGGCAATTTTGATCCAAATGCCCAATACCAGATCGTCCACTTCAAAGTGCGTGGCCTCGAGGAAAACAATGGCGGGATCCGCGATAGCAGCTCACAGCACCACATCTTTCTCACCGTGCTTGATGCTGCGGGGAACCCCGCGGATGGGGTGGTGATCCGCAACGCAGTCGGCGAGCAACAAGAGTATATCAGCGGGAGCAAAGGGCCGGGGCAGGTTGAAATTACCATGTATTATGAGCCGTTTAAGCTCTATGTAGCCGCCGACCCGACCGGTCCGGTTACCAGCCAGGTATCGAACCAAATGGGCTTGGTCTTTCCCCATCTGCCCGATCTGGTTGGCAAGTTGGGCGACGAAAATTATGAATATGGTGCTTGCCCAACCTTGGAAATCAGATGCGAGTGGCCGATCACGGCGATCCACTTTTCGTACGA
>CAZMRA010000161.1:0-11602 GCA_964568485.1 uncultured Caldilineaceae bacterium | reverse complement strand
ATGACCCCCACCGGTAATTGGCGTTATAGCATCTTGCGCATCTATTGGGACGATCAAGAGCAGCCGTCGGTGGAATGCCCGGTTGGCGACTTCTTTGGGATGGGCTGGGGGAAATTTGCCCCGCTCAATTCATTGGCCGTTTGTGTGAACCCGGGAAGCGCCTTCAATTGTTATTGGGAGATGCCCTTCCGCAAACGAGCCCGCATCACCATGACCAATATCGCCGATGAGGACATGCGGCTTTACTACCAGATCAACTATACGCTCACTGACGTGCCCGATAATCTGGCCTATTTTCACGCCCAATTCCGCCGCACCAATCCACTGCCCTACAAGACCGATTACACCATCCTCGATGGCGTCCGCGGGCAGGGCCATTATGTCGGCACCTACATGGCCTGGGGGGTGAACAACAATGGCTGGTGGGGCGAAGGCGAGATCAAATTCTTCATGGACGGGGATGATAAGTGGCCGACGATCTGCGGAACCGGCACTGAAGATTATTTCTGCGGCTCGTACAACTTCGAGAACAAAGAGACCAAGCAATACCAAGAATTTAGCACACCCTATGCGGGTCTGCATCAAGTCATCCGTCCCGATGGGCTCTATCGTTCGCAGATGCGCTTTGGCATGTACCGCTGGCACATCACCGACCCGATCCGCTTCCAGCAGGACTTGCGCGTGACCATTCAAGCGTTGGGTTGGCGCAGCGGTGGGCGTTATCTACCCCTGCAAGATGATATCTCCTCGACCGCGTTCTGGTATCAAACTTTACCGACCGCGCCGTTCCCGGCCTTGCCCGACCGGGATACGCTGGAAGTGATCTAATCGTTCTGAATAAGTTGCTAGCCGTGAGGCTCACTTGCGGCTGGCAACTTATTTTTCCGACGATGGGAAGAGAAAGCGCTCAATCAAAGCCGCTTCGGCTTGTAGGCGCGCTGCCTCCTTAGTTTGCCCCAACGACGCATAAGTTGCCGCATACTGGAGCCGTTGTTCCCGCTCGGTGGACAAAATTGCTTGAATCTCCGCTTCGCTCAACACTTTGCGGGGAACATCGTTGTTGACGCCTGGCTGCGCCTGAAATCCCTCGGGGAGCGGCACGGCCTCAGCGTTATCGATCTCCCCCAATAGGGTGCGTAGGGTTGCAACCGTCGCCAGGTCACGGGCTTGGATGGCGTGGCGCAGTTCGGCTTGTAATTGCGTGCGGATTGAGCTCGTCATCGTTCGTTGTCCCTTGTGGTAAACTTGGCCCCAACTGGGGCAGCCTTCGTGGCCGCTCTATGCTACAATAGAATTCACCATGCATCATAATTACATAAGATGGGATGCACGTTCACGCACCTCTTCACGCAGCAAAGGGGAAGTCTATGCAGCCAGAACAGCGTAAGCGCATCGGCAAAACCGAGTTGTCAGTTAGCCAATTTGGGGTTGGTGGCACCGCCTTTGGCAACATCTATAACGCCATTGAGGATGACCAAGCCTCAGCGACCATTGATGCGGCCATCGCTGCCGGTTTAAATTATTTCGACACCGCACCGCTCTATGGCTTTGGGCTCAGCGAGAGTCGGCTTGGCGCGGGCTTAGCCAAGCATGATCGTAATAGTGTAATCATCTCGACCAAAGTTGGTTGGCGCTTGGATCCCCTCGCTGCTGACGAGGAGAATCCCAGCCTCTTTGCCAATGCGCCGCGCTTCCGCCAAGTGATGGACTATAGCCGCGACGCCACGTTGCGTTCGATCGAAGCCAGCCTCAAACGGCTACAGACCGATCGCATCGACATCTTGTTAATGCACGACCCCGACGAGAGCATCACCACCGATGCCAGCCGCAATCAATACGAAGTTAGCCATTTTGTGCAGGCCATGGACGAGACTTATCCGATTCTGGACGATCTCCGCAGCCAAGGGGTGATCAAAGCGATTGGCTTGGGTATGAATCAGTGGCAGCTCTTGTGGGATTTTGCGCACGCGGGGGATTTTGATTGTTTCTTGCTCGCTGGGCGCTATACCTTGCTCGAGCAAGCACCGCTCAAGCGCTTCTTGCCCATGTGCGTGGAGAAAAATATCAGCATCATCGTCGGTGGGCCCTATAACTCGGGTATTCTGGCCACTGGCGCCAAACCGGGCGCTTATTACAACTACGCCCCGGCGCCGCAGCCGATCTTGGAGCGGGTGAAACGCATAGAGGAAGTCTGCGCCCGCCACGGCGTGACTCTGGCCGCTGCGGCATTGCAATTCCCACTCGGCCACCCTGCAGTGGCGTCCATCATTCCGGGAGCCCGGTCCGCTGCGGAATTGCAGACCAATCTGGAGTATTTGCGCCAGCCGATCCCGGCTGATTTTTGGGCTGAACTCAAGGAGTTGGGGTTGATTGATGCCGACTCACCGCTTCCGGCCTAGTTGAATCCAGCTGGTGGCGGCGTCCACACTGCAAGTTGAAGGATGGGGAAACAAGCTCCCCATCCTTTTTATTCCACAGCCAACATTGCCTGCGCCCAAGCCACAAAGGCATCGACCTGCTCTTCGCTCTCGGCTTCGGCAAAGATGCGCAACAACGGTTCGGTACCCGAGAAGCGCAGCAGCAACCATTGATCCTGCGGGAAATAAAATTTGATGCCATCGCGCGTGGAAACACGCTCAACCGGAACGCCCGCAATCTCTTTTAGCTCACTTTCGGCTAAGCGGCGTTGGAGGAGCAGTTTCATCTCGGGCGTGGCTGGTAAATTAAGCTCGCGACTGCTCAACCAGCCAATGCGGCTACGGATCTCTGCCAACATATCGGCAATGGTGCGCCGTGTGCGGGCGATCATCTCGACGACCAGCGCGCAGGCGAAGATGCCATCTTTGCCCAGAATATGGCCTCGGATGCTCAAGCCGCCGCTGCTTTCGCCGGCCAGCAAAACGCCATATTCCTTCATGCTGGCGGCAATGTGTTTGAAGCCAACCGGCACCTCATAACAAGGTTCACCCAGCACTGCGGCTAGCCGATCCAGCAGGTGGGTGGTGGCGAGATTGCGGGTGATGCCGCCCCGTTCCCCGCGCGTTTCGTGTAGATAGTAGTAGAGCAACAACAAGAGCTCATTGGTGCTGACATATCGGCCTTGATCATCGACAATGGCAATGCGGTCAGCATCGCCATCCATGGCCAGGCCAAGCGCATACTTGCCTTCGCGCACAGTGTTGATCAAGCTGGTGAGTGCTTGTGGATCGGGTGCCGGATTGCGCCCCCCAAAGAGAGGATCGTGTCGCTCGTGGATGGTAGTGACGCGGCAGCGAGCCTCGGTCAAGACGATGTCGAGGGTAAGTTGCCCGGTGCCGTGCATGGCATCCAATGCAACGCGCAAACCCGCGGCGCGGATCGCCTGCATGTCAATCAACCGCTCCACCGCGTCCACATACTCATTGGTGTAATCAACATCTTGTAGCAGGCCACTTTGGCGCGCCACTGCCAGATCTACTTGGACCACATCGGCCGGAGTCAGTTGATTGGCCTCTTGCTCGATCAAACGCGTCTCGTCATCCAGCGGCAACGAGCCATCACTGGCAAAGACCTTGAGACCATTCCACTGCGGCGGATTGTGGCTGGCCGTAAACATCAGCCCATAGGCCGCGGCCTCCTTGGCGGTGGCATAGGTGAGTAGCGGCGTCGGCGTATCGCCGGTCTGCAAACGTACGGGGATATTGTTCCCCGCTAATACTTCGCAGGCGGCAAAAGCCGCAGTGTCACTCAAAAAGCGCCGGTCGTAGCCGACAATCACGCCGTCGGCTTCGCGTTGTTGGCGGATCACTTCATTGGCGAGGGCCTGGCAGAGGCGCCGCACATTGTCCAGCGTAAAGCCTTCGCCAATCAAGGCGCGCCAACCACCCGTGCCAAATTGGATTGTGTTCTGGGCAGCGCTGCGCTTGGGTTGCAACTGGCGCTTCTGCAGGATAAAGAGGGCCCGTTCCAGATCCTCGGGGTTGTTGATACCGAGCAGTTCATCTTCATCGAGCGCGAGATAGCGCTCCACTTTCCCTCCGGCGCGTACCAATTGCCGGATCGCCGCGGTGAAGTTGATGTGGCTGGTCGCTGCTACTTCGGCTGCTCGACGCAAGGCCGGCCAAAGGGCAGCCGAATCCACAACATAAGCGCCGATATTGAGCTCTTTGATCTGCTGTTCGCTGGCCGTGGCCTGGCTGGCTTCTACTACCTCGACGATCCGCCCGCTTTGGTCGCGCAAGATGCGGCCATAGGGCAGGGGCTGGTCGGTGATCGCCGCCAGCAAAGTCAAACTAGCACTGGTGAGGCGATGGCGGGTTGCCAAGCCCAATAAGGTGGACGGGTGTAGCAGCGCCGTATCCCCATATAAGATCAGCAAGGGGCCTGTGTAATTGGCTATCTGTTCGGCGGCGGCCAGCACCGCATGACCCGTGCCGAGCCGTTCGTGCTGTACAACATACTGAAATTGATTCCCAAGGTGGGTGGCGATCTCGTTGTCGGCCTGCTCGACCACAACATAAATATCGTCCGCTGCCACCAACGATTGGGCTAGCTTGAGCACGTAATCGATCACGGCATGGTCACCGAGCCGTTGCAACAACCAGGCAGAAGAATCAGCAGTTTGTGCAGAACCCGCAGCCAGAATTAGTGCTTTCATTCCTTATGTCCGAATTATTCGTGTAGTCATGAGAACCAGGCGAGCCAGAAGATACCCGATGGAAAATTAACTCGTCAGCGCGGCTTGCCAAGCTGCCTGCAGGGTCGCGATGCTTTTGGGGACAGCGGTCTCGGCGGCTTCGGCGCCTTCCATCTCGATCGAGACATAGCCTGAAAAGCCTGTGTTGAGCAAGATCCGGAAGACGCGCGCGTAATCGAGATCCAGCGAGTACCATGTGCCGCCACCGAAATAGGTTTTGGCGTGGGCCAGCCAGACATAAGGAGCGATCCGTTCCATTGCCGCATACATATCCGGTTCGAAGATAAAGTTGCCCATGTCGAGAATCGCCTTGAACCAGGGCGAATCAACCGTTTCCAGCAGATAGACCATATCCTCGGCAAAGGTGGTCAGCCCCCAGTGATTCTCCAACAGTAGCATCACCCCATGACGTTCGGCATGCGGTAAGCAAGCGTGGATGGCATCGACACACCATTTGAGGCCGTCGTCCTTCGTGTAGCCTTCCCAAGGTTCAACCCAGCCCTTGGCTGCAATCAATTCATCGAAACTGCCTTTTTTACGCCAGCCGCCAGAGTTAACGCGGATCGAGCCAATGCCCAGGTTATTGGCTAGCTCGATGCAGCGAATGGTGTGATCGATATGCTCTTGGCGTTCTTCGGCGCTTTCCCAGACAAAATCTTGATGAATGCTGAGATTGTAGAGATCTAAGCCTAGTTGAAAGGCGCGCCGTTTGAGCCCCTGCAGATAGCTATTCTCTTCACTGGCCAACTGGCGATGTAAAATTTCAATGCCATGTAGTCCGAGGTCGTGGGCAGCTTCCAACACAGTTTCGATTGGCGTGACTTGGGGGGTGAAATGCCAATACGAATAGGTGGAGGTACCAAGACGTAGCGTAGGTGTTGCAGTACTCATAACGGCGCTCCTTGCAAAGTATGGGTAGGAATTACCGATGTTTGTTGCTGCAGAATACAGAATTCATGCTCATGCGAGTGGCAACGAAACAGGCTCTTTGGTGGCAGCAGATTGATAGGCGGCGAGTGCCACTTCAAGGGCATGTAAGCCATCCAAACCTGTGATCGAAGGCTCGCGACCGGTTTTGAGCATATCGATGAAATCATCAACCAAGCCGCGATCCATATTGCTGCCCCAGCCACGCCAACTGGTTTTGCCAGTTTTTTCTGAACTCACCTGCAGATGCTGGCGGAAGGCATCGACAAAAACGAGGCCCTTTTCGCCAGTAACCTCGATCTTCACATCGCCCCAAGTCGGGTAACTGGGCGAGCGAGACCAGCTGGTGTCCAAGGTGCCATAGATGCCATTGGCCAGTGTGAACGAGAGCATGCCAACATCATCGATGCCCAACTCTGGATGCAGCAGGCTTTCCCCAATTTCGGCGTAAACTTCGGTCACTTCGGTCTGCCAGAACCAGCGCAGCAGATCGATCACGTGGACGGTATGATCGATGACCGCACCGCCGCCAGCTAAGTGGCGATCGATAAACCAATTGCCCGGCATGGAGCCATGATTGGTGGTTTGCACTGCGTAAATCTGGCCGAGCTCATTTTGATCGAGCGTCTGCTTAAGCCATTGGATCGGCGGGGAATAGCGCACCGGAAAGGCGATCTGCAATTTGGTCTGGGTGCGCTCGCAGATGTCAATCATGGCTTGGGCGTCGGCCAACGTCGTGGCGATGGGCTTCTCACAGAGAATCGCCTTGACGCGCCCCGCCGCGGCTTCGGTCAGCGGCCGGTGATTAGCATTTTCGGCGCAAATGATCACGCCATCGAGCCCCTCGTTGAGCAGAGCATCGGCACTGGCATAAAAAGTGAGGCTATGGCGTTGGGCGAATTGTTGGCCGCGCTCCGTGTGATCATCATAGATGCCAACGAGCTGAACATCGGTCCGTCCGCGCAAGCCGGCAACATAACTATTGGCATGGCCATGGGCAACACTCAGAACGCCCAGGCGAAGAGGATTTGCATGCACGCTGATTACTCCTCTAGCATCTTCAAAAATGGATGTCATGGCTGAAAGTTGGCCAACGTTACCGGTTTGCCCGTACGCACCGATTCGATGCTCGCTAATGCGGTCTTGACGGCTTCTAGGGCATCCCGCGGGGTGATCAGGAAGGGCTTGCCCGCCTCTAGGCATTCTAGGAAATGGGCCAATTCGGCTTGGTAAGGGGTGTCCTCGGGTGCCAATGGGCTGAGATCACTGCGGATTTTGCCGGTCCCTTCGGGATTCACCATGATCTTGGCGATCGGTTGTGGATCTTCTGCGTCCCATTCGATGGTGCCGCCGTCACCGCTGATCTCCAAGCGGGTGCGCCACTGGCCGGGAGGCGCGGCCCAGCCCGATTCAATATGGCCGACTGCGCCATTGGTAAAGCGCAAGGTGATCAGCGCATGGTCGCGGCGGGGGAATTCGGTAAAGGTGAGGCCGCGAGCAAAGACCCGTTCGACATCGCCCATGCACCAGCGTTGAAAATCAATGTCATGGATGCCCACATCCAAGATGACGCCGCCACTCAGGTTAAAGTCGGCAAAGAAAGCGCGGCCTTGGGGGAAAGAGCCAGAGCGGATCGTGCGGATGACC
Organism: uncultured Caldilineaceae bacterium; assembly: GCA_964568485.1. Lineage (GTDB taxonomy): Bacteria > Chloroflexota > Anaerolineae > Caldilineales > Caldilineaceae > CFX5. Next base: position 4,353 of record CAZMRA010000161.1, on the reverse strand, counting down.
CCCGGCTTGCCGATGGCGCCAGCGTCGATCGCCGCTTTGGCCGCCGCAAATTGGGCAAAAAAGCGGACCACATGGGCGACAAAGAGCGGGGCGTTGAGCCGCTCGCAGGTCTCGACGATCTCGATACAATCGGCCAGGCTCCGGGCCAGCGGCTTCTCGCAGACAATCGCCTTGCCAGCCTGGGCTGCGGCAATGACCAATTCCTTGTGCACGTGCGCAGGCGCGCAGATGTCAACAATATCCACATTCGCCAGCAGCGACGGCAGATCGGTGAAGGCTTTACCGCCATATTGCTCGGCAAACCCTTGTGCGGCTTGGGGTACTGCATCATAGTACCCCACTAGCTCGACTGGTAGATTTAACCAGCCTGCCACGTGAATGCGAGCAATATTGCCCGCTCCAATAATGCCTACTCGTTTCATGGGTTACATTCCATAAGTAATCTGAATGACGATGAGATTGCTGCAGCCAAATTTTACAGCGAAAGCTCAATATGAGCGCGCAAAGATTGCAATTTGGTTTGCTGGTTTGCCAGTGTAGAAGCAGGTGCCGCTGCCTTCAGGTTGTTCCAATGGCAGACAGCGCAATGTCGCTTTGGTCTCTTCTTGGATGCGCTTTTCGTCGGCGCTGCTACCAGCCCACCATACTCGAGCAAAGCCCTGGTTGATGGCCTGCTTAAATTCCTCGTAATTCGTCGGGGTGCTGGTGTGCTCATCGCGAAATTGCGTAGCTTTTTCTAACAGATTTTGTTGAATTTGGCGCAGGAGCTCGGGGATCACGGCGGCCAGTTGGTCGCGACCAATCGATTGTTTGCCTTCGCGGCCGCGCTGATCGCGGCGGGCAACCACCAATGTCCCATTCTCCACATCGCGCGGACCAATCTCAATGCGAGTGGGCACGCCCTTGAGCTCCCAATCGTTAAATTTGAAGCCCGGGGAGAGTTGCTCGCGCAAATCAACCTTGCTGCGGATGCCCAAATCGGTCAGCTGCTGGTGGATACTTTCGGCCGCTGCCAGCACATTCGTCTTTTCGCTATCTTTGCGGTAGATCGGCACGATCACTGTTTGGATTGGCGCCAGTCGTGGCGGTAGCACTAGACCGGCATCGTCGCCGTGGGTCATGATGATAGCGCCGATGAAGCGTGTGCTGAGACCCCACGAGGTAGTCCAACAGTATTGCCATTGGTTGGATGTATCTTGGAATTTGATGTCGAAGGCTTTGGCGAAGTTCTGACCCATAAAGTGCGAAGTGCCGGACTGCAGGGCGCGGCCATCCCCCATCATCGCCTCGATGGTCAAGGTCATTTGGGCACCGGCAAAACGTTCATTCTCCGACTTTTCACCTGGGATCACCGGGATGGCGGCTTCGTTGACCGCAAAATCGGTGTAGACATCCAACATGCGCCGCGTCTCTTCTTGGGCCTCTTCCGACGTGGCGTGTGCTGTGTGGCCCTCTTGCCAATAGAATTCGAGGGTGCGCAAAAAGAGCTTGGTGCGCATCTCCCAACGTACCACACTATTCCACAAATTTAGCAGGATCGGCAGATCGCGGTGGCTCTGAACCCACTTCGCATAGGCATGACCAATAATCGTCTCCGAAGTTGGACGGACCGCTAATGGCTCCGCTAACTCCTCCCCACCGCCATGAGTGACAACGGCCAGTTCCGGCGCGAAACCTTGAACATGACTGGCCTCTTTGTCCATAAAACTGAGCGGAATAAACATCGGGAAGGCGGCATTTTGGTGCCCAGTTGCTTTGAAGCGGCGGTCCAGGGATTGTTGAATATTTTCCCAGAGACTCCAACCGTAGGGGCGGACAATCATCGTGCCGCGCACGGGGCCATAGTCGGCCAATTCTGCCTTCAGAACGAGAGAATTGTACCACTCGTTAAAATCGACTGACCTGGGGACTAAAAAATCGTTGTCGGCCATTTTCTGCTCAATTCTTCTTCAATAAAGATAAATTGCTAGGAATAGTAAATGCTTGCCTACTGGCAGACAGAGCGCTTGCTACCATTCCCATCCATCATTGTTGACGTTTTATTTTCTCCGCTTGACGACTCACTGCTCACGCTTCGCCCTTGATAGCATCTATCCGGTCGCACTTTCCGATGGTGCAAGTTGATTGGTCGTGTGTCGGTTTAATGCCCAGAAGCAGATCGCACCCGTGAGCGCCAATACGCTACAAGTTGCATACAAGGTACCAAAGCCTAAGAATTGTACCAAATTCCCCGCGATAAAAGTGCCTATCAGTCCTCCCGCGCTGGTGGCCGTGTTGTAAATCCCCGTTTTGCGGCCGCGGGACTTTTGCTCACCATGCTCGGCTGCAAAGGTCATGGCCGCGGTTGTATAGCTGCCGAAACCAACCCCACGCATCAATTGGATGGCCAATAAGGCGGGAAAGAAGCCAGCTAACATGAGATAGCCCAAATTGGTCAGGGAGATGCCTAGCGCACCAACCACCATCAATGGCGGACGTCCCAGTTTATCGGAGAAGGAGCCCGCAAAATACATCACCACCATTTCGACAACGGCCGCCATGCCCCATAAAAAGCCGCTGGCGGTGGATGTGTAGCCGAACGATTGCATATAATTGGGCCACATCGAGGCTGAGGCTGAATGTGCGCAGATCCAAAAGAAGACGCCCAACAGAAAGATGAACGGCAACATTGGCTTGCTCGTCGGGCTTGTTGCTTGGGGTGATGTTGTATTCACCGGCTGGGGACTGGTTGTTGCTAGTTGGGGTTGCAGATCGCGCAACCACAGCGCACAGAATGCGGCAGTACCGTAGAGACCGACACACATCAACAATGCGGTGGCCTGTGTGGTCTGTTCGGCAATCCAGCCGCCACTGACTGCGCCGATCGCAAAGGAGAGTGAGCCAAGCCCTCGCCAAACACCAATGGTCCGCCCACGCTGTTTTTCTTTTTCCAGCAAATCACCCATCATCGCTAGGCTGAGTGTGGCGTATGCCGCGCTCCCGGTGCCCTCAAAGACCCGCGCTGCCCAAGCCCATCCACTCGTTGGGGCTTGGCTCAGAAAGAAATAGGCGATCCCGATGATGGCCAAGCCGATGACGAGGATGGGTTTGCGCCGCCCCAGTTGATCAGAAAAGCGGCCCCATAAATAGCTGGCCACCAGCGTGGTGATCACCACACTGGCTTGGATGAAGGCGATTTGTGAGAAAGTAGCCCCTAGCGATTGGAGATAGAGCGAAGTGAGGATCGAACTGATGCCCGTAGCCGCCATGGTCAGGGCAGAGATAATGGTGAGCAGACGAAGGTTGGTCATAAGGATAGCTGCAGGATCCAGGAATACGGGCTCAAGGTTGATTATGCATCGGGATTATCAACGTCCCGATGCATAATCCTTATTATCCTCTGCCTATCCGTGAATCCCTAATTCTGCTATCTGCATTCTTAGCGGACGGGTTCCAGGCGGCCTTCTAACATCAATACCACGGCGAAGGCATCGGCATAGGGGCCATTCAGATAGACTGGATCGTCATCTTCTGGCCAGCCGGTGACGCGGACGGAGGCGGCTGGATTGTTGCCATAGCGCTCCCAGAGGGGGATCTGCGGCAACAATTCGTTGTAGGCCAGGGCTAAGGTGTTGATGTCGGCCTTTTGCCCTTCTTCGTCGTTGCCTTTGCCCGCCGCATCAGTCAATGCACCGAGATCGACATCACCAACGCTGTCGGTGCTGACTTGGAGGTCAAACGACATACCGGGCTTATCCGTGCTACCCGAACCGTCTGCACCTTGACCACCAAATGCCGGGTTATGGAAGCGGAAGTTTTGGTTATAGCTGAAGTGCGGATGTGGGTTGCCGGCGCCCCAGCCGCGAATGGCTAATTGGAAATTGCCATCGTCGACATCGATCGGGTGTTGTTGGAAGTTGACACCACGGAAGGTGGTGGCGATCCCAAACTCGGTAAGTTGTTCGGCCAAATTCTCCGCCGCGGCTGACCAGTCGGCGAATTCTGCTGGTGCGGTCAGTTCAAACTCCATGCGGGCACCGGTATCATCCAGCCAGACGCCATCGCTGTCGCGGGTGAAGCCCAGCCCAAGGAGAATCTCCTCGGCGGTAGCAGCATTGTACTCATAGGAATTCAGCGCGGATTGGGTCTCTTCGGTGAGCCAAAGTGGTACCAGGTTGTCGGAGAAACCAGTCATGTAGACTTGCCGTTTGCCCGAGGCAGCCATGGCAACCGTGGCATTTTCATCCCGATCCATCGCATAGGCCAGGGCTTGCCGAAATTCCTTCAATTCGAATGGATGAATCGTCATGTTGAAGTAAAGGGCCGGGCCGGTGTAGATCGGTGGGCGTAGGACACGGATTCCTTGGGATTGGA
>CAZMRA010000160.1:0-11664 GCA_964568485.1 uncultured Caldilineaceae bacterium | reverse complement strand
CGCGTATTTCTGTGCGTGCCGCAAACCTGGCAACGTTTTGCGGGTATCGAGAATCTTGGCTTTGGTACCGGCCACAGCCTTCACATATTGATTGGTTGCAGTCGCAATGCCCGACATCCGCTGCAGGAAATTGAGGGAAACCCGTTCGGCACTGAGCAACGTGCGGCCAGCGCCATACACGGTGGCGATCACAGTGCCGGATTCGACAAAAGTCCCATCGGTCACGTGCGCCTGGAATTGCACCCGCTCGTCCAGCAAGGCAAAGGCCAGGCGAGCAATCTCAAGCCCGGCAATGATCCCCGCGGCTTTGGTAATAAATTTGCCTTCAATCATGAGTTCCGGCGGCACGGTACACATGGAAGTGACGTCGCCATCGCCGATATCTTCATCCAGCGCGCGCCGAACGATGTCGCGGATCGCTTGTTCCTGAAAAGATTCTTGGTCGTGCTTCTGTTGCATATACTTTCTCAATCGCTCCAATAACGAATACTTTGGACAGCCTAGCTGTTACCAAGCCCACGCCACACCAAAACCACATAGCGTTGCAACGCCATGACACTGGTTGGTGCGTCGCTGCAGAGCCAACCAAAACATGGACAACTATAATACTGGGTTGAGGGGGATTGGGTTTCAAACCTCGTGCGCTTGGTATTGCTTAGTTTGCAAAATGACAAGGCGGCGTGTTGGGACACACGCTGGGGAAATTAGGCACATGATCCGCCTACCGATTGCCAGAACGACGCCAGGGATGTCGAGCGGCAGGCGACACCAATACATCAATTATAGAGCAACCAAATCTATTGCCCTAAAGGGCTCAGTCTTTTTTCCGCATCACCAGGCTTTGTCATTTGCGCATCGGCGGGTGGTAGCAATTGCTTGGATGTTCGCTATAATGCTGGCAATCATCTTCTGTTTAGGTGAAACGCCATAAACCCTCCAGGGACATGCAGAAAGGATCTACCTGTGACCCGCATTCTGATCGGCGAATGTAAGCAAGAAGTTTCGTCGTTTAACCCGGTAACTAGCAGCTACGCCGACTTTGATATTTCGCATGGCGCAGCGTTGCTCGACTTTCATCAAGGGCTAAAAACCGAGATCGGCGGCGCGCTGGATGTGTTTGCCGAGCAGAGCAACATTGAACTGGTGCCCACCTATAGTGCTCGCGCCATCACCTCCGGCGGCACATTGGCCGCTGAGAGTTTCGAGCGCATTAGCAGCGAATTTTTGAGTGCGGTGCGCGCCGCACTGCCGGTCGATGGCATCTATTTGTCCCTACATGGCGCAATGGCGGTTGCAGGCGAAGATGACCCCGAGGGCTGGTTGCTCGCCGAGATCCGCCAGATTGTTGGCGAAACGATTCCGGTGGTGATTTCGCTTGATCTGCACGGCGTGTTGACCGACCGCATGTTGCGCCACAGCGATGCAGTTGTCCCCTATCACACTTATCCGCATGTGGATTTCTACGAGACCGGCGTACGAGCGGCCAAAGTGCTCTTTCGCATCCTCGCGGGCGAAGCCAAGCCGGTCACCGCGCATGTGCGCATTCCGGCGTTGGTACGTGGACCAGAGTTAATCACCGCCACTGGCCTCTACGGCGACTTGATTCGGGAAGCGCAAGCCCTGGAAGCCAGCGAACGCGGGCTCTCGGCCGGCATCATGATTGGCAATCCCTTTACCGATGTGCTGGATCTAGCCACCAACAGTTTTGTGGTCGCCGACGGTGATGTTGAATGGGCCAAGCAGGAAGCGCTCCGGCTGGCGAATGCGTTCTGGGCCGTGCGCGAGCGCCTCTTCCAACCGTTGATCAGCCTGGAAGAAGCCGTGGCCCAAGCCAAAGAATTGCTGGGTCAAGGCACGGTCATGCTGGTGGATGCGGCGGATGCGACCAGCTCTGGAGCGTCGGGCGATAGCAATGAGATCATCCGTGCGCTGGTGGAAGGTGGCTATCAGGGGCGTGTGCTTGCACCGGTGGTAGATCCGCCTGCGGTCGCCGCGGCCATGGCGGCCGGGATCGGCGGTCGCGTGCAGGTGACGCTGGGCGGCCAACTCGATTCCCGCTTTACCCCGTTACCGGTCGATGCGGAAGTGCGGCTACTCTCAGATGGCCGCTTTATCAACGAATCGCATCGCTCGATCTGGGATGCCGGTCCTTCCGCGGTGCTCGAAAGTGGCGGGTTGACCGTGGTTGCCACAACGCGCCCCGTGAGCCTCTATGACCGTTCACTTTTCTATGCGCATGGGCAGGAGCCGCGCTATTTTGATGCGGTCGTGGTGAAATCACCCCACTGCCAGCCGCACATGTTCGCCGATTGGGCCACCGCCATGCTCAACGTCGACGCCGATGGCTCGACGAGCGCCAATCTACCCCGATTGGGGCATACTCGTTGCCGACGGCCCATGTTCCCGCTCGATGCAGGCGCCACCTTCACCCCGCAGGTACAAGTGTTTCAACGAGCGTAAGTAAAAAGGCAAAGAACCACCCTCCCGGTCGTTTGGAATTAGTTCGCAGATTTGGCATCCGCCAAAGTAGAAAGAGGTTCAACCGATGCAACTCAAAGCAACTCATCACGTTGCCATTCTTACACGAAATTTCGAGGCCATGGAGCGCTTCTACACGGAGACACTGGGGTTTCCGGTCACGCGGCGCTGGGATGATGTTTCGATCATTTTTATCGGTATCGGCAGCACAACCATCGAGTTGATTGGCAGCGACAATGCACCGGCTCCCAACAGCGAGCCAGGCGCCATTAACCACTTAGCCCTGCACGTTGAAGATGTTGATGCTGCCCATGCTGAATTGGTCGCCAAAGGGGTCAAGATTCGGAGCGCGCCGAACAATTTCAAAGACGTGCGGATCTGCTTCTTCTTTGATCCAGACGGGAATGTGTTGGAGTTGGTGGAAGATCCCCGTCAAGCAGGGAAGTAATTAGGCGGGAAAGGTGGTGTGTGCCTAGTGCGCATAACGCCACCCTAGTTGACAATCACCCAATGGCCGCTGTGGTCATTGGGTGATTTGCTTTAGGAAACCAGGTTCAATTGTAACGCCTGCGCCAATTGCTGGGCCTGGTCAATTTCGGCTTGAGAAAGGGTTGCCGCCAGCGCGCCACGCGCATGAGCCGGGGCCAAGTACTGCGTCAACAGGCTAATCTCCAAACCGGGCCGCTCGGCCAACCAGTGCAAGATTGGCACTGTACAGCACTCCCAATGACCGGGCGTCAACAAGTGGCGGATCAGCAACCGTGCCCCTTGCTGGTATAACTGGTCGATCGCGCCCGTGACCACGCGCCAGTAGTCGGGCATGCCCCCGATCTGTTCGCCGCAGCTCTGAACACCGGTTGCCGGGCCAAATTTGAGATCGGGCAGATAGATGTCGAGCACACCATCCAACAAGGCGAGAGCATCGGCGCTGAGATAAAAATTGCTATTCAAGACCGCGGGGATGCGCTTGCGCTCACCTAGCGCGGCCAAAGTCGCCAAGATAAACGGAATATGTGGCACGGGATCACCACCGATAAAACACAGCGAACGGGCGCCCTCGGTTTGGCGCAACACAATGCGTTCAGCGAGTTGCACAGGCGTCACCGCCACCCCGTAGGTAGGTCGGAAAGCAAATTTGGCCGCAGTACAAAAGCTACAAGTCGCAGTACAGCCACTAAAAAAGATAGCATGCGCCGGGCGCAGCATTGACTCTTCGCCCAGGTGCAACATCTCGCTAGCGATATAACTCACCGGTCCCACCCGGCACACACCGCGACCCGTTGCGCGCACGGGGCCACACTGGTGCGGGCAAAGTTGGCAATCGGCCAGATGTTGCTGCGCCAACGCAGCACGTGCGCTCAACCAAACGCCGGGGGTCTCAACGGCCAAGTTGCTCAGCGCCATAATTTCCTTAAAAGGGCCTCTAAGGGGGGCGATTTGCGGATCTGCACAACCTTCGGCGGATCGTGCAATTTGTCCATCACCACGACCATTTGCGTAGCCAGCGTGCCATCGCCAATATAGATGGTGTAGCGCTGATTGCCCGTACGCGACCAGTGAAAGTTGCGGATCACCTTGGCCAATTTCGGGTCGGCGATTCCTGGTTCTTCCATAATGGCCACTCGTTGGCTGGTGCGCGAGGCCGTCGCGCAGGTATCGCACAAGCCGGAGCGGCGTACGCACTCGCGACAATAGCTTTGTCCACAAAAGGCACAAGTGCTGGCGTCAGCAGCACAAAATGGCCGTTCGCAAATTCCACAGACTGGCTCGCAGAGCGGGCAAACTGGCTGCTCACAACAATGGCAGTGCGCACTATGTGCCGCGCAGAGTCGGTGCTCACAGATATCGGAGCGGTGAATGTGCGCTTGACAAAAACGTTGCTGGCAGTGATCACACACGTCACCGCAGGCGGCGCAACAGGCCGTACCACATTCACCACATACTTCGGCCGTTGGTGTATAAGCTTGGCACTGAGGACAGGTCTCCAAGCAATTGGTGCAATAACTCCAACCGTCGATGGTGTGAAAGAAGCCAGGACCAAAGTGGTTGCCGCAGCGGGTACAAGTGCCCAAACATTCCTCACAGAAACGCTGACCGCTCGTGCTGCATAGGCCCGTGTGGCGGCTGTATTGTTGACAACCCGGGCAGCGAACCGCGCAAGTGGCGCAGATCAACTCGACTTGGCTGCGTCCCGCCGCGACATGATCAGCGCGCAGGTGGCTACGACATTGACGCGTGCCGCAATGCGCACATTCAGCTTGGCAGGCGTAACAAACTTCATCACTGCAGATGGGACACTGGCCGCTGTGTTCGGCGCAGGCGCGCTCGCCACAGGCCCAACACAAGCGCCCGCAGGTGTCACAATTTTCTTGTTGGCAGACTGGGCAAGGCGCAACTCCGCACTGCTCACAGAGAATCTCTTGGCAAGTTGCACACTGGTGCAAACAATCGTCGCAGGTGATATGACCGTGGCGATCGATGGCGATTTTTGTCGTTTCTTGGTTACATGACTGACAGTGCGGTCGGTGCAATTGGCCGGTGTAGCGATTCAGCGCTACCCGCAAGCTGGTTTCTTGTCCGCCAGTGTAGAGAGTGACCTCGGCAGTTGCGACCGGGGCCTGCAAGATGGCATAGCTGATCAAATGCACATCGACGCGCAAACGATGATTTTCCACTTCTTCCGCCACTTTGCGCTGGAGATCCAACTCCAACGTGCTGCGTTTCTCCCCATCAGGATCGTGCGCATCGTAGGTTTCCTCCATCTGTTGCTGATAGTACGCAGTCAACCGGTTCAACGTCTTGTAGAGGCGGGGCAGAATTTCTGCTTCGTAGCCAACACAACGTAGATCAGCATGATAGATGGCATATTTGCGCGCACTTTCGGCCAAGCGCATCAAGTGAGTCATCGGTGGCAGGCGTGCGGGCAGGGGCTGGCCCATCTCGTTCTGCTCCGGCAGCACCGGCTCAGCGTCGCGCAGTACCTGGTCAAGATCCACCGCAGTGGCTCCGGCCTGGACCTCTCCTACTTTGGGTAGGCGATTGCCTTGCTCATCAAGTATGATCGTGTAGAGCTCTTCGCGCTTGTCATCCGCGCGATAGGTAATGCGCCACTGGAAGAGCACCCAATATTGCTGCTCTTCTTGCATGCGCAAATTGGCAATCGAGGCATTCACTGGGTGAATCGCCCGCAGCAAACGTTCGCCACCACTATGATGAGCGGGCAAACGTAAATGGCTCATTGCGCCACGCTCATCCAACAAGGACATCATACGGTCAAAAATCCGGCTGCCAGGCGTTAATAATTCCCAGCCAGGTTCAAGTTCGGCGGAGCGGAAGCACAATTGTAAGGTCGGTTGCCCAAAGTGGCTGACGAGTGACTCAGGCAACTTCACCAGATAGCGTTGTTGCTTTTTGCGACCCTGCTGGGTGATCGTTGCTCCCCAGAAGGTGAAAAAATCGATTGTAAATTGTTGTAGATCCACCACGGTTTCGTGTGGCGTAACTTGGGCAGAGAAAGGTTGCATGTATTCGCAATAAAGAACAAACGACGTTACACGAATAACGTCGGACAAGTGGTATTTGATCAAAGGCAAGTAATGCTCATACCACCAACCACCCCAAATCCTTGGTTGTTACCACTGCCCTATGATACAATTGGCCACGCTTAAGCGCAACGCATGGGGTCGTGAAATCTGGACCGAAGCCCAAAGCTGGTCTTTCACTGTCGATCGGTACGTATAGCAGATCGGATAGTTTATCGCGCCTGCACCAGGAAGGGTGGCCGAAGGGGTAGGCCAGGAGAGATAGATGGAACAACAGGTTGTTGATTTTTTGGCATATTTGGTGCAAGAACAAGGCCGTTCGGCCAACACAATTGCCGCCTACCGCAATGACTTAACCCAGTTTATTGAATTTCTAAACGAGACCGCCACCCCCCCTGTCCAACATTGGAAAGCCCTCTGCGCAGCAAACCTGAATGATTACGTCTCTTTTTTGAACAATAACACCTCAAAAAAATACTCTTCGGCAACCATCGCCCGTAAATTAGCCGCGACCAAACGCTTTTGTGAGTTTTTGGCCGCCAATGGCTGGATCGAACATAACTTTGCCAAAGCTGTTCGCCTGCCCAAAGTCACCAAAAGTGTGCCGAGGGCGCTGGAGAGCCATGAGATTGAAAAGTTGTTGGCCGAACCCGCAAAATCTCATTCACCCAATGCCCTGCGTGACCGTGCTCTACTCGAGACGCTCTATGCAACCGGCATGCGCGTCAGTGAATTGGTGGAGCTGGACTTAGCGCACGTGCGACTTGCGGAAGGAGTAATCCACTGTAATGCCAATGGCAAACACAGCCGCAGCGTAGAGATCACCGGGGATGCAGCTGCAGTGTTGGCTCGTTATCTGAACGAAGCTCGGTTGGATCTGATTGTAGATCGCAACGAGCCGGCCCTCTTTTTGAATCATCGCGGCCAGCGCTTGACGCGCCAGGGCTTGTGGTTGATCATCAAGCGGTATGTGAAGCAGATCGGCATCCAAACACCGATCACGCCACACACGTTGCGCCATAGCTTTGCAGCGCACTTGCTCAATTCTGGTGCGGCCTTACGCGAGGTCAAAGAGCGCTTAGGGTATGCCAACCTCAGCTCCACACAAGTCTATCGTCAAATGGCCAATAACAATGTCCCAGAGTTGACGATCGATGGCCAGCCCGTGATCAAACAGGTGGACAAGACCAAGCATCTCAATGGCAACCATTAAGGCCACTATGTCTGCAGAATTCACCCTGACCCACTACGAAGAAGCCGCCGCCGCAATCCGCGCCCGCACCGCCCACCGCCCGACTGTCGGCTTGGTCTTGGGCAGCGGATTAGGACCTCTGGCCGAACAGATTGAGCAAGCTGAAGCCATTCCCTACGACGAGATTCCTCATTTCCCAGTCAGCACCGTTGCTGGGCATGCGGGCCGTTTAGTGATTGGCAAGTTGGCTGGCGTCACTGTCTGTGCCATGCAGGGTCGCTTTCATTTTTATGAAGGCTATTCGCTCGCCCAGGTGACCTTGCCGATCCGCGTGATGCGCCAGTTAGGCATCCAGACGTTGATTTTGACCAACGCCGCGGGTGGGGTGAATCAGGACTTTGCCGTGGGCGATTTGATGCTAATCGAGGATCACATTAACTTTGTAGGGCTGGCTGGTCAAAACCCGCTGCGGGGACCCAATCTAGACGAGTTTGGCGTACGCTTCCCGCCGATGAATCGGGCCTATACGCGCGAGCTGCGTAATCTGGCGCAACAAGTTGCTACAGAATACGAATTGCCACTCCAGCGCGGCGTTTATACCTTCGTCGCTGGCCCCAATTTTGAAACGCCCGCAGAGATCCGCTTCCTGCGATCTATCGGCACCGACGCAGTCGGCATGAGCACCGTGCCCGAAGCCATTGTGGCCCATCACGCGGGCATGGCGGTGCTGGCGATCAGCACCATCACCAATCTCTGTATCGACGTGGTGGATGCAGAAGGCGAACCATCGCATGAAGAAGTCCAAGCTGCCGGACAGCTCATCGTGCCGCGCTTGACTCAACTTTTGCTGGGGCTATTGGCTCGCATTACCAACTGATTGATCCGCATTCATCACCAGCCGTAGCCCAAAATCGCCTCAAGTCAAGCCCCTGACTATGCGAGGCGATTTTCTGTCTGAGCGGCATTCCGGAGCAGCAACAAGCGAAGTGTCAGCACGTTTAGGCATCTCGTAAAAAGTGGTTGCTTAACTCCGCGGAAGCGGCTATAATGCGAGCAGTCATCTCAAAATCGGTTGTTGTGACGTGCGCATACTGTCAACACAACCAACGGGGCCTAAAGATTTTGAGAAACGCATTCGTGACTACCCCGGCTCCAACTACTGCTTGAACATCCATACCTTACCTTTGTTGAAAACTAATAGCTTTTTCTGGCCTAGCTTTTGGTTCCAACCAACCGCAAGACCATAGGCGGATCTGATGACTAAACTCGAAACTGCCATCGACCACTATCACGATCTTTGTCTTACTGGGAACCTGGCTCAACAGAGCTGGGAAGAGCTGGTCGCGGGGATGCACAGTCATAATCTGCTCTTCGGGGAACGCCCCCTGTGTACCGTCTTGCGGCCCCTTTTTCATACGCCAGCCCATTACCAATTTCTCCGTGAACGTACCGAGCTGACTCTGAGTGTCTTTCGCAGATTGACAGATGTCCTGTTGGCGGATTCTCAATTTCGCCGCCAGCTTTTCTTAGACAGCGCCGAAGAGCAATTGATCCAGATCCCAACAGGCTATCAAACCAACATTCCCACGGCCCGGCTGGACAGCTTTTTTGCACGCGATGGCGAGCGGTGGTCACTCAATTTTATTGAGTTTAATGGCGAAAGTCCCGCAGGCATGGCCTATAACGACGAGTTGGCCGAGCTCTTTCTAGCCACGCCGATCATGCAGCAGTTCCAGACTCGTTATGAGGTCACCTCGTTGGATGCGCGTCCCCATGCCCTTGAGGCTTTGCTGCGTGTCTATTACACCTGGCGAGGCAACCGTACCAAGCTACCCGACATTGCCATTGTGGATTGGGCAGATGTGCCGACTCTCAGCGAATTCCAGCTCTTTCAAGATTACTTTGCAGAGCATGGCATCGAAGCGACCATTTGCACGCCCGACGAATTGGAATTCCAAGCCGGCAAATTGTATGCCGGCGAACGCGAGGTCGACTTCGTCTACAAACGCGTATTGACCAGTGAATTGCTGCGCCAATATGGCTTAAACCACCCCTTGATCGACGCTCTGCGAGCGGGCGCCGTCTGCATGGTCAACCCCTTCACCTGCAAATTGGTCCACAAAAAAGCGAGTTTTGCCCTCGCTTCGGATGAGCGCAATGAACGACTTTTCACTTCGGAGCAGCGCGCCGCCATCCAAGAGCATATCCCGTGGACACGCATTGTCGAAGAGCGTTATACGTTTGATCGTCGTGGGAAACGGGTCGATCTGCTGCCCTGGGCAGTAGATAACCAAGAGCGCTTGGTGCTCAAGCCCAACGATGAATATGGCGGCAAGGGAGTCATGATCGGCTGGGAGACCTCTTCATCCGACTGGGAGCGGGCGCTCGAAGCCGCGCTGTCCGAGCCGAGCATTTTGCAAGAACGGGCCGAGATCGCTTACGAACCTTTCCCGCGGGTGGATGAGCGCGGTAATGTCGACATCAGCGAGCGCCTGATTGACTGTGATCCCTTCCTCTTCCATGGGGATACGGTAGGCGGTTGTTTAGCACGCTTGAGTACAGTAACGCTGCTCAACGTGACGGCGGGTGGCGGTTCAGTTGTTCCAACCTTTTTGCTCCAAGAACGCACCTAATGCGGAAGCGAACTCCCGCATGGAGTATTCATGTACCATCCCTCCTTCAATATCGGCATCGAAGAGGAATACCAAGTCATCGATCCCCAGAGCCGTGAGTTGCTCGGCTATGTGACCCAATCAATGGCCACGGAAGAGCTCGTCGTGCGCGAGCGGACTCCCGAGGCTGAGCTAACCCAACGTTTCTCGGATGCGGTTATCCAAGTAGGGACACCGGTCTGTTCAGACATCAAAGAGGCGCGCGAAAAGCTACTCCAGATGCGCAATAGCGTGCTCGAGTTGGTACATGCCAGTGGTGCGCGCCTCGTCGCCGCAGGCACGCATCCGTTTAGTCATTGGGAAAATCGGCCCACCCTCATGCCTGGGTATCGCGCCATCCTCGATGACGCGCAGATGATTGCGCGCCGCTTGCTCTGTTTTGGGCTGCGCGTTCACATCGGTGTGGAAGATCGCGAACTCGCCGTCGATGTCATGAACAGCATGCGCTATCTGTTGCCCCATATCCTCTGCTTGGCGAGCAGCTCACCCTTCTGGGTGGGGCGGAAAACAGGACTCAAAAGTTATCGCAATGTCCTGCTCGATGCGCTGCCACGTACCGGCATTCCTGGCTACTTCAGCGGCTATCAAGAATATCGGGCCTATATCGACTTATTGCTCCGCACCAACAGCATCCCCGATGCTAGCCATGTGCGCTATGACATTATGCCGCACTACCGCTTCCCCACGTTGGTCATCCGCATCTGCGATATGTTGCCCAATGTGCGCGATACGCTGGCAGTCACGGCGCTGATCCAAGCGGTGGTGGCGTGGATGGTGGATCTGCGGCAGCGCAATATGCAATTCCGGCTTTACGAGCGCCTGTTGATCGCCGAGAACAAATGGCGCGCAGTGCGTTATGGTCTGGAGGGCAAATTGCTCGATCTGGGGATTGAACAAGCCGTGCCGACGAGAGAGTTGATCCACGAATTATTAGAGCGAGTGGCCCCGTACGCGCGGATGCTCAACAGCATTGACGAATTGGCCCACGTGGAGACAATCGTACAGCGCGGCGCCAGCGCTGACCAACAATTGCGAGTTTGGCAGGAACATGATCAAAGTATCCATGCTGTGATTGATTTCTTAGCCGCAGAGACAGAACAACTCTAAAAACTGTTCCACAGATCAACAGATCTCAAAGCTTTTGAAAAGTGCGCTCAAACTGAGGAGTGGTTGGATGGTGGCACGCCCTTCGCTTTCGATTGGTATCGAAGAGGAATATCAGATCGTCGACCCGGAGACGCGGGCCATGCGTTCGTTCATCACCCAATTTTTGGAAGATGATAAAGTGGTCATGATTGAACGCGAGATCAAGCCTGAACTCCACGCCTCGATGGTCGAGCTGGGCACACCAGTCGCGCGGACGGTCGCCGAGGCCTACGAAGAATTGGTCAAGCAACGCAGCTTTATTGCCCGGCTCGCCCGCGACAAAGGAGTAGCGGTAGTGGCAGCGGCGACCCATCCATTCAGCCGCTGGCTTGATCAGCCCATCACCCCATTGCCGCGTTATATGGGCGTTTTGGAAGAGATGCAAGCCCTGGCGCAGCGCTTGTTGATCTTCGGAATGCACGTACACATCGGTATTGAAGATCGCGCCTTTGCGGTGGATGTGATGAATGTTGTGCGCTATATGTTGCCACACATTTTGGCCCTCAGCACCAGTAGCCCTTTTTGGATGGGGCGCAAAACTGGGCTGAAGAGCTATCGCTCGGTAATCTTTGAAGACTTTCCCCGCTCTGGTATTCCCGATATCTGCCGCACCGAGGCCGATTACGACAATCTC
>CAZMRA010000159.1:0-11691 GCA_964568485.1 uncultured Caldilineaceae bacterium | reverse complement strand
CGCCCATTCGAGGTAGTGCTCGGCGAAGTGCCAGGCGCCCATATTGCGCGGCTCTTCTTGCACCCAATAGACCTCTTCCAACTTGGGATAGCGGTTGAATACTTCGTCCAGCCAATCCGCTGGGAAGGGATAAAGTTGCTCCACACGAGCAATGGCAATCTGAGGTGATTGGGCGCGCCATTCACTGGTGACGAGATCCACATAAATCTTGCCGCTGCATAAAATCAACCGGCGGATCTCGTCAGGGCGTTGCGCGGCCTCGGCATCGTCGATCACAGGCTGCCAGCGGCCGTTAGCGAGATCCTTCAACGACGAGAGCGAGAGCGGGTGGCGCAACAGACTCTTCGGCGTCATCACAATCAACGGCAATGGATCGGTGGTCAGCAACAAAGTTTGGCGACGTAGCAGATGGAAATATTGCGCAGCCGTAGTTGGGTTGGCAATGCGCATATTCACTTCGGCGGCAAGCTGCAAAAAGCGTTCCAACCGAGCGCTGACATGGTCCGGCCCCTGTCCCTCATAGCCATGGGGTAATAACAAAACAAGGGAAGGTGTCTGATCCCATTTGGCAAACCCCGAAACAACGAACTCATCCACCATCGACTGGCCAGCGTTGATAAAATCGCCATACTGCGCTTCCCAGATGACCAATCGCTCTGGCCGTTCGATGTTATAGCCATATTCAAACCCGATTGCTGCCGCTTCGCTGAGGGGGCTGTTATGAATTTCAAACGCGGCCTTGGCCTGAGGTATATGGTGCAAGGGGACATAAGGTTTGCCGGTTTCGGCATCAAAGAGCACAGCGTGACGATGGCTAAAGGTACCGCGCAACACATCTTCACCAGTCAAGCGCACGGGCGTCCCTTCTGCCAAGATCGAAGCCAGCGCCAACGCTTCGGCTGTGGTCCAGTCGATCGTGGGTTGGTCGGCATCATCTAGTGCCTTAGCACTCCGTTGGCGGATCCGCTGTAAGCGGGGATGAACGGTGAAATCCTCTGGCGTTTGCATCAAGGAATGATGTAACTCGCGTAAGGTCTCGGCGGGAACAGCTGTTGCTACCTTGCGGGCTGCGCCTGGTGGCGGCGGTTTGATCACCAGGTTCAAGCGGCTTTCGTCACCCAAGCTGTTTAATTCGCCTTGCAATAATTGCATCTGCTGCTCGACCAGTTGTTCGGGCAATTCCGCATCGACCAGCTCAGCCGCCCGCAATTGATCGGCCCAGATCTGCCGCACAGTCGGGTGGTTATCGATCGCTTGATACATGAGCGGCTGGGTGAAGCGGGGCTCGTCGCCTTCGTTATGCCCATACCGACGATAACCGATCAGATCGATCAGAAAGTCCTTCTCATATTTGTTGGTGTAGGCGGCAGCCAAACGCGCAGCCTCAATGCAGGCCAGCGGATCATCGGCATTGACATGGACAATGGGGATCTTGAAGCCCTTCGCCAAGTCGCTAGCATAGAGTGTGCTCCGCCCATCGCGTGGTTCGGTGGTAAAGCCGATCTGATTGTTGGCGATGATATGGATCGTGCCGCCGGCGGTATAACCAGTTAACCGCGACAGGTTGAGGGTTTCTGCCACAATTCCCTGGCCGGGGAATGAAGCATCACCGTGGATCAAGAGCGGCACAGTTCGGCTTGGTTCGACGCGCGGTGGACCAGGTTCATTGGTAATGGTGCTAGCAGCCCGTGCCATCCCTACGACAACTGGATTCACATGCTCAAGATGGCTAGGATTGGGGGCCATGCGCACCAACAAATCCACCGTTTCCCCATCTTGCCGCAAGGCTCGATCCGCCCCAGCATGGTATTTCACATCACCTGTATAGCCGAGAGCACTGATCTCTGTATAAAAATCGACAATCGAAGGATCTTTGAATTCGAGCAACATCTCGCGATAGGGCTTTTGTAGGACGTGCGTCAGCACATTCAAGCGCCCACGGTGGGCCATCCCCAACAAAATCTTGTAGATCCCCACGCCCACACACTGGCTGATGATCTCGTCGAGCATGGGCACCATCATGTCCAGCCCTTCGATTGAAAAGCGAGTTTTCCCGGGGAAGGAGCGTTGCAAAAAGTGCTCGAATGTCTCTACTTGGGTCAAGCGTTTGAGGAGAGCAACCTCATCGACAGGTTGCTGAGGGGGGCGCAATTCACCGGATTCTGCCAAGTTGCGCAACCAATCGCGCTCTTCGGTCAAGCGTAGATGTTCATAATCATAACCGATACTCGTGGAATAAACTCGGCGTAACTCTTGAACAGCTTCCCAAGCATTCTCGGTTCTGAGCGCAATCGGTCCGCCTACAATGCTGGCAGGCAGCGAGCGCAGATCCTCCTCAGTCAACCCATGATACGCCAAGGTCAAGGATGGATCGCCCGGTGGATCGGCACCCAGCGGATCTAATTCTGCAGCCAGATGACCATACTCACGAATCGATTGACATAAATTTGCCACGCTAGCAGCCTTATCCAAATGGACGTCGGATAAGACAGCTGCGGCAGTGAATGAGGTGCGTGTTTCCCCATTTGTTGACGATGGCTGCGGGGGATGCCATTCGGCAAAAAATTTTCTAGTGGCGTCATCAACCGACTGCGGGTCGCGCTGATAACGTTCGTATAAATCTAAAACATAGGCTGCATTCGGACCATGGAAAAGGGCGTCGTTATTCATAAGCTATTGGCAACTGAGTGACTGACAATCCCCGCCTGCGTAGTTTCAGCGGGTCGTACGGATGATTGATTATACCGGACTTTTATCGTCCCGAAAAGTCGGGATTTTGGACCAGACAACGCTAACCTTAAGGTAAATCTACGGGTACTTTCATGAAATTGCCGGTGCTACAGCCTTCATATGCTTTGGTCAGCCACAACATGGCCAAAATCTCAGTAAGCATTTCTAATCCTTTTGACGCATAAAGCTCCGACAAAAAATGAGGCCAATGACTGATGTATTGACCTAAACCCCACTGATATACTAGGGCAGTTTGATCCCACTTCATTCACCCTGATGGTCCTCGAGTAGTCGAGGAGCTACAAGCACTTTTATAGAACGCTTTTACATATATAGCTCATTACCAAAACGAAAAACCGTAGGATCGCTTCAATCATATCCAAATAATCAAAATTGTAAGTTGAACAGCTTATTCAAAGACTTATCTTAGCCAGGAAATCTATACTATACACACTGGAAAAGGCTGCGCAGAGTTTTTTCAATATTTCAACCAAGAGTAACGATAACACTGCTCTGCTCGACCGGTGTATGACTGAGCAGGGCGTGCTCATTTTTTAGACCAATTGTTGTTGCATCAAAGCGTATTTTAGTCTCTTTATTGCCTAAACTCCTCCCATATACATTCATACACATAATGTCTTACATAAGGACAGTATGTTGCGTCAGAAACTTATCACTTTATTATTTTTAGTAAGTCTATTATGCTCGCTGTTGCCTCCGTCGTCTCTCTTTGCGGCTCAGTTGCCTGAACAAGTGGACGATGAGTTGGTCGAGTTGGATTCGTTTACGCCGCTCTCTATCAACGAGCGCGGGGGGCAGGTTGAGTTTGCTTGGCAGTTGCCACTCCCGACCATCAATGCAGCGACGCTAAGCACTGTTGACACCTTCTTCCACAGTTTCCCACACCAACCTTACGATGGGCATCTACTCCCCCTCCAAACGCAAGCTATCTTAGTGGACACGGAGCATGAGCCCCAACTCAGCAATCTAGAAAGTATTCCCTGGCAGGGTCCACTCCGCGCTACCACCACGCCGCACACGCAGCTGCCAAGTGAAGAAACAGAGCAACCGCTCATTCCAGCACTGGCATCGCCCCCCATGGAGATGCCAACTAGCCCCCTCTTTATCTTGCGCGAAGGGCGCTTGCGCGGTCAACGAATTGCCGTCGTAGCGATCAGCCCAATTTATGCTACATCCGCAGGTTTGCAGTTGGCCACCTCTTTTCAAGCCTCGCTACCAGGACAACTGTTGACGGCTGAGCTATTGCATACCTTGATGACAACGCCCGAGACGTACGGTTCCATCACTGGACCAGCACCGAGTAATCCAGCAGCGGCGACGGCTGCGGTCAAGGTCGTCGTAAGTGAGAGTGGCCTACAACTGCTGCGCGGGGCGGATCTACTGACAGCTGGCCTGAAGCAGGGTGCCGCTTTGGCAAAATTGCGGTTACTCAATCCACGAGGGGCGGAAAGCGCACTAGAGATCCAAGACGCGGATGGCTTGTTGGATGCCAATACATTGGTGCGCTTTTATGCCCCGGCTGCTCCCTACACGGCCCAGGTAGGTAATCGCTGGAATCTAGAAGAAATCTACTGGTTAACCCTGGAACCGGTCAATGGCTTGCAGATGCAGAGACGGTCGGTTGTTGCGGGAACAGCGCAAGTGCGTAACACTGCGTTTGCGACCGGAGTTTGGGAACGCAATCGTTTCTATGAATCGACCATGTCTGGGGTAGATGGGGATCATTGGTTCTCTAGTGTGTTGAGTGCGCTACCCAATGCCCAGCCAAATGAGCTCGCGACTTTTCCCATCACCCTAGAGAGTCACCTGCCGCTCACCCTCACAGCCGGGACGCAAATGACCATCACTGGCAGTGCCCGCACATTCGGCACACATACACTCAAGCTTGCCACCGACCAGACTGCGACCGAACTTCCATGGGAGATCAATAGCCTTTACGAAAATTGGCAAGTTACTGCTCACCTACCGCAACCGGCCGCACAGTTCAACTTGTCAATAATGCCAAGTTCCGCTGGGCGCCTAGTCGAAATCTATCTAGATAAGATCCTTTGGCGCATGCCTGTTCAGTTAGCGTTTGCTGGACAAGGGGCAACCTTCTGGGGGGCTGATGGTCAGTGGCGTTATACACTGCAAGATTTGCCATCTGCAGGAGCCTTGTACGACATCACCGATCCTTTACAACCTCAGCGGCTGACAATTCCTTGGGCAACGCGGCTAACGTTCGAGGATGGGCCAAGTGCCCGCCACTACCTTGTAGCAAATCAGCAGCAGCTCGCCACCCCAACGCTACTTCCCCATACACCGGTAGATTTTACTCGGCCTACGGGAGCCGATGCGATCTATCTGGCTCCAGCCGCGTTTTTCGCAACCCTAGCACCACTGATCGAGCATCGCCGCCAGCAAGGGTATCGAGTTGCACTCATTGACTTGCAACAGGTGTATGATGCCTGGAGCTTTGGTCAAGTCTCGCCTGATGCCATACGCAATTTTTTGCGCTTTGCCGTGGCAAATTGGTCACCAGCCCCTAAGGCTGTTACCTTGGTAGGCGACAGTACAACCGATCCGCTCAACTACTCAGGTTCAGACAATCCGAATATTTTACCTGCCTATTGTGCCTATGTTGATCCATGGCTGGGCGAAATCCCTTGTGAAGCTTGTTTCGCGCAGTTAGATGGCGATAGCCCATTTGATCAGACTGCAGACGCGGGCATGTTGGCAGATATTTGGTTAGGTCGCCTCTCTGTTCAGAATCCCCAACAACTTCAAGCGGTCGTCGATAAAATTTTAGCCTATGAGACTGCACCCCAACGCTGGGAATCCGCCTATTTTAGCCTCTACATTGCGGATAATTATATCCAGCCAGATGGCGCGGTTGACCCAGCAGGAAACTTTGCCTATTATCAAGATCTGGTAATCAGCGGAAACCCAGCCTTGGGGATTCCTCCTATGCAGTCGCCGGTCTTACCAGCCAGGCGACTCTACTATGATCCCGACCCCAACGGTACGCCAGCAACCTGGCGCGAACCAGACGCAGTACGTGCCCGCCAGCGAGTGATTCGCCTGATGCAACAGCAGCCTAGTCTAGTAGTCTTTAATGGTCATGCCAACCACTTTCAGTTAGCGAGCACCATACGCAGCTTGCCTGAGCCTTTCCTTTTTGGTACCAATGATGTTTCTCTACTCGAGAATCAGAGTTGGCTGCCTATTGTGCTGCAAATGACCTGTTTAACCAGCCAATTCACCTATGTCTCGACCAGCGGAACAACAATCGATGAACGGTTACAGCGCGAACCCAATCGCGGGGCTGTAGCCGTCTGGGGGTCAGCAGGATTGAGTGTTGCCCATGGGCATCAATCGTTGCTGCGGGGTTTCCATCAACAACTTTGGTCTCGACCACCCGGGAAGGCGCAACTAGGAGAATTAACAACCGCTGGCTACTTAGAATTATTCACAGCAGAGAGCTGCTGTCAGGAAACACGCTTGGCCTTCGTGCTCTTCGGAGATCCACTAACCCCCGCTCGGATTTGGGAAGCTAATCTACAAGGGTTGTTTCTGCCGATCGTCCTGAAATAGAGTTCGTCCTGAAATTCTTCATCGGCCAGCTTTGTAGGCTAGTGTTGGTTAGCACAGCTATTTTCGAGGAATTCGGAAATCACTCAAAAGCAGATCGCTTGGTCTGCCACCAGCCGTCAAGCGTGAGCCATTCGACTACAATAGGTTTTGTTATATGTCACAAACAATACGAGTCTTACTTGTTGATGATCACCATGTAATTCGCGAAGGGTTTCGTGTGCTCTTGGAGACAGAAGCCGACATTGAAGTGATTGGGGAAGCCGATAATGGCAAGCTAGCAGTAGAGCTCGCACTCTCCCTCACGCCAGACATTGTGCTGTTGGATCTCATGTTGCCAGTGAAGTCAGGGTTAAGTGCACTCTACGAAATCATTTCCCAACATCCTGACATGTGTGTGGTGGTCTTAACTGCGGTCAACGATGAAAGTACAGTCATCCAGTGCATTCAAGCTGGCGTATCCGGTTATCTCCTGAAGACGGTAACCCCAAGCGAGTTGGTGCAGGCAATTCACACCGCCTGTAATGGGGGGATCGCTTTATCACCGCAGATCTCGACCTTATTAGTGCGGTCGCTCAACCACCCGATTATCCCCCAGGTTGTTATGCAACCGACCTACGACAAGCTGACCATACGCGAGCGTGAAGTGTTGGCTTGGATTGCCCGTGGCCACAGCAACCGTGTCATTGCCGAGGCCTTACAAATTAGCGAACATACAGTCCGCGTCCATGTCACCCAGATCTTACGCAAACTCAAGCTCACGAATCGGGTGCAAGCGCTACTCTATTATCTCCGTACACACCCACACGAACATCTACTCAACCTGCTTGATGAGCATCGCCATACCCTCAGCTAGCGCCACACTTTACACGCCGATCAGCCCGCGCTCCGTCAACAGATAGAGCGCAAAGCTCGGTGTCCAGTGCGAAACCATATAATCCGGGTGTTCGGCGTCCGCCAGCCCGGCGCTGCGGTGCCGTTGCGCCAAGTCCAGCAACACGGGCCGCAGCGGATCAGTGTGTAGGAGATGGTTTGCAATTCCTTCGAGCATCCAAGCCCGGCTCAGATTCAAGCCGGTAAAATGGGCCAGCTGACCATCACTGTAATCGACCACCGCCAAGGGTTGCAATGAGCGTGGCAGCAGATCAACTGCATCTGCCCCCCAGAATTGCCATAACCACGTAGCAAATTCTGCTTGCCCCCAGATCCGCCGTAACAGATCTGCTTCCGCAAGGACTGGCGATAAAAAGTCGGTGCCTGATGGTTCATAAGCCAGCGGCGCATTGCGATCGCCGGCAAAAAAGTGCTGAGCCCGCTGCGCAATCGTCGCAGCAAGCTCAGCATCGTCCACGGTGCGCGCCCAATCCAGCACAAGCGCCATGGCAAAGGCACTCTGATTGTGCACACCCGAACGGATGGGGTAAGGCAGGCGCATGATGTAACGCTGAAAGCGTTGCGCGGCGAGGCGCTCTAGCGGGGCTAGATGCTCCAGCCACTGCTCGCTTTGTGGCGTTGCCCATTCGCGCAATTCAGCCACCAATTGCAAAAGCCAAGCGATCCCGTAGGGCATTTCAAAGCTAGGATAGCGCTGCAAGTAAGCCAGCTCGGCGGCCAGATTGGCTGGCGCAAAGCTGCGATCTAGGACAGCAATCGCCGCATCGGCAAAAGGCGCGCCGGGATAAACGCGCAAGGCCCGCACTACTTGCCAGTGTGAATGCACAGCCGAATGCCAATCGTAACAGCCATAAAAAGTCGGGTGCAATTGGGCAGGCAAGGCCAAATCCGCCGGCTCCTGGAATTGGTGCAGCAGGCCATGTGGATATTCGCGCTGAAGATTGCTCAAGGTAGCAGGGATGAGTCGCTCTAAAAATGCCTGCAAGGTTGTAGCCATCGACTGATTTCTTCTTTCTCTGGTTACTTTGCCAATATGTGCTCCACCATATTCATCAACGCCTCGATTGTATAAGGTTTATGCAGAAAGGCAAGCGTTGTCGAATCAGCCAGTTGGCTACTAAGCTCAACTTCACTATAACCAGAAGCGAAGATTACCTTGACATCACGGCGGATCTCACTGAGCGCTTGATACGTCTGTCGGCCATCCATACCTGGCATCTTCATATCTAGTAACACCAAATCAATCTGTTGATGGCGCAGCCGGAACAGCTCGACCCCAGCACGGCCATCAGCCGCCAATACAACGGTATGGCCATGTTCCGTCAAAATTTCAGAGGCAACTTCACGGACCGCCGGTTCATCGTCGATCACCAAAATTGTCTGTTGCTTACCCTGGGAAGCAGTCTCCTCTGTAACAGGCAGGGCCACATCCAGGGGGTGTTCGATCAGTGCGGGCAACAGGATGATAAAGGTCGTGCCATTACCAGGCTGGCTCTGGACATGTAAACCGCCGCGATGGGTCCGAATAATGCCGAGTGTAGCGGAAAGACCCAGCCCATGCCCCTGAGGTTTGGTGGAAAAAAATGGGTCAAAAATGCGCGCCAGCACCGCCTGGTCCATCCCAACTCCGGTGTCAGTGATTTGCATCACAGTATAGTGGCCTGCATCCAGCTCATTGACCACATAGTTCTTGATCGGGGAATCTACAGTCACCTGCTGCTGATGCGTCTTAATTTCGATGGAACCACCATTCTCTTTAGTGGCTTCCACAGCGTTGATGAAAAGATTCATGATGACTTGCTGCAGCTGGCCACGATCGGCCTGGACACGAGGCAGTCGCTCATCAAGCTTGAGGCTCAATTCAACAGAACCGGGCATGGCCGTGTGCATCAGTCCGGTTGTATCGCGGATGAGTTGATTCAGATCCAGCGGCGAGATCTGAAATTTTCCTTTCCCAGCATAAGCCAACAGTTGCCGGGTGAGATCACCTGCCTGTTCAGCCGATTTGACTATTTTTTCGATATTGTCGAGAACAACACCTCCTTTAGACAATTTGAGTCTGGCCAACGAAGCTTGACCGAGGATACCTGTTAGCAAGTTGTTAAAATCATGGGCGATCCCGCCGGCCAAGACACCGAGACTTTCGAGTTTTTGCGCCTGGCGAGCCTGTTCTTCGTGTTGCCGGTCCAACGTCACATCCCGCATGATTAGTTGAACTTCGGCATTCCCACTGGGAATCACTCTAGTCTCAAAATTACGCACGCGCTCATCTTCTACCACCGCCATTGTAGACTCACAATAGCCTTCCTGTTGAGTAGCGATGGTTTCCTCAATGGTTTGGAGTAGAAGCCCAGCAACATTGGCGGGTAGGACATCACGAATATTGCGCTGGAGCAATTGATCGTAAGGCGTCGGGAGAACAAAATGAGTGGCTGGCTTCACATCAATAAAGACACCGTTATCCGCCACCCGCAACACAGCATCGGGGATCGAATCGAGGAGTGCACGTTGACGACGTTCGTTGACCTCAAGCACTCGCGCACCCTCAGCTTGTGCCTTCACCATGTGATAGAGGGTGTAGATCACTAGTAAAGTCAAGATTAACAAGGCGATAATTGCCAAGGTAATCATCTTGTTAAGGCGCTGTGAAGTTTCCGCCCAGATAATCAGCCGCTCTTCAAAATGGGCGTGGCTGGCCAACATGAGCGAATAAACCAGTTGTTCGGCCTCTTCCATGTGCGACAAAACAGCAGACCACGTTTCCGGTTCAGTCGGATCATTCTCCCATTCAGCAAGTAACGGTTGTAAAGCACTCCACCGAGCCCGGTACTCTTGCAATGAGTCCTGAGTCTGCGAGTCCCAAGAATCCTGATACAGGGGAGATTCCAAGGTGCGGAGTGCACTCCACACCAAAGCCTTCGCCTCCGTAACCTTTACGGGATCAAATCGCTCATTGCCCTCAGCAACCAACACATACATTCGCAAGTGAACGCGCTGCAGCTGAGCAAGATGGCGGATTGTATGCTGCGTAATTCGACTATTCAATATCTGTTGCTGAAGACCACGTTGATGATTCAATTGAAAAACGAGCCATAAAATCGCTGGCAATAAAAAAATCAACGTGCTAATCATCAACAACAAACGAAGAAGTGGATTGGCGTCCTGGAACGAGAGAGGGAGAACAAAATTTGTCTTAAACCTCTTCATATATAGTACCCCTCAGATAGCTTCTCTGTGGCTAGGAGGTTTTTTTGATAACGTGCACAATCAAGAAGTTGGCGGGGCGAGGATCAAATGAGCTATCTGTTAGCGAAAGTCGATGGATTTGATCTGCCAAATCCAATTCCAACGAATTACAGCCAAATCGAAATTGTAATACTGCATCGGATAGACAATCATCGCTGGCCCGCGATATGCTGGCTGCATATACTCACCATCGGCTTTGAGCGCAAACATAATGGGGTATTCGCGCAATTCGACCACTGGGATATCCACCACATAGTCATTTAACGCAACAAAATGTGCTGTCTCCGCATCATCAGCGACCTGCCAAAGCTCAAGCAGATCTCGCATCAATACGCCTTCAAAATCGATCTCCCGTTCTTCAAACAAGTCATCCACGCTGTAGGCGATTACACCGACCGCTTCAATGGTGGCGAGGTCCATCTGGATGGTATCACCGCTGTTGGTTGTGCCAATTTTGCCAGTGACCGTCAAAATTGGTTCGTTGGCAGGCGGGGGAATTGGGTCACCTTTCGTCAATGTTGCTGGCGAGACAACTGTATATGCGTCCTCAAATTTGGGCGAGTTTGTACATGAGGCCAAAAACAAAACCAAAAGTGATGAGCATGCTGAAAGCCAGAATGAATGGCGAGGCTGGATCATTTATTCCTCCTTGAATAAAGATCTTGTATAGGGGGTCAGATATAGGGGAGCAGACCAGCAAGCATCTTGTCTTATATAGCAAGTGCTACCGATTTGGTCATGGCTCAAAAAGTAGGTTTGCCTATCTTGCTGAGCAGAGCAACAGATTATTCAGTTTTCAAAAAGTCTGTTGAGTTAGAGTTTGGCTGTAGTGAAGAGTGATGTTGTTGAGATAATAAGGCTAGGCTTATCAATAAATGTAGAGCCTATTTAATAGCCGACATGGGTGATTGGGTCACCACCTGGAAGAAAGGAATATATTAGATTGTTGAATAGCTATTTTATCGGTTGAGATGGCCTGGGCGATACAAGTTTAGGGATTTAGAATGGAGGGCTATACTCTATCATCTTCAGACAGATTCATATGTAATCAAGATTACAAAACGAACAAAATAATTATCTTTGTTCGCAACTTCTGTAGAAACCATCAAGAGGAAGGAGAACTCACGCCAGGAAGCTCTCTCCATACAAAGCCAGTATATCATACCTATTGACAAAACGAGAAAGCGATGTTACAGTTCGAACGAACAAACAAAAACGTTCGTTTGCTTA
>CAZMRA010000158.1:0-11745 GCA_964568485.1 uncultured Caldilineaceae bacterium | reverse complement strand
ATGGTGGCACTGGCGGCGATCAGCCGCGGCTGGCTGCCATAATGGGCGCAGATGCGACGCAGGCGGCGCAGCACATTGGCCACATGGCTCCCGAACACGCCGCGATAGGTGTGCATCTCATCGAGCACCACGTAGCGCAGCCCGGCAAAGAACTCCGCCCATCCGATGTGATAGGGCAAAATGCCGCTGTGGAGCATATCGGGGTTGCTCAGGATCACCCCCGCGCTTTTGCGAATGGCGGCCCGCTCCGCGGTCGGGGTGTCGCCATCATAGGCGGCGAGGGTGAAATTGGGCGGCTGCACACCAGCGGGCAACTGATCCACAATTGCGTTGCGCCATTGCTGCATTTCATCGAGCTGATCATGCGCCAAGGCTTTGGTGGGGAAAAGGCACAAAGCCCGCGCAGTTGGATCCTGGAGCAGCGTTTGGAAGATGGGCAGGAGATAACAGAGTGTTTTGCCGCTCGCCGTCGGGGTGACAATGGCCAGATCTTGCTGTTGGAGGGCTAACGAGACCGCCTCGGCCTGATGCGAATAGAGCTGTTCGATACCCGCTTGGTGCAGCGCGGCCCGCAAGGGCGCCGAGAGCTCCGGCGGGATCGCAGCATAGCGCCCAGCGAAGGCCGGTTGCGTGCGCCAAGCCATCACATTTGCCATCCATTGCGTATCGTTGCGCAGTTCGCGCAGCAGATCGTTCAAGGCCATAGCAGATCTACGGGATTATGGGGCTAACTGTTCACGCAGCCAGTGACCGTCAGGTTGACGCGTATAGCGGAAGCGATCATGCAACTGGTCGGCCGCTTGTTGCCAAAATTCGAAACTCTCGGGAATCAAGCGATAGCCACCCCAGTTGGCCGGCCGCGGCGGGCTCTGGTTGGCATACTGGGTTTGCAACTGCTGCCATTCCCGTTCCAACTGTTCACGATTGGCGATCACTTGACTCTGCGGTGCGAGCCAGGTCGCCAACTGATTCTCATACGGCCGCGTCTGAAAAAAGGCGTCCGCTTCGGCGACGCTCAAGGGTTCGACGCATCCCTCACAGCGGATCTGCCGCCCCAGCGCGCTCCACCAAAAGACTGCGGCGGCATAGGGATTTTGCGCCAATTCGCGCCCTTTCCGGCTCTCATAATGGGTGTAAAAACAGAGGCCACGCTGGTCATAACTGCGCATCATCACCACCCGGGCGGCGGGGCGCCCCCGTTCATCGACCGTGGCCAGCGTCATGGCTGTGGCTTCCACGCGGGAAACCGCAGCTTGCGCAGCCTGTAACCAATCGGCAAAGAGCGACCACGGTTCAGATGGCAATGCGTCTGCACGCAAAGGCGGCAACGCTGTCGAAATGTTGCTTACGCTCATCAGGGCTCACCCATCGTTCGTCGCGACAACAGCGACGAATCGCCAACTTATGAAAAAAATGTAGCTTGACAACGCCTCCAAAACAGAGTATCTGTTATTTGCATTACCTGCTCATGTCTATTCCTGAAAACAAGTGAGATGCTCGAATCAGTACGACAGGCATAGACTCATCCAGCACTCCAGGTTCGGAATTCAGTCTATCATAGGTTTGGAGAAGGAAGCCAACTGTGTCTCCACAACGCCGGATCCACATTGTCGTGAACCCCGCGGCCGGGCAAGATGTGCCATTACTCGGCACCTTCAATTCGGTTTTTCGGGAATGTGATGTTGATTGGAATATCTCAATCACCAAAAAGGCGGGCGATGCCTATGCGCAAGCCCGCCAAGCTGCAGAGGAAGGGGCCGATGTCGTCGCTGCCTACGGGGGTGATGGAACGGTCGCCGAGGTGGCCAGTGGCCTGATTGGTACCAATACACCGCTGGCGATCCTGCCGGGGGGGACGGCCAATGTGATGTCGGTCGAATTAGGCATTCCTACGGACTTGGCGCAGGCGTGCCGAGTCGCCTGTGGGGTAGATAGCATCCTCCGCGCCATCGACATGGGCGAAGTCAACGGTCATCATTTTGTACTGCGGGTCGGCGTCGGCTTTGAGGCCGACATGGTCGAACAAGCCGATCGCGAACTTAAAAACCGTTTTGGCGTCTTTGCTTATCTCTGGTCGGCAGTGCAGAATCTCACACAACCAACCATCTCGCACTATCAGCTGACCATCGACGGCAAAGAGATCGAGACCGACGGGCTGACTTGTTTGATCGCCAATTCGGGCAATTTGGGGCAAGCGGGAGTCAATCTGTTGCCCGATGTTGATATCAGCGATGGACTCCTGGATGTGATCATCGTGCAGCAAGCAAGCTTGCGTTCGCTCTTCGATATTCTCGGCAGCATCACCGGCCTGAAGCAGATTGCGCCCGAGCCTACTGCACCCCCAAGTGACCTGGCCCCCGATCAGATCCAGCAGACATTGCTCCATTGGCAAGCCAAAGAAGTCCATCTCGAGAGTACGCCGCCGCAGAGCGCCCAATTTGATGGAGAACTTTTAGGCAAGGTTCCCATTCATTGCAAAGTCTTACCAGCCGCGATTCAGGTTTGGACGCCGCAACCAGTCGTGGTGCCATAGCCACCGAAATAGCTCGAGCGCACTGGCTATTTGGTTACAGCGATACACAGCGCGATAATGGGCCGGATGCGTGTTGTTATGGTGAGCAAGGCACTCGTGGTCGGTGCCTATCAACGGAAAGCTGAAGAGATTGCCCAGCGTGGGGTCGATCTAACTGTACTGATCCCGCCCCGCTGGGACGATCGCCGAGGCCGGCAAGAAGCCACGCTACGTCACACGCAAGGCTACAATTTGCGCACAATCCCCCTCCGCTTTAATGGCAACTTCCATATCCATTATTACCCCACTCTGGCCCAAGAGCTGCGCAAGCTACGGCCGCAATTGTTGCATTTTGACGAAGAGCCGTACAATTTAGCCACTTGGTTGGGCTTGCAAGCAGCAAGCCGGTTGTCAATTACCAGCACATTCTTTACCTGGCAAAATCTTCAGCGCACCTATCCCCCACCCTTCCGCTGGTTCGAACAGAGCAATTATCGCCACACCCCGTTGGCAATTGCGGGGAATCAAGCGGCTGCCGAAGTGCTGCGCCAGAAAGGGTATCGCGGCGAAATTGCCATCATCCCCCAATTCGGCGTGGATCCCAATCAGTTCAAGCCAGCGCCGGCCCCCAATCCGGGCCCGGTGCGGATTGGATACGCCGGCGGATTGTTGCCAGAAAAGGGGATTGATCTATTGTTGCAGGCCTGCGCCCGATTGACCGGCGAATGGCAACTGCGCCTGGCGGGGGCAGGCCAAGCCGAGCCAGCTTTGCGGCAACTGGCGAGTACCTTAGGCATTGCTCACCGTATTGATTGGGTGGGCCGGCTGAGCAGTGAGGAAATGCCCGATTTTTACCAGACGCTTGATCTATTTGTGTTGCCCAGTCGCACAACCCGCACCTGGAAAGAACAATTTGGCCGGGTGCTCGTAGAAGCGATGGCCTGCGGCGTCCCCGTGATCGGCAGTGATTCGGGCGAGATCCCGCACGTAGTTGGCGAGGCGGGGCTGATCTTTGCCGAGGAGGATGTTGCCGCCTTGCAGGCACACCTGCAACGGCTCATAGACTACCCCGATGAGCGGCAGCGCTTGGGTAAGCTGGGGCGGGAGCGTGTATTAGCTCACTTCACGATGGCCAGTGTGGCCGAGCGGACTGTTGCGGTGTACGAACGGCTCCTTGCGCTGGGGTCAACGCGTGCTGGTCAGTCAGCCAGAGGGAATGGGTAATGCACGTTGCCCTGGCTGCACATCTGCTCAATACTACCCAAAGTTATCGGAGTGCCGGCGTCAGTACCTACAGCCGCCGCTTGATCGAACAATTGGGGCGGCAAATCAGGCAGGGAACCGAGTTCCAGTTGACGGCGTTGATCAGTGATCCCATCTTTCAAACCGAGGGGGTTCACATTGCCCGTGGGCCCGCGCTGCTGCAACAACCATTGCTGCGCATTGCCTGGGAACAAGCCGTCATCCCGTTTCAGTTAAGGCAACTCAAGGCCGATCTCGTGCATGGATTGGTCAACGTCCTACCGCTGACAACAACGACACCAGGGATCGTCACTGTGCACGATTTAAGTTTTTTGCGCATGCCAGAAAAACTATCGCCGACCAAGCGATTTTATCTCGCTCGTTTGTGTCAAGCGAGTGTTCACCGGGCGCGCCATGTGATCACCGTCAGCCAGCAAACGGCCGACGATGTGATGGCCTTTTTTGCCACACCCGCCACCAAGATCACAGTGGTCCCTAATGGAGTTGACGCCCATTTTCAGCCCGGTGACGCAGCGGAAACAGTCACGTTTCGCCAAGCCCACGCGCTGCCCGAGCGGTTTATCCTCTATTTGGGCACACTGGAACCACGCAAAAATTTGCTCACGCTACTGCGTGCTTATGCCCAATGGCAAAGTCGCGCCGCGCGCGAGGAGCAGGCGATCAAACTGGTGTTGGCAGGCGGCAAAGGCTGGGATTACGAACAGATTTTTACAGAGACGGCGGCCCTGGGCTTGACCGAGCAAGTCATCTTCCCGGGCTTTATTCCCGAAGCCGACTTACCGCAGTGGTATCGAGCGGCGGAATTTTTTGTCTACCCCAGTTTCTTGGAAGGCTTTGGCTTGCCTGTGCTCGAAGCGATGGCATGTGGCACACCGGTGATCTGCAGCGATGCGGGTAGCTTGGTGGAGGTGGCGGGAGATGCAGCATGGACCTTCCCAGCGACTGATGTCGACACCTTGGCCCAAAGTTTACACAGCTTGAGCACCCAAGCAGAATTACGAGCAGAGTTGCGCACGCGCGGATTGCAACGAGCCCAGCAATTTAGTTGGCAGCGGACAGCCGCCGCCACGCTGGACATCTATCACCAAATGGGTTGATGAACCATCAACTTTTAATGTGATTTTTTCTTGACGATTTTATCCTTTTGACACTTATGGTACACTTGCAGCTAGATTCAAGTTTTCGCTGCAAGCTGTAGGCTTCGACGAAGCGAAGCTTGACCGCTATTGAAGACCTATTCTGACTCTGACAGCGGGAATGAATGATGTCGCATCTAGCCAAACTCGCTCCGCTGAGCGCAGAATTTCAGGATAGCAAGTAAAGCTCAATCTTTATGGCAACGCTTAAACCGATCAATGTAGCCGAGCTTTCGTCGCAACGGCAAAATAGCAAAATAGAGCCGACACAGACCAGCCGTTTTGCCGAGCTTGCCCGCCGCGTAAATCCACGCTGGTGGCCCTATCTACTGCTACTCAGCGATGCGGTGCTGATCTTAGTCGCCTTCGCCGGTGCCTACTATCTGCGCTATCAACTGCAGTGGTTCCGTGCGGTCGATCCAGCTTTTCAGCTGAGTTTGCTCGAATACACACCGTTTGCGCTGGCCTTGGTGGCACTCGGCTTGCTGGCATTCCGTTTTTCCGGGGTTTACCCGTATCGGGTGGGGCGGAGCCCAATTGAGGAGACCTATACGATTGGGACTTCAACCATGTTGGCGGTGGTGGTCCTGATCGCAGTTAGTTTAGCCTTTCGCCAAGTACTCTACAGTCGGCTGATCTATGTCTACGCGGCAATTTTGATCACCTTCCTATTGGGCTTGAGTCGCTTGGCTATCAGCTTAGCGCGCGGCTATTTACGGCGCTATCAGATCGGTGTCGTGCGCGTGCTGTTGGTCGGTGCCGGTGAAATCGGCCGCATGGTGATGCGCACCGTCGCTGCCCGTCCCGATCTCGGGTACCAGCTGGTTGGCTTTGTGGATGACAACCCGACCAAAGGCGCCACCGACATCGGGCCGTTCAAAGCCCTCGGCCCAATCGACAACTTGGAGCATGTGATCGACCGGGCCGATTCTGTGATTATCTGTCTGCCCTGGCAGAGCCATCGCACGATCCAACGCTTGTTGCGCATCTGTGAACAGGCGGGCGTACGAGCACAGGTTGTCCCCGACTTTTTCCAACTGACCAAAGAGCAATTGCACGTTGAAGTGCTGAATGGGATCCCGTTACTCAGCACACGGACGGTCTCGATCCAAGGCTGGAACTTGGTCCTTAAACGCGCATTCGATTTACTAGTCGGTGGGGCAATGGGCATACTGTTGCTGCCGCTGCTGGGAGTGATTGCGTTGATGATCCGGCTAGACTCAGCGGGTCCGATCTTTTATGTGCAAGTCCGGATCGGCAAGAATGGACAGCCCTTTCGCTGTTATAAGTTCCGCTCAATGGTAGAGGGTGCCGCCGAGATGAAGGGATCGTTAGCTAAACTGAACGAGGCCACTGGACCGCTCTTCAAAGTCCGTGATGATCCACGGCGGACGCGTGTCGGGCGCTTGTTGCGCCGCTTCAGTCTTGATGAGTTGCCGCAATTGTACAACGTCATCCGCGGGGAGATGAGCTTGATCGGCCCTCGCCCCAATTTGCCGGAGGAAGTTGCCCAATACCAAGAGTGGCACAAGAAGCGGCTGGCGACTCGCCCTGGCATCACTGGTCTCTGGCAAGTCAGCGGCCGCAGCGATCTAACCTTCGATGAGATGGTCCTGCTCGACACCTATTATGTCGAAAATTGGAGTTTGGCCCTCGACTTCAGCCTGCTGCTGCGTTCGATCCCCGCCATTATCTGGGGGCGCGGGGCCTATTAGCCCTAGTCCGTCACCGTTTCATAGGTATTAAGTAGCGCTCAACAACCGCTGCATGTGAGGCAAGATTGTCTCATTCGCGGCTCGATTCCACTGTTGATAATCGGTAATCTTGGCTTGCACTGTACGCAAAAGCTCAGGATGATCGAGCAAGCGCTGTAAGCAGGCACGTTGAGCCTCCCCATCCAGCGCCACCCACCCCAGTTGATGTTCCTCAATAAACCCCAAATTTGGTTCTTCTTGCCCAGGGATGTACGTCGTGGCGATAAACGGCTTGCCCAGCGTGATCGCCTCAAAGAGCGTATTGGGGCCTGCCTTGCCCATAATTAGATCGGCCGCAGCCATGAATGAGGCAATCTGCGTCGTAAAGGGAAGCACAGCCAGATTGGGGCGATTGGCGAAACGCTGGGCCAACCAGGCATTCGATCCTGTTGCCAAGATTACCTGAAGCCGAGGCTGCGTTGGGTCCTCATTCAATGCCAAGATCGCCTCAACAGTGCTGGCAAAACGGGCAGATCCTTCACCACCACCTTGCACAAAGAGCGTGAAACAATCCGGACGTAAGCCCAATTGCTGACGAATCCCAACTGGATCTAGGTCGGCGGCAGCTTCAAATTGCTGACGAATCGGCCAACCAGTTAGCAGCAATTGCTCTGAATGAAACCCTGCAGCCACAGCCTCTTGATAGGTCTCACGCGTAGGCGCCAAGACAGCACTCACCTCTTTGATGGTCAACCAAGATTGGTGAACATTTTTGGGATCCGACAATTGCTGGACAAAATGGATGGTCGGGTCTACCACACCAATGGCCTCGCGCACAGCATAGCCAAACGAGGAATAAACGCTGATCACCAGCTGAGGCTGCACCTGGCGCAGCAACTGCTCGATCGGGGGTTGCACCAATTTGGCAAACCAACGTTGGGCTTGCAGAGCACGCGCAGGTGTATCGCTCGACTTGTATTCGAAACGCCAAAGCCAGGGCAGGTAACGACTAACTAGGCGATAATGGGTATGGAAGATCGTAGGCTGCGGGTCGGTAATCGTCACGGCGTACGTGGGTGACAACCGCTCCTGGAGTGCGGTGGCTAGACTATTATGCCCCCCACCCGTCTTTGATGTTAAGATAAGAATCGAGGCAGATTGAGTCATGGAGCTTTATCAGCTTCGTCTAAAGAAATGAACTGCGGTCGTGGGCGCACGCCGCAGTGTCAGTAACTTGAAATTGATCATCAGCATACAACATAATGCGCATGGGTAGAACGCCATCAATAGTGATACTCGTTGTTTACCCAGCAGCGCCTACAGCTTACGCATTATAGGCAAATGCGGCGCATAGTAAGCCTCCGGCCGAGCATTAGCTTGATGGCCAGCCTGGAGGAACATCAGCCAGTAAGGCAAGAAAACTCGAAAATTGTATGGAATTATAAATGACGTAGGTGAAACGCATGCTTCGATATCAGAGCGACGGCAACGGGCCACCCCTATTATTGATCCATGGCTTTGGCATTTCCTATGAGATCTGGGAAAACCTACGCCCACTTCTGGCCCCACATTTTCGTCTCATCCTGGTCGAATTGCCGGGCATTGGGCAATCACCATTAACCAATACAGCAAAATCCTATTATAACGTTTGTGTAGAGGAAATCGAACTTCTGCGCCAACAACTTGACTATGAAGAATGGTCAATCCTCAGCTATTCGATCGGTACACGAGCAGCTGAGGCCTATATTCGGGCGTATCCGCAACGGGTGCAACACGCCATTTTTCTGTGCCCCTTGATCGTCACCACTTTACGTTGGTTTCTATTCCGTAAACTCTTGTGGCTAGAACGCTATCTGCCGATCGGGCGGTGGGCCCTTTCTGACTGGCGGCTATTATTCCTCGTCTCTTGGCTGGCTTTTAATAGTCGTCGCCCGCCAGAGGCCTATCAATGGACCCAGCAGATTGAGGCGCAGCCCCTAGAGACACTGCGCGCCTCGTTGTATGATCTGCCAGATGCAGGCCGGCGATTGCGGAATATTCCCGGCTCTGCTCTCTTCATCTGGGCCAAACGTGATCGGATCCCCAACCGGCCCCTGCGCCTCAGTTCGCGCGACCGGTGCATCCCAGGCATGCATAGCGCGCCGATCTTCTCGGCACCTCAGATTGCAGCATTGGTCATTCAGTTTTTCGAAAGTCAGTCAGCTGAAAAGCAGCAGCGAGCGAATGGGTCTTACCAGGGACAAGAACAGCAGCAACGGAGAGGCACAAAACTCAGTGAATAGCGCAGCCTCTCATTAAGATGCGGCTGGTTAAATTGGGGTAGTTCGCACAACGGGGCATAAAATCACAACGCTGCCCAGAAATCAGATGACTCTGGGCAGCTTTATGAGAAAGCTATCAACAAAGGTGACACAATTTATTCAGCCACTGCACTAAGCTGATCGCGCTGAGGCAAGCAATAGCCTTGACCGCGTACCGTCACAATATAACGCGGATTGTCAGGATCCGGCTCGATTTTGTTGCGTAAGCGGCGCACATGCACCCACAGTGATTCTAGCGTGCCTTTGCGCACAGGATCCCATGCTTTAGCGAGCAAGAAACCTGGAGAGAGCACCCGCCCACGATTGTTAAAGAGAATATGCATCAAACGATTTTCGGTCGGGGTAAGGGTAATTTGCTCTGAATCCACAACCGCATATTGCTGAGCGAAATTGATCCGCAATCGCTCATCGATGCTCAACTCAGGGTCAACCAATTGTTCCGGCGTAACGCGCAGCAGAATCCGCCGCACACGTGCCAGTAACTCAGCAAAGGCAAAGGGCTTGGTGATATAGTCCTCGGCAAACCGATTTAACCCTTCAACCTTGGTTTCGGTATCTGAAAGCGCCGATAAAAAGATGATCGGCACATCACCCATGCGTCGCAACTCGGTAGCTGTCGTAAACCCGTCCATGCCAGGCATCATAATGTCCAAAACCACCAAGTGCGGCAAGCCCTGTTGTTCGACAATGGTCAGCGCTTCACTGCCACTGCTAGCCGCGTAGACAAGATACCCTTCACGCTGCAAACGCATATTCAACATCAAACGCGTCTCTGTCGCGTCATCCACCACCAGGATCCGCTTCCGTTCGCTGCCGTTAAGGCCATTTTGTTCGCTCATATTCCCACCCTTTATTGCTTATTGCCCTTATGATCTCTTAACCCGATTTTCATCCCAAGTTTAGGATTGTGTCATACCCTATTACCAAAGGCTCTCGGCTATAATGGATCAGAACTTACACAATGTTTGGCGAAAGGCTTCTACATAGACAGAATTGTTACATCGGCTACAGTCAGGCGTATTAGATACCTACGGTGAATACCGTCGTTAAGCCGTGTCCACTCTGAGGATCCTTGCCATACAACTTCTATCTGAACATTCCGAGTAATGTTTAGTAGTTATCATTATAGCAGAGAAATATTACGAACCATATTAAGCTGCCAGAGGGCCGTAAGGTACTCAAAATATTTAGTATCCCTATCCAACCGTAGTCCCGTCCAGTAGAGCCTAATTAAGTCGATCCATTTGGCAAAGAATTTAGGGAACGATTCTCTATGGATCAATAGTCTGTATTGAGATGCTGGGCGATAGAACGTTCAGCGTATTTACATATTTCTGCGTTATTTTTCCACTGCACCAATCGTGGAATGCAAGGAATCTCACTATGAGTTATTTTGCGCAACCGCGCCGTATCTTGACCCATGCTGTTCTGGTGATTAGCTTTTGCCTGACTTTCTTGGGTGGCACGGTGACTGGTTATCTGGCCAAGCCGCTCTTGGCCGCCGATGAGCCTGCAGAATTTGCAGTCTTCTGGGAAGCTTGGGATATCGTCCTCAATAATTTCGTCGACCGTGACCGCATTGATTTTACCAAGATGACCTATGGTGCGATCCAAGGCATGCTTGACTCGCTGGGCGATCAGGGACATACAGCCTTCTTCTCGCCAGAGGTGGCTAAGGCCGAAAACAATGCGCTTGAAGGCTCCTTCGAAGGCATCGGCGCTTATGTGGATGTCACCGATACCCAAGTGCGGATCGTTGCGCCAATTCGCGGCTCACCCGCGGAGCAAGCTGGCATTTTGGCCGGCGATATTGTGCTGAAGATCGACGATGTTGAAGTTACTGGCTTGCCACAGTGGGAAGTGATCGACATGGTACGTGGTCCAGCCAATAGCACGGTGACACTAACGATCCTTCACCCAGGCAGCACTGAACCAGTTGAAATCTCAATCGTTCGTGCCCGCATTGACATCGAAAGTGTAGCATGGTCGCGCGTTCCTGAAACCAACTTAGCTTACATCCAGATCAGCCAGTTTGCCGCCGACACGGCGCAAGAGTTGGATCAAGCCCTGGTAGCCATTCAGAACGAAGCCAATCAAGGAGCGCCGATTGAAGGAATTATCCTCGATCTGCGCAACAACCCTGGGGGGTTACTCAACCAAGCTTTGCGCGTTGGTAGCCAATTTTTGCCACCTGGGACCGTCATTCTGAATGAACGCAATGCACAGGGGCGCGTCAATCAATTTAAAGCCCTAGGTCGCGGACGAGCTCGCTCCTTCCCTTTGGTGGTTTTGGTGAATGAGGGATCAGCCAGCGCGGCGGAGATCGTTTCCGGTGCGTTGCAGGCAAATACACGAGCCAAACTAGTGGGGATGCCTACGGTGGGCACCGGTACGGTCTTGGTTCCCTTTACCCTGAGCGATGGTTCAATGCTCCGGCTAGGTGTTACCCATTGGCTGACGCCGGATATGCGATTGATCAAGGGGCAAGGCATTGAACCCGATGTGCTCATCGAGCAAGCGCCCGACATCCCCAAGGTAAATGCCTACCTGCTGCAAGATGTTGAGGACTTGGAGACTATCCAAGAAGAGGATCTACAATTCAACGCGGCGTTGATGTTGTTGGAGTCCACCATCGCCGAGCAAGCCCGGCGTTAAGTAGCCTCATTCAGCATACAAACCTCCTGGCATCTCTTCAACTTCCGAGATACCAGGAGGTTTTTTGTTCATTTAGAGATCGATCCCAGGCAAACCAGCAGTCCCCAGCAAGAGGGATAATTCCCCGCCATGCGGCAGATCGTGGTCAATCAGGCCCCAGATCG
>CAZMRA010000157.1:0-11769 GCA_964568485.1 uncultured Caldilineaceae bacterium | reverse complement strand
TGACTATCGCGAGCCAGTTTACCTGTCGCAGGGCCGTAGCGTTGGCTTGCGTTTGATCCCCATGGCGCGCGATCTGCGCTTTGCTTGGGAAGAGATGCCCCAACAGTTGCTCGATGAACGGGCCCAAAAGATGCAAGATAGCTTGCACACGGCGCTTTTGAATTGGGCACGCACTGCGGGCGAGGGCAACGATTATACCGACAATCTGCCGATGCAATGTCTGCACCCGGTGGGGCACTGGGCGGAATTGCCGAATCTGTTGCGTAACGGCTTGCTACTCCGTTTGCTAGAGGAACACCCCAATCTGCGCTATCTGATGATGCACAACATCGATACACTGGGCGCAGATATTGGCAGTCCCCTGGGCTTGGCGCTGCTCGGCTATCATATTGAGCAAGGCACCGCCATGACCACCGAGGTGATCACCCGCCGTATTGAGGATCGCGGGGGTGGTTTGGCCCGTGTTGACGGCGCGTTGCGCTTGCTCGAGGGCCTGGCCATGCCGCGTGAGGAGCTGGAATTTGAGCTCACCTATTACAATTCGGCCACCTATTGGATCGACATTGAGCAATTGTTAGCGGCGTTTGGGTTGACCCGCCAGCAGTTGGCCGAGCCGGAAGCGGTGGCCGCAGCTGTGCGCGCGGTGGCGGCCCGCATGCCAACCTATATCACCCTCAAAGATGTCAAACGTCGGTGGGGCAAAGGCCAAGAAGATATCTTTCCGGTAGCGCAATTCGAGAAATTGTGGGGCGACATGACCAGCCTGACCACGCTCAACACTCAATTTGTTGCAGTCCCTCGCCAGCGTGGTCAACAATTGAAGGAAGTGGCACAGCTTGATGGCTGGCTGCGTGATGGCTCGGCTGCCTATGTCGAGTCGCTCTGTGATTGGCGGTAGGCAAAAGTCGTTTAGTGGATTGAGAACGCGGATGGCGCAGATTTTAACCTCAAAATCTGTTCCATCCGCACTTTTTATGTCAGCTGCACATTCAAAAAATCCGCGATCAAGGGCACAAAGTCTGTTAAGGCCTGGATCTGCGCCCCGTAGCGCTCGTGATCATTCCCGATGATGAGTGTAAGCGCCGGGTTCTCGGTGTGCTTGCCGTGGCGACACTCCTCCAGATTGCCATGATCGCTGCCGATGATGATCAACGTGTTGGCGAGATCTGCAACACTCAAGAGCCCCGCCAAAAAGGCATCGAAGATCTGAAAATTGGCGACACCCCCAGCCAGATCCGCGTTGTGCCCTAAGACATCCGTGTACCAGTGCTCAAAAAAGAGAAAATCGTAATTCTGGGCGATGTTCCACAATAGCTGGCCCGCTTCGGTAGGGGTATAAACGGGCGTATCGGTGTAACCCAGTTCGCTGCGCCAGCCGGCATTGGTAAAATCGGCCGCCAAGGCCCGGCCCGCCCGTAGATCGTCGGCGGTCATTAGGGCTTGCCCCCCGACCGTCGCTGCATACGGCACAGCACTCAAGAGGCGCTTGCCACTTTCAATGACCGCAAAATAGCGCTGCGGATAGGCATTGACAAAACAGGTCTGCAGACCTTGTTCATGCAAACGGCGAAAGAT
The DNA here is from genome assembly GCA_964568485.1 of uncultured Caldilineaceae bacterium. Taxonomy (GTDB): domain Bacteria; phylum Chloroflexota; class Anaerolineae; order Caldilineales; family Caldilineaceae; genus CFX5. The sequence continues at coordinate 10,194 of CAZMRA010000157.1, read as the reverse complement.
GCTGCCTTCATCCAAGATGGCACGCACCCGTTTGTCGGGCCGGGGGCCATAATGTTCGCCCAGGCGCTGCGGCGCATTAATGCCGGTGAGGATGGCTGTCTGGCCAGTCGCACTTTGTGGCCGACTGGGAATGCCCATCTGCGCATCGGTTGGGATCAAGGTAGCCTCGCTGGTGGAATAGCGGCCAGTGGCCAAGACAGGGCGTCGCCCAGCCAGTAAACGGTTCAGGGTGGGGTAGGTCGCTGCGGCCAGCGGATTGACCGTGCCATCATCCTCGCCCAGGCCAACCCCATCAAGAAAGAGGAAAAGTACGCGCTTTCGCAATCGAAACTCCAGTCGGCGGCTCACCTGCTTGGGCCGCCAGTTGTGCCTGCCGGGCCTCGACCAGTGCCACCAAACGCTGCTCTAATTCATCCAGACCTGTGTCGATCTGCTTGTAGGTCAACCCCAGCTTGGCCGCGGCGGCTTGTGCCCGCTCCTGCTCGTTGTGATCGGGCAATTGATGCAAGTAGAGCAGGTGGGTGTAATTGCCAAAATAGAGTTCAAGCAACTCTGGGTGGCGATCCAGCCCCAAGCCGCGCCAGACCAGGCCATCGAAGTGGCGAGCCAGAAAATCGGTGAGATAGAAGGTGCCAATATATTCGTCGTTATGGCGCTCGAATGCCTCGCCACCATAAAACTCATAGCAGTGGGGGCCAGGAATGCGCACGACATGCTCATAGGGTGCCAGCAATTCATCCAGCGCCCCGCCTGTGCCACAATCGCCATACCCAACCAGGATGAGATCAAAGCGGCCAGCCCACTCGTCTAAGTGCGTCGCCACAGCCGGGGCAATCCGCTCAGGGCGATTGTGCAACTGGGCGGGAATGGCGGTCAATTCAAAATCCCAGGCCTGCTTGTTGGCAATGGCAATTAGTTCACGCACAATCGCCCCGCAGGCCACAATCCCGATCTTCATCTTTTCCCTTGCTTCGCGCACAGTGGAGGGATTGTGCGCATCAGGCCACAACTTTAGCCCAGCAACCTGTGCCTGAAACTTATCCAGTCACGCGCTGACGGCGCTCGCTACGGCGGGCAGCTGCCCGGGCGGCGCGACTCTCGGCACTCTCGATGATGCTTTCCATAGTGGACGGCGGTCCGCTGATCGGCTGGTCTTTCACCCGCTCCAGCGCCTCACGCATGGCAGTGATGTGTGCGGGCGTGCTGCCACAGCAGGCGCCAATGATGTTGATGCCCAGATCGCGCATCTTAACCGCATAGTCAGCCATCACTGCTGGGGTGCCATCATAATGGATTTTGCCGTCGGCATATTGCGGCATACCCGAATTGCTCTGCACCATCAAATAGACGCCTTCGGGGCGAGCTTGGGCCATTTGCGTGGCGATCACTTCCATTTCCTTGGTGCCGGTGCCACAGTTGGCCCCCACAATCTGCACGCCCCAGTTGGCCAGCGTTTGCACAGCTTCACGCGGGCTGACACCCATCATGGTATGGAGATTGGTGTCGAAGCTGAGCGTGGTGACGATCAACATGTCCGGCGCGACTTTGCGCACAGCATTGACGGCTGCTTGGACCTCATTGAGCAGGTACATGGTTTCGATCACGACCAGATCGACGCCACCTTCGACCAAGCCCTTCACCTGCTCTTCAAACATGGCTTCGGCTTCGGCCATGGTTACTGGCCCGACGGGTTCGATCATCTCGCCGCTGGGGCCGATGCTGCCAGCTACCAATACCCCACGCGGATGGGCCACTTCGACGGCTAACGCTGCCCCGGCCCGGTTCAATTCGATCACCCGATCTTGCAGATTGTGTAGCTTCAGCCGGGCAGCCGTGCCACCAAAGGTATTGGTTTCAATCAGATTGGACCCGGCATCCACATAGGCCTGATAGATCGAGCGTACCACATCCGGGCGGGTGACATTCCACAATTCGGGCGCGCCGCCATCGGTCAGCCCGGCCTGTTGTAACATCGTGCCCATGGCCCCATCACCCAAGATCAATTGCCCGCTGGCCAACATCTCCAACAGTTTATGGTTGGACGTCTGACGGGCGGGATTGCGTGCCGGGCCGAATTCGTCGAGCATGTCGCGGATGCGGCTGGGGGGATAGTCGACTTCGAGCTGGGCAGCGATTTGCGCAGCTACTTCTTCGGGACTGCCGGCCTGCTCTTGCCATTCGCTGCGTTGCCATTGCTCCAAATAGGCGTCGGTCCCAATCATATTGAGCCGCATGGCTGCCTCATCGATGGCAACCTGAAAGCGAGGGGGCAATTCCACCTTGGCTTTGTTGCGGCGTCCCTCGCGGGCGGTGACCATCGCGGGAAGGTTGCGCCAGTAGGTAATTTGATATTCGGCCATAAAAAGATTCCTTCTGGTTATAGAAATTTGCTGCCCATCACGATGGTTGAGTTTGGCGTGCGGCACGTTGCGCGCGGCGTGCCATTCGGTCTTCTCGGCTCGATCGCTCCCCACGCCCACTATTGGCCAGCAGAGCAAAAGCCGCAGCTCGATCGGGCGACCATTGGGCCCTGGCGTCGGCCAAGATGGGCGCCAAATGGGGGAAGGGATCGCTCGAGTGGGGCAGATCGAGCGCACCGACAAATTCGCTTTGAAAGCTTGGTTCGACCGCGGTTTCAATATAAGTCACCCACCGCGCCGCCCATTGTGCTTCTTGCCGCTTTTGTTTGTCAAGCAGGATCATGCGGGCGCCATCACCAGCAGCGTTGCCCACGGCCTGCACTTGTTCCAATGCGCAATCGGGGATCAACCCCAGGATCATAGCGTGCAGCGGGTCGATATAGCTGCCAAAGCCCCCGGCCAAGACGATCTTGTCAACTTGGTTCAGGCCCAGGCGTTGCATCAATAATTTGGACCCCGCATAGAGTGCGGCCTTGCCCAGCTGAATGGCGCGAATATCATCCGAATGGATCACGATCTCGCGACCCGTGGCAGTTTCGTGCGGCCAGGCCAAGACAAACTCCGCTTTGCCGCCGCCTTCCCCCAGACCCAAACGTAAACGTTCATGTTCGATCTCGACAAAACGGCCATTTGGAGCCAACAATCCCGCTTTGAAGAGTTCGGCAATGGCTTCGATGATGCCAGAGCCACAAATGCCCGAAGCGCGCAATGTCGGGTTGAGGAGCTCCTCGCGCTTGCGGCGGCGACGCTCTGCTGGGGAGAGGGTAGTTTCGTCCGGCTCGGCGGGTGGTGTAGAAGAACCACTCTGCAGCCACTCTTCGCGGCCGATGATCTTGTAGCGCACTTCCAACGTGGCCGGGTCGATGCGCACTCGTTCAATGGCGCCCGCCGCCGCGCGCATCCCATGGTGGATCTGCGCACCCTCAAAGGCTGGCCCGGTGGGGCTGCTGGCGCTGAGGAGCTGCTCGCGATTGCCGAGCAGAATCTCGCCGTTGGTGCCAATATCCAGAATCAGCACTTGCTGATCTTGTTGATAAGGCGCTTCGGCTACGAGTACCCCGACATTATCGGCGCCCACGTGGCCAGCTTCGCATGGTGGGAAGTGCACATTCGCACCATGCGCAATGCGTAAACCCAGATCACGCGCCTTCACATCGAGCGCATCATGGGTGACGAGGCTAAAGGGTGCGCCACCTAACTCGCGCGGATTAACATTGAGCAGCAGGTGATGCATGGTGGTATTGGCCACCAAAACCACTTCCACCACAGCGCTGGTCGGCAACTGGGCCTCTGTGCAGAGCGTCTCGATCAAGCCGTTCAGCCCGTCGATGATCGCCGCATGCATGCGCTCGGTGCCATCTTCGTGCATCATCGCATAGCTAACGCGGCTCATCAGATCTTCGCCAAAAGGCACTTGTGGATTCATGCGGCTGGCGGTCGCCAAAATTTCGCCGCTACGCAGGTGACAGAGATGGCCGGCAACGGTCGTGGTGCCGACATCGACGGCGATACCGTAGAGATCTTCTTGCAGACCAGGCTGGACGTCGATCACCTCTTGGCCTTGCCATACGGTGACCGTAATGCCTCGATTGGCCGCTGCTAGTGCGGGTTGCAACCGGCGCAAGACCGTCAGGTCGATCCGCAGCCCGTCCAACTGATGGACGGTGCGCAAGGCGTCCTGCAGGCGCTCCCAATCCCCGCGATGATCTTTCAACTCGGCCGCGGGCAGCTCGACATAGTAGAGGCGCATGGCCGCATCCACGCTGATTGGGCGATGGATGCCCGCTGCTTTGCGCACCACCTGCTTGCGGGTCTGGCTCTCCTCGGGCACTTGGATTACCAGATCGCCTTGCACCTGGCAGGCGCAACTCATGCGAGCATTGGCTTCAAAACCATAGCGCGCCGCATAGCTGCTTTCTCGTTCTCCGGGCGGCGTCAGATGATCTGGACTGGAAGAAACGTCAAATTTGGCAAAGTCGCCGCTTTCGACCAGGACTTTGCATTTGCGGCACGTTTGATGACCGCCGCAGATTGATTCGATTTCGACACCAAGACGCCGCGCCGCTTCGAGCAGGGTCATGCCGATGGGCACTTCCCCTTGGCGCCCCAGGGGTTGAAAGATGATCTTGGCGGTTGGCGGGGGGCTTCCCGGCGACGTTGGTGGGGTTGGGCCCGTTGTGGATTCTTGACTCATCAATTCATTCACTTTGTCGCCAAGCGACGTTGTTGTGAGGGTAAGGACATACCCGCGTTTATTATACCCCTGCTGGAAAGAGCAACCAACTTTGCAAACTATCAATACTGGCAGCGTGCGCGGCCTATTTCATCAGCGACGACTCAAAAGTTTTGATCAAACAGGTTGCTAATTGGGAGAACAATCTTGGTGGTGTAGAATAAACACTAAGTCCCGCCAAGGAACGTACAAGGCCAGACCGAAAACGGAGCGGTTACGCCGTGGCTGAGCTGGGATGGTGTGCCGTTGTTCAACCAAACGTACGAAGTATTTGAGCAAGGAGCTCAAAATGAAGACAAAGGCGAAGGATCGTGAAGGGATTCTCTTCACTGATCAATATCAATTGACCATGGCGCAGCTCTATTTTCGAGCTGGGTTGCACGAGCATCAAGTGCAGTTTGATCATTTCTTCCGGCGCTACCCAGATTATGGCAGCCACCAGGCAGGGTATTGCATCAATGCAGGTTTGGAATGGCTGCTGGATTGGATGGAGGAGGCCCGTTTTGGAGATGATGAGATCAGCTATTTGGCCAGCCAGCGCGATAGCCAGGGCAAGCGGCTCTTCGCCGACGACTTCTTAACCTGGTTGCGCCATCATGGCGACTTTAGCCAGATCAAGCTCTATGCCATTCCCGAAGGACGGGTTGTGCATCCCAACATGCCATTGACCATGGTTGAGGGTCCGCTGGCAATGGCGCAGATTCTCGAAACGGCGCTGTTATCCCATCTCAATTACCAGACGTTGATCGCCACCAAAGCTGCGCGTATGGTTGAAAGTAGCCGTGGCGGCGCAGTGCTCGAATTTGGGTTGCGGCGTGCACATGAAAAAGGCGGCAATGCCGGCGCCCGCGGCGCGTTGGTTGGCGGTGCCAGCTTTACCTCGAATGTGGGGGTCTCGCGTGCGGTGGGGTTGGCCCCGCGTGGCACACATGCCCACAGCATGGTTCAGCTTTTCTTGGCCTTGGGACATGGCGAGTTAGCCGCTTTTCAAGCTTATGCCGATCTCTACCCCGATGACTGCCTCTTGCTGGTCGATACCGTCGACACGCTAGAGAGTGGCATTCCGCACGCGATTCAGGTCTTTGAAGGCTTGCGCCGCAAAGGCCATAGACCTGTGGGCATCCGGCTCGACTCGGGCGATCTGGCTTATCTCAGCATCCAAGCCGCCAAGTTGCTCGATGCTGCCGGTTTTGAAGATACCAGCATTGTGCTTTCGGGCGATCTCGACGAGCTGGTCATTTGGCAGATCATCACGCAGATCAGCGAGGAGGCGCCGCGCTACGGCGTGGATCCGGACCATCTGATTGGGCGGTTGGTGTATGGCGTAGGCACACGGTTGATCACCTCGTGGGGGGAGCCGGCGCTCGGTGGTGTCTACAAATTGACGGCTGTGCGCGAAAATGGTCACTGGAACTCGGCCATCAAAATTTCCGAATCTCCGGCCAAGACACCCAACCCAGGGCGCAAAAAATTGTGGCGTCTATATGATCAGCGCGGCAAGGCCACGGCAGATCTGCAAACACTCGAAGATGAGGATCCCCAACAGGCCGAGCGCTTGGTGCTGCGTCATCCCGCCGATCACACCAAATATCGCACACTGGCGCGCCAGTCGATCTCACGCTTTGAGCCACTCCTGGTGCCGATCTTAGATCAAGGTAAGTTGGTTTATGACTTGCCGGATCTGGAAGGCATCCGTCAGCAACGGATTCGTGACATCGAGGCGCTTGACCCAGGGATTCGCCGCTTGGTCAATCCGCACATCTATCATGTTTCGCTCAGTGAAAAGTTGTGGGATCTCAAACAGGCGCTGATCGCGGCAACGGTGGAGCAGAATCTGGGGTGAATCAATCGTGATGCGTGAACCATAAGTTTTCAGGTTTGAACGTTCACGCATCACGTAGATAGCTTACAGCCCACGCAGGAGAGGGCGCTGCCAGGGGATAGCCGCCAAGAGAATGATCAGCGAAATGGTGTACCAGATGGCCGTGTTGCGATGCTTGGCTTCGTCGGTGCTGGCATTGCGAACCCGTGTCGAACCAATGTGGGCGATAGCAATCGCAATCACCATCATCAGCGCATGCTCCATGGCAAAAAAACGAATCTCCGTAATAGCCATCGAACCGCTCATATCGTTCAAGAAGGCCCGAATCAGCGGGCTGACGATGTAGAGCAAGATCCCCAACAGGAATTGGATGTCGAGTGCGATCACAAAAAATTTACTTGATCGGTTATCGGCGTCGCTCCAGGCACGTTTGCCAAACCAACCAGAATAAGCCTGCACCAGTGCCCAAATAGCAGCCAAAACGACAATCCAACGCCAATAGCTGTGGGCGTTTAACAGGATTGCATAAAACATAAGCGAGTTCCTTTCTGAATGAAAGCGAGCGAATCATTCGCCGCGTCTGTTTTGTCTTGAATGGGTTGGTCACAAATCGACTCGATTCAGGATACACCATAACAGAGGGGCTGAACCGCGTCAAGATCATCCCTTGTCATGGCTCAAATGGTCACGCCCCAATGTGGCACGTCTTCTACTTCGGGCTATAATGCCATAGGAAACGCTGCCGCTTTCCGCGCGGTGAAGCAACCTAATCTCAGATCAAGTCTTGCCCAAGCACGAATTCAAGAGGAGTGAACAAATGGCCAAGATCGCCTTTATTGGCGCTGGCAGTTGGGGATTTACGCGCAAACTGGTGCGCGATGTGTTGACCTTTCCGACGCTGGAAAATGCCACCATCGCTTTGATGGATATTGATGCCGAGCGGTTGGACTTTGCTCACCGCGCCGTCAAGCGGATCATTGAGCTGGGTAATTATCCGGCCAAAGTCGAAGCGACGTTAGATCGCGCCGAGGCCTTGCGGGATGCTGATTATGTGGTGGTGACCATTCTGGCGGGCGGCGTCGATGTCTGGCGTCATGATATCGAGATCCCCAAGAAGTACGGGGTCGATACCAACATTGGTGACACGCGCGGCCCGTCGGGCATCTTCCGAGCTTTGCGCACGATCCCAGTGATGCTGGAAATTGCGCGTGACATGGAACGCTATTGCCCGAACGCGGTGATGCTCAACTACACCAACCCGATGGTCATGCTCTGCCGCGCCATGCAACGCGAGACCAGCATCCAATTGACCGGGTTGTGTCATAGTGTGCAAGGCACCGCTGAAATGTTGGCCCGCTGGATCGGCGCGCCCATGAGCGAGATCACCTATACCTGCGCCGGGATCAATCACATGGCATGGTACTTGAAATATGAGTGGAATGGGCAAGATGCCTATCCACTGATCCGTAAGGCCATCACCGAGCGCCCCGAGATCTACAACGAAGAGATCGTGCGCAACGAGATGTTCTTGGCGCTCGACCACTACGTCACCGAATCGAGTGGTCACAACTCCGAATACAACTGGTGGTTCCGCAAACGCCCCGACCTGATCGAGAAATACTGCACGCATGGCACCGGTTGGAATCCGGGTGAATACGCCTATGTGGTCAAGCGCTACGAAGAGCGGATGCACACGTGGCGCGACGAGGCCAAAGAGTGGTTTGCCCAAGAAAAGCCGATCGAACTCGAGCGCGGTCACGAATATGCGGCTTACATCATGCATGCATTGGAAGGGGGCGAGCCTTTCCAATATAACGGCAACGTGGCGAACAAGGGGTTGATCACCAATTTGCCGGCCGATGCTTGTGTGGAAGTGCCGGTTTGGGCGAGCCGCAAAGGCTTGGAAGCTGTGCCGGTCGGTGCGCTACCCCCACAATGTGCGATGTTGACCGGCCTGAGTGCGCAGATTGAAGAGATGGCCGTGGCCGGTTGCCTCAGCGGCGACCCCCGCTTGATCTATCAGGCCATCGCGCATGATCCGCTGACCGCCTCGGTGCTCTCGCTGGCCGAAATCCAGCAGATGGTGAACGAGATGTTCGAGCAGAATAAACATTATCTGCCAACCTTCAAGCACCTGAATTAATGAAGTAGGGAATCGTGGGACGCTGTAAATCCCCAGCGCGTTCGCTAGAACGGAGAGGGAGATTTACAGCGTTGACTTGTAGGCGTTAGTGGATCTCGACAGTGACGAGTTCGAGTTGGGGCCCCAACTCTTCGCCATCAGCGTTGTAGACGGGTAGCCGTTCGTCGCCCAGATAGAGACCGATGATCAATGTATAGGTGCCAGGACGCGCATCCTGAAACATGACCAGGCGATGACGGTCGGCGATGGTTTCACCCGGCAGCCAGGTGCTGGTTTCGATCAAACCACACCCGGGTTGCCTGTCACTCTGCCCCGCTTTTGCCAAGTCATTGAGGTCGATCACCTGGGCAAAGACGGTATAATCCACGGGGATGTGCTCGTTGGTCTCCCAGTAGAGGGTTACCTGCAGCACCTCGCCGGGGCGGGCATCATCATCGGCAAAGCGATAGCCGCGCAGCCAAATGGAGTCACCAAAGCGATAATTGACCGGATTGCGGATCATCGCCGGCGTGACTGGGCCGATCCGCTCGAAGCGTGGGGTGGCTAGCTCCTGGTCAAAGCGGGCTTCGACATCTTCGAGATAAAGTTGGCGGGGCTCTAAGTTGGCGACCGTCCGTTGATAGATGCGGAGTTTGGGCTCTCCCTCGACAAAGACTTCCCCATACAATTCGTGTTCGTTTTCAATCGAATTGCGCAGCTCAAGATACTCGTCGCGCAAGGTCGGTTCCACGGGATGAACCAGCATGAAGTAATTGAGATCGTCGCCCGGGCAGAAGAAGCGCCCACGTGTGTACCATTCTGCCGTGACATCGCGGGCATTAGTGGCATAATTGCCGCGCAGCGTCCCCTTGTCGTACAGATCGGCCACGACCTTCCAGCCATTATTGTTGGGAAAACCGAAGATCGCCACTTCCACCGGCATGTCATAGACCGTCCAATAGCCGCGTGGCCGGTGTTCGGGCCACGTGCGCAATACCTCGACGCCGTTATAGACAAAGAGCCAATACTCATAAAACCCAAAGATCGCAATCAGCGCCACTGCTGCCGGGACAGCCACCCAGCGCGCCGCCGGTACCTGCACTCGTCGTACCAACCACGCCCAGCCCTTGCCCAGCATCATCCCGCCCAGCAAGGTCCACGGGATAAAAAAGCTGTAGACGTGCGTGTTGGGGATGGCGGTAAAAAAGAGCGCGAGGATCATCGGGCCGCCGAACCAGAGCCAAACCATGCGCTCGCCGGGCGGAAATTGAGGCGTGAACCAAGCGATCACCAGCGCCGCCGTGAAAAAAGTCCAGATCCAGTCGGTTTCGCCAATCTGCAACCAAGTGGGCCGGAAGAAGGTGGTGATCAATCCGGCGAGAAAGGCCAAGCCCAGCAGCCAGCCGAGCCCACGCGGGCGCAGGCGGCCATAGCGCGCCAACAACCCAATCACGCTCAAACCAATCAGGGTGAGGACGTAGTAGGTTGAACTGTAGAGCGTGGTGCGCGCAAAAAACTCGGCCAGATGGTTAAAGATGCGGCCGCCGCCCATGCGCCCGATGACCCATTTCAAGCCCATTGAATTCGAGGGAGACAA
>CAZMRA010000156.1:1574-11808 GCA_964568485.1 uncultured Caldilineaceae bacterium | reverse complement strand
CTACTCGCCATTGCCCTGGTTTGGGAAGGGGCCAAGTGGATCGGCGGCGATCCTTGGCGTCTCGAAAGCAACCCTCTGGGCATCAGCCATAATCCGCCATTTCGCTGGAAAATCACCTCGGATCTGAATTTGCCGCACATCTGGCAGATTGCTGCGGCATTTAGCGAGCCAGCACGGCGCAACGGACCGCCCCTCTACGAGATTCTCTTCTCCTCGGCGCTCTATACATTGCGCGAGGCGATTGTTGGTTTTCTCTTTGGCGCAACTTTAGGGCTGGTCCTAGGCACCCTGCTCGCGCATTTCCGGCTGCTGGAACGGGGCTGCATGCCCTATATCGTTGCCTCGCAGACCGTGCCCATTCTGGCGATTGCGCCGATATCTCACCTTCTTTCCGGTGACGATCAATACCTTGCGGGGCCTGCGCTCGCCCGACCCGCGAGCAGTCGAATTGATGCATTCGTATGCCGCTTCGCCCTGGGCCATCTTGTGGAAATTGCGTTTTCCCGCGGCATTGCCTTATCTCTTTCCAGCCTTTAAGGTGGCCGCCACCGCCAGCGTCGTTGGCTCGATCATCGGCGAGTTGCCGTCGGGTATTCGTAGCGGGCTGGGCGGGGCGATCCTCAATTTCAACCAATATTACATCTCTGGCCCCCAACGCCTCTGGGCAGCGATCATCGCCAGTGCGGTCGTGGGCATTTGCTTTTACCTGATCATCGCGTTGCTCGAGCGCGTGGCCCTGCGTGGCCGCAAAGCATTGGTAGAGTAACGAGTAGCCAATCTATTCACAAACCAAACGAACAGCGTATCAACGAATCTTCATGAGTGAACCCGTCGTTTCTCTAACCAACGTCAGCATGATCTTCAACGCTGGCAAGCCAAACCAGACCAATGCCCTCGATGGCATTAATCTCACCATTCAACCCGGTGAATTTATCTCGTTGATTGGGCCGTCGGGCTGCGGCAAATCGACCCTGCTGCGCTTGGTGGGCGATCTCATCCGTCCCACTTCGGGCACGGTGCAGGTCAATGGCAAAACCGCATACCAAGCCCGGCTCGATCAAGATTATGGCATGGTCTTTCAAGCGCCGGTACTCTTCGAGTGGCGGAGTATCTTAAAAAATGTCATGTTGCCCTTAGAGCTGCGGGGCTTCAGCAGCAGCGAGCAACAAAAGCGCGCCATGGAGCTGCTCGAACTCGTCGAACTAGGTGGCTTCGAACACCACTACCCGTGGCAACTTTCCGGTGGGATGCAACAGCGGGCAGCCATTGCACGGGCGCTGGCCATCCAGCCCAAATTGTTGCTGATGGATGAACCCTTCGGGGCCCTCGACGAGATGACCCGCGAGCGTATGAACATGGAACTACACAAGATCTGGCAAGAGACCAAGACCTCCGTCATCTTTGTGACCCATAGCATCTCCGAAGCGGTCTTTCTCTCCTCTCGCGTGGTGGTAATGTCGGCCCGCCCCGGACAAATTTTGCAGGTTATCGATATCCCCTTGACGCTGCCGCGTGGCGAGCATACTCGCGGGGAGAGTGGCTATTTTCAGGTGGAGAACGAGGTGCGGACCTGGTTGCGCAAGGCCAAAGGCTACGCCACGCATGGCCTGCAATCGCGATAAAGGAACAACGCTTGAAACATCTACAACGCAATCTACCAGCCCTCATCCTCTTCGTTGCGGTGCTCGCCCTCTGGGAGGGTGGGGTGCATCTCTTGCAGATCGAGCGCTTTCTGCTGCCCGCGCCCTCGGTGATCTGGCAAGCTTTCGTCAACAATTTTGATCGCCTGGTGCACATCGGCTGGTTTACCACCAAAGAAGCACTCGGCGGGCTTGCTATCGGCTGTAGTGCGGGGATTTTGGTCGCCCTGGCCACCGCACGCTGGACCATTGCCAACGAGACGTTGTTGCCCTTTGCCATCGCCGCCAATTCGGTGCCCATCATCGCGTTTGCACCCATCCTCAACAACTGGTTTGGGGTGGACAATCCCTTCTCCAAAATGATGATCGTCGCGGTGATCGTCTTCTTTCCGATGATGATCAACACCGTCCGCGGCTTGACGTTGGTGGACCCGGCCGCAGTGGAATTGATGCGCTCGTATGCAGCCGGCGAATTGACCATTCTGCGCAAAGTACGCCTGCCCAATGCCTTACCCTACATGTTCAACGCCTTCAAAGTCGCTGCCACCCTGAGCATGATCGGGGCGGTGGTGAGCGAGTACTTTGGCGGCAATCGCTCAGCCCTCGGCGTCTTTATCACGCAAGAAGCGGCCCAATTTCGCTTTCAAAATTCCTGGGCGGCGATCATCATTGCCTGCATCGTTGGCATCGCGCTCTATCTCGTGGTGGTAACGGTGGAGCGCTTCACGATCCCCTGGCATAGCTCGGTTCGTACGAGCGATGGTTCATAATCCAACCATACCATGATCCTAGAAACGCCGCGCTTGTGGCTGCGCGATTTCACAGCGGATGATTGGCCGGCAGTGTTGGCCTATCAGCGCGACCCGCGCTATTTGCAATACAACCCTTGGACCGAACGCAGCGAGGCGGATGTGCGTGCCTTTGTCCAGATGTTTCTTGATCAGCAAACCGTGCAGCCACGCACACACTTTCAGCTCGCCCTGATCCATAAAGGCGACAATCAACTGATTGGCAATTGCGGCATCCGCATCAATGATCCCGAAGCTGGCGAGGCCAATATCGGCTATGAACTAGATAGCCGATATTGGCGACAAGGGCTGGCGACCGAAGCCGCTCGGTGCATCTTGCAATTTGGCTTTGAAACCCTAAAGTTGCATCGCATCTGGGCCGAATGTGTCGCCGCCAACGGGGCATCCGCTCGAGTACTTAGCAAAATTGGCATGCGCCAGGAGGGGCGTCTACGCGAAAAAGAATATCTCAAAGGTGTTTGGCACGACCATTTACTCTTCGCTATCTTGCGTTCCGAGTGGTCAGCATCAACGGCGTAACGCCACCACTTGGATTCAGGCTTTGATCAGTTTATCCCGTTCGTAGGAGAGAGACGATGAAACGAATGTATTGGCTGTTGACAATGGTACTGGTATTGCTGATCGCCGCGTGTGCGGCTCCAGCAGCACCAGCGGCGGACCCGGCCGGCCAGAGCAATGCGCCGGCAGACGCAGGTGAGGCTGCCGATGACACATCCGCAGAGGCTCCCGCTGGCGAATTGACGCCGGTACGCCTGCAGTTGCAGTGGGTGACGCAATCCCAGTTCGCTGGGTATTACGCTGCCTTGGCTCAGGGCTATTATGCCGAGGAAGGGCTAGATGTAACCATCCTCGAGGGCGCAGTCGACATTGTGCCCCAACAGGTGGTAGCCGCAGGGGAGGCCGAGTTCGGCATTGCTTGGGTGCCCAAGGTATTGGCTTCACGCGAGCAAGGGGCGGATCTTGTCAATATCGCTCAGATCTTCCAGCGCAGTGGCACCTTGCAAGTCTCTTGGGCAGATACTGGCATCAGCTCACCAGCGGATTGGGCAGGCAAGCGCGTTGGCACATGGGGTTTTGGCAACGAATTTGAGGTCTTTGCTGCACTACGCCAAGCGGGGATCGAGCCGGATGATCCCAACGCCGTGACGATTGTCCAGCAACCGTTCGACATGGCCCTCTTCCTCAACCGCGAGATCGACGCAGCCCAGGCCATGACCTACAATGAATATGCCCAAGTCCTCGAGGCGGTCAATCCCGAAACCGGCGAGCTTTATCAGCCCGAAGATATGATCGTTGTCGATTATAACGATGTCGGCGTCGCTATGTTGCAGGATCACATCTTTGCCCGCGAATCGTGGTTGGCCGAAGAAGGCAACGAGGATATTGCCATTCGGTTCTTGCGGGCCTCATTCAAAGGCTGGATCTTCTGCCGCGACAATTTGGACGCCTGCGTCGCCACGGTGCTTGAGAATGGCCCGACACTTGGTGAAGGGCACATGCGCTGGCAACTCAACGAAGTCAACGCGCTGATCTGGCCCTCCCCCGCAGGAATCGGCATGTTGGATGAAGCACTCTACCAGCAAACCATCGATATCTCGACTGAGTTTGCGGTTCTGTCTGCTCCTCCCGATGAAGGCGCCGCCCGCACCGATCTGGCGCAAGCCGCGCTCGAAGGCTTGACCGATCAAGATACCACGGGCGAAAACTTTGAGAAGCTTGCAGTCGAAGTTACGCCCGGCGGTGAATAAAGCCGCCCGTTCATTAAAGTAACGCAGTTGTAAAGCTCGTGAAATCATCCTGATGGCAAAAGTCTAGTTTTGTCATCAGGATGATGGATGGAGCCCAACCGTTTCTGTGTGCTTGCCTAGCAGCCGCGAGTGGCAGCGCTCGGCAACTCAATTCACTTCTCCCCATGGCTCATCCACGCTATCACGCCCTCTCGCGTTGCACGCCCTTTCCGCTGCTGCATACGGAGCGCCCCCAAACATTGACCATCCACAGCGTCTATCGGCAGGCCATCAACCTCCGCACGCCGGATGATTGCTGGCTGGCCTTGGTGGTGCCCAAGCTGGGCAATGGCCCATTTCATTTGGTTGTTCCGCCGTCAGCGCTTGCCGGTCTTGTAGCGGGAGAAACGGTGCAACTTGAGGGAGAAATATTGCAATTTCCCAACCGCCAGATCGACTTTCGGCACGCCCGATCCTGGTCAGCGATGTTGCCTACGCAGCCCACGTTAGCTCGCTTCTCCGTCAACGAATGGCTATACGTAAACGTTCAAACGATCCACTCGCCATTATGGGCAGCATCCGCCACGCCGCTCACTACGCTTGCGCAACAAGGTTGGAGCAGCCTTCAGCAAGGGTTGCAACAAGGGGATGCCGATCAACTCGCAGCCGGGGCAGCCCGCTTGGCAGGTTTGGGCCCCGGTTTGACCCCTGCTGGTGATGATTTTTTGTTGGGCTGGTTGGCAGGAATTTGGAGCGGAGCACTAGAGGGAATAACGGGGTGGACACCGCAAGCCACCGGCAAGATTGTTGCGCAGGCCGCGATTCCACGCACGACCCGACTCAGCAGCATCTGGCTGAGCTATGCGGCAGCAGGTGAATTTAGCGAACCTTGGCATAACCTGATCCAGGCATTGCGCCAACCTGAGGAAGCACCGCGACAACAAGCCTGGCAACGTATTTTACACAGTGGCGCAACTTCTGGGCATGATGCCCTGGCTGGCTTCTGCCGAGCGTGGGCAATCGGCTAACAGCCCAATTTACGCATCTCCAGGCTCAGCATCCAGCTGCCACGACATCAATCGCCGCTTCATGCGCATGATCCGCCGGTAGGATTGGTCGATACGCGCCTCGGGGATCACGCCCTCCTCGACGAGGCGATGGATCTCCGCTGCGGCCCGGCTGGCCCAATTTTCGGCATAGGCCAAATTGTTGCCAATGGCCAAAATATCAATCCCCGCTTCAATGGCCAAACGCACAGCCGTCTCAAACTCATACTGCTGCGCAATGGCCTGCATCTGCAGATCATCCGAAATCACGACCCCATCATATCCCAATCGCTTGCGCAACAATTCGCTGATGATACGTGGCGAGAGTGTCGCCGGGTGGATTGGGTCAAACGCGGCGTTGAAGATATGCGCAGTCATGATCGCATCGCATAAATTGGCGTCGATCAGCTCTTCGTAGGGGATCAATTCGGCAGCTTGCCAAGTTTTGGTCACATCGACAAAGCCCAAATGCGAATCGGCGTGCGAGCTACCATGGCCAGGGAAGTGTTTCAACGTACAGAGGATACCATACTGATGATGGCTTTCGATCACCTCTTTAGCGTGGGCAGTCACAATTGCCGCATCAGCCGAATAGCTGCGATTTACGCCCCCAATGATCGGGTTGCCGGGATTGACATTGAGATCAACTACCGGCGCCAAATTGAGGTTGATCCCGAGGCTAGCCAGTTGACGGGCTACGGCATCACTTTGGGAGCGAGTAGTGGCGAGATCATTGCGCCGCCCCAGTTCATAGGCCGAATAGTTACTGGGCAAGCCAAAGTTTCCCCCCAAGCGGCTGACCATCCCCCCTTCTTGATCGACTGCAATCAGCAATGGGGTGCGACTGGCCGCTTGTAATTGGCTGGTCAAATTGGCCACTTGTGCAGGCGATTCGACGTTATAACTAAACAGGACCACACTGCCCAGGTGCAGATCGCGCACCGATTGGGCAATCAAACTGTCAGGCAATGCACTCGTGCCTCGAAAACCCACCATGATCATCTGGCCGATCTTGACTGCCAAAGAGGGCTCTGGCACGGGCCAGGGATCCTGAATCGAGCTAGGTAAAGGTGGAGACTGAGGGGCAAACCAAGATTGCGATGCTACTCGTTGCAGAGGCGCAGCACAACCACTTGCCAACGTAGCCAAAGTACCAAGACCGCTTGCGCGCAAAAATTGACGCCTTGAGAGGGGATTGGTCACAAGTTTTTCTCTAAATAGAAGCCCGAATTTAATCGAAGCACGAACCAGAAGTGAAATTGCCAGGGTGACTGATGGCGATCTAGGCGATTGTATCATGGACTACATTGCTGGCCAAGTTGGTCTCAGAATAAATGTCAGCACTGTTAATCTAATAGCAAGCAGAGCAAGTTCGTGAGCTATGCCAAACAATCGGCAGCAATTACCCGAATCGAAAATTTGTTCTCTAAGCAGACTTATGGTAAAATAGACTTTATGTGCGGACGATTCACCCTCAACGCAACCCCCGAACAATTAACCGAACTGTTTGAGCTGCCCGCGGAGCCGATGATCGCCCCGCGCTATAATATTGCGCCCACGCAACCAGTGGCCATTGTTCGCCTGGATGCGCAGAGCAAAGCCCGCGAGTGGACGCACGTCCAGTGGGGCTTGATTCCCTCCTGGGCCAAAGATCCCAGCCTGGGGGCAAAGATGATCAATGCGCGGGCGGAAACGGTCGCCGAAAAACCTGCCTTCCGTGCAGCCTTCAAACGCCGCCGCTGTTTGGTCCCTGCTACTGGTTTCTACGAATGGCAAAAGTTGGGCAGCCGCAAACAGCCACACTTGATCACCCGCCAGGATGGTCAACCGTTTGCCTTTGCCGGGTTGTGGGAAACTTGGCAAAGTGGCGATGGCTCGGTACTGGAAACGTGCACCATCCTCACCACCGATCCCAACGAGCTCATGGCCCAGATCCACAACCGCATGCCCGTGATCCTCGCGCCGGAAGATTTTGCGCAGTGGCTGGGTAGCGGCAGCGATTCAACCCCGCGTGAACTCGACCAATTACAACACCTCTTGCGGCCCTATCCAACTGAATGGCTGACGAACACACCAGTCAGCACGTATGTCAACAACGCGCAGAACGAAGGCCCGCAGTGCATTGCCCCATTGGCTAGTCACTAACCCCACCTAACGAATTTTTCCATTTCCTGAAGGATTTCTATAATTCCTGCGATAAATCAATAGCAGCGCCCCCGATTGCAAGCCATGCTCTACAGGCACGGTCTACCTATCCCTCTTCCCACTAACAGGAAGCAACTTATGCTTTGGTTTTCGCAAATCTTTGACGTCACTCTATTAGCCACCCTGGGCTTGATCTTTTTGGTGACTATGGTCGGGGCCTATTTGCGCTCTCGTCAAGTTGACCGTTGCCTAAAATCGTTTGATGGATTTCATGTAACGCTTGAGCGAGCCGATGGGAGCATCATCTGGGGAATAATGGAGCTGGCCCCCACTGGGCTGGAGCTGCACTATCGCGACTCTGTGCAGGATGATGATCACATCGAGTCGAGCTATGTCTTTTATGCCGAAGAATATGGGGACATTCAAGCGATGTACCGCTTTGTGGATCAGCTGACGGAGGAGGAGAAGACTCGCCGCAATACTGACCGTCGACGTTCATTCCACCCCAACTTCTTTCGCCGCATGCAGCGCCAACTTCGCCACTTTGTGGCCACGGCCAACGAATCATTGAGCGAAGTGGTGGGCATGTTAGCCGGTCGCCTCAAACGGCCCGCTGGACGCTACATTGATGACACCGGTGCAGCCCAATTGACCAACTTAGGTCGTTCGGTGATCGGCAGCGTCGGCCATCTGCACGATCCGCTATTGGAGCGCTACATCGGCCAGCGCGTCGTGATCGAAATCTCCGAGGGAGACGAAGTCCACGAACATGTGGGCATCTTCAAAGATTATTCTTCCGATTTTATCGAACTATTGGATGTGCGGGTGCCGCAACGGCAGACGCTCAAGGCCACGGATCAACAGTCCTTGCGCCAGCGCTTACACGTTGAGCGGGAACCGGGTGTGCTCAAAGTGACAAACCTCGACTCGCATCCGCTGCTGATCCATTCGCTGCAAATTCCGGGGGATGAGGAGCTGCTCAACGTGGTGGTCGATGGCGATGAAACGGTGATCCTACACGTGGAGCCAGAATTTCAAGAGGCTAAGTTAAATCTCCAAGTTGCCCGCGAGCTGGATGTGATCGTGCCGCGCACGCGCTGCTTGGTCCGCCATCGCGCCGAGCAGATGCCACCAGAAGCGCTCCCCGACATTGTGTTTGATATTGGGATCATGTTGCGCGGCAATTCGCTGCAGAGTGCCCGCGAAAAGCGTTTGCGGCAGACCTTGGCCGATAATCCGCGTTGGGCAATGGCTGCGGTCAACTTAGCCGGGATCTTAATCCAAAAGCAGGAGTTTGAAGAAGCCGAAAGCTGGCTGCATAAGGCCCTTGATCTGCGCTATGCCCTGCCCGACAATGGTCGGCGAGCACATATGTTATTACGCGAATTGCGCCGCCGCAGCCAAAAAAGCAGCCACACCTACAGCCTGCATAGCTCGCTGCAGCCGCAAACCACCACAACAGTTGCATCACTCTCCAATGAGCTGAGTGTGACGCCAAGCACCAATGGCGTTCAGGCAGCCTCCCAATAAACAACCGGCAGGATTACGCAAGAAGGTGCTGAAAACACTGCAGAGTACACAAACAAAAAACCGGTCGAAATTCGACCGGTTTTTTAGAGCGGGTGACGGGACTCGAACCCGTGATAAGTGCTTGGGAAGCACGTGTGTTACCGCTACACTACACCCGCAATTAATTACGCACTGCTAAAATTTACAGTGCTAAGTATAAAACTTTGGCGGCAACCTGTCAAGTCGCAATGCGCAAGCTTGCTAGCTCAAGCCATTGTTCGTGTGGGGTGGCCAGCAAAAATGATCGCAGTCGGCTGCCTGGTTGCACGAGCAAGGCTTGATTATCGATCCAAACCACCAGACCGAGTGGCTTGGTCGTTGGCCGCGGCGCCTGCAAGATCATCTCACCGTCAACGCAGAAACGAGCATAGTCCGGCTGCCAGTGCAGTTCGTAGGTGTGCCACTCGGTGGGATCGACCGAGACCATGGCTTCCCGCACCCCAGCTAGCGACTGGGCCAATGGCCAGATCCGCTCGTAGCACCAACGCCAGCGCAACAGCGGCCAGACCAGCGGCGCACTTGGCAGTAACAGTCGCACGGGCCAGCGGCCCGCATCGATGGTGGCAGCCCGCCAGCCATACCCCGGCGTTTCACGCGCCAGCCGCAGCGGCGCCGTCCGGCTATTGAAAAAGAACCACACAGCCCGCGGCAAGGCGGGCAAGCGCTCTTTGGGTGAGCCAGCCGGAGCATTCCAAAACCCAAATCCCGCCGTGCCTTGGAGCTGGTCCACCCCATGGGAAAAGCGAGCCCGCACGGTCAAGGTGAGCGGCGGTCGCCAGGCAAAATTGGCCCGGCGCAGTTGGGCGTAATCATCGATTTGGGCGTTGCTGTAATGCTGGGGCAACGTAGGACCAATCGCCAGCCGCCAACCACTCGCCGTGCGGGTGATGCGCCCGCTGCCGAGTTCGTGGCGGGAATATTCCGGGGGCAAAGTGGTCGCCAGATCGCTCAAGCGGGAACTTCCTCCGGGTTTGCCTTTTGTGCGATAATGATCGAAACAGCGAAGGGACCATCGGCTAAGGTTTGCCAAGTGAGGGTCAAACCGGCCGCCTGAAAGCGCTGTTCAATGGTGCGTTGTGTGGTCGCGGCCAGCTCACCATAAAAGAAGGGCAACCAGTGCCCGAGCCAGCGGGGCCGGATGGACACCGCCAGCCCCACGATGATCAAGCGTCCATGTGGGCGCAATACGCGAGCGCACGCTTGTAACGTGGCTGGCTCCAAAATGTACGCGGCGGGGAATGTCACCAAGATCGCATCGGCCAGCGCCGATGCGAGTGGGAGCTGCTGACCAGCCGCTT
>CAZMRA010000156.1:0-1564 GCA_964568485.1 uncultured Caldilineaceae bacterium | reverse complement strand
CAGCGCGGCATCCAGTGCCGGCAAGGGTGTGTCGCTGCTGACCAGCCGCTTGAATCAAAGCAACCTGGCCCGCACGGCGGCACAATTTGCGCTGCGTCTGCCGGATCATCGCCGCGGATCGCTCCACGCCGAGGATCGACAAGCCGCGCTGCGCAGCTTCGATCAGCAACTCGCCGGTGCCAAAGCCGAGTTCAACGACTTGCAGTTCCTCGGTCGAATCCGCTGGTGCGGGAAGATAGGCCAATGCGCTACGCCGCCAAACCGACCAGCGGCCAAAACTGACACCATGGCTAACCAGATCGTAACTCCAGGCCAATTCGTGATAGAGTCGTTCGCAGGCCCAAGCATAGAGCCGATACAGCCAAGATGTAGGTGATTGCATGGCTTTATTCTACTCGCGCCGCCGCCGACCGCCAAGCTATCTGTTCTGGCCACTACTATTGCTCGTCCTGGTTGGCGGCTTGTTTTTGGAGCGCTTCCTTACACCGGTCCAGGCCGATTTGCGCCAGCCCACGCCCCAGGCGACCACCAGCAACGAGCAGCAAGCGCTGATCACGTTGGGGCGCATGCTCTGGTATGATCGCCGCCTCTCCTACACGGGCGAACAGAGCTGCAACACCTGCCACATGCTGGAGCGCTATGGAGTGGATGGCTTGCCTGTTTCATTGAAGGCCGATCGCCAACCTGGGCAACGTAATGCACCTTCGATCTATGGAGCACACGAGCACATTGCCCAATTTTGGGATGGGCGAAGTGATTCGCTGCAAAGCCAAGCCGCGTCCGTGCTGTTGGATCCGGACGAATTGGCCATGCCCGATCCCGACTACGTGGTGCAAGTGATCGAGTCGATCCCGGGGTATCGGCCCTATTTTGCGGCCGCCTTTCCCGATCAGCCCGAATCGATTGGCTTCGACCAGATCACGGCGGCCTTGGCCGCTTTCCAAGTCTCGTTGCGCACGCCCTCACGCTTCGATGCCTTTCTCCTGGGTGACCGTCAACAATTGACGCCCGCCGAGCAAGCTGGCATGGCCACCTTTGTACGGGTCGGCTGTGCCACCTGCCACAATGGCCCCACCGTGGGCGGGCAACAATTCCGCCGCTTGGGTGAGGTAGAAGCCTACCCCACAGCGGATGTGGGGCGCTTTGCCATCACCGGTCAACCCGCAGATCGCTATGTGTTCAAAGTGCCAAGTTTGCGCAACGTGGCCGAAACCGGCCCCTATCTGCACGACGGAAGCATCCAAACGCTCGCCGAAGTGGTGCGGATCATGGGGCGCTACCAGCTTGGCATCACGCTCAGCGACCGCGAAGTGACGGAGATTCTCGCTTTCTTGCAAAGCTTGACCGGCGAATTGCCCTACGAGGAGATCCTGCCCCCGCGGCTGCCCCCGAACGGACCGATAACACCGCGGCGCGATCGTTCCCCAACGACCGCGCCTACCTATAGTGAGCCCACAAGCAATGGCTAAACTCAAATTAGACCTACACGACATTTATAACCGCGGTGCGCAGATCGACGCCGAGCTCAACCGCATCATAGAAGAAGCCGTCGAGCGCCGCATTG
>CAZMRA010000155.1:8641-11832 GCA_964568485.1 uncultured Caldilineaceae bacterium | reverse complement strand
ATCGGAATCGACGAGGCAGGAGAAGTTCACGCCCGCTCACTCCGCCGTGCGATTTCACGTGTTACCCAATCTGGGTGCCGGCACCGGCCAATGCCTGGGTGATCGGCTGTTCAACCCGACCATCGGCAAAGATAACTTTCTGCACCCCTTCGCCAATCGCCTCAACCGCGCCCATCACCTTCTTCTTCATCCGGCCCGCGGCGTACTCCATGAAGCGCCCTCGGCGTACTGCATAAAATCATTCGCCTTGGCGCGGGGAATTTCTCGGATCAGCGTGGACTCGTCCGGGAAGTTGCGCAGCAAACCTGGCACATTGCTGAGAATGATCAATGCTTCGGCGTTGAAGGCCGCGGCCACCATCGCCGCCGCCCGGTCCCCATCGACATTGATGGCTTCGCCCTTGTCTGAAGCACCCGGCGGGGTGATCACCGGCAAATAGCCAGCTGACAGCAACAGGCGCAGCAAATCGGTGTTGACCCGATCAACGGTACCAGTCCAATCATCGCGCAGCACCATCCGCTTGCCGTCGATGCGCACCCGCAGCGTATCCTTGCGCGTGCCCTCGAAGATGCGGCCATCCAAGCCGCTAAGGCCGACTGCGTTCACACCAGCTAGTTGAAATTTTTCCACCCACATTTTGTTGAGCTGGCCACAATAGACCATCTCGAAAATTTCGAGCGTGCGCCGATCGGTGCGGCGGCTGACAAATCCACTCTCACTGGTGACAAACTGGGGCGGATGGCCCAGTGCCTCGGCGACCTCGTTGGTGGTTTCCGCGCCGCCATGGACCAGCAACAATTCTTGGCCACTCGCCCGCAAGGCCGCGATATCCGCGACCACGGCATCGATGTTTAGATCTTTCCCACCACCCACTTTGATGACGATCATAATGGTTAACTTTCTACTGGCGCAAGCACATTCGTACCAGTCGATTCAAGCTGCTCCCCGTTCAGCTGCTTCAATCGCCAAGGGGCGACGAAGTGGGGGAGGAATACAAATCATAACCTGCCAACAATCAACCCTGTTGCCAATGGCCCTGCCCTGCGGATACGCTCTAGATCGGATGCAACCCGGGGAAGCCCAATCCCGTGGTCTCTTCCCAGCCCAGCATCAGATTCATACATTGCACGGCGGTCCCCGAGGCACCCTTCATCAAGTTGTCGATGGCGCAGATGGCCACGATGCGCCCGGTCTTGGGGTCCAGATCAAAACCGACATCCGCATAATTGCTGCCCGCCAAAATCTTCGGTTCGGGGTAACGATAGATGCCTGTGCTCTCTTTGACTATCCGAACAAAGGGCTCATTCCGATAGGTTTGGCGATAAGCCCGCCACAAATCTTTCTCGGTAATGCCCGGCTTGGCAAAGAGATGGGCCGTAGCCAAGACGCCGCGCACATTATCCACGGCGGTGGCGCTGAGATGAACCTCAGTCTCTTGCCCCGTTAAGCGGATCGCTTGCAGCACTTCGGCGGTGTGGCGATGGCCGGTCGGCGCAAAGCTGCGCATCACCCCCGAACGCTCGGGATGGTGTGTGGCATCGCTGGAGGCATTGCCGCCCTCACTGCTGCCGACCTTCACTTCGCAGATCACCCCGCGACTGGTGTCGACCAGCCCGGCCGCAAACAGGGGATAGATCGCCAAGTTGGTGGCGGTGGCATTGCAGCCCACCCCACTGACAAAGTTGGTATTGCGGATCGCGTCGCGGTGCAATTCGGGCAATCCATATACGAACTTTTCTAGCCAAGTTGGATTGGTATGGGGCTTGCCATACCATTGCACATAGTCCTCGCCATTGCGCAGCCGAAAATCGGCGCTCAGATCGATGATGCGCGGGGCCAACCCAGCAAAATGTTCGATCCGCCCCATTGCCCCGCCATGCGGCAAACCCAAAAAGAGCAAGTCACAAGGTTCGAGGTCATTAGCGCTGACAAATTGCAATTTGGTGCGCCCGCGCAGGTTGGGATGCGTAAAATGAATATACGAACCCGCATTTCGTTCGCTAGTCGCCTGCTGGACTGTCACCCCTGGGTGGTCGAGCAACAGGCGCAATAACTCACCTCCAGCATAACCGGAAGCGCCTACAATTGAGACAGAGATTTTTTCAGTCATAAGTGGTATGAATGATGAATGGTTAACACTCAATTCGTCATGAATAACCGCCAACAGCAGTACTTCATTAACAATTGAGCATTAACCGATGATCAGTCTGCCGAGGCTCCGGCAGTCAGCGAAATGGATTGGTAGGCTGGACCGCCGTTGTTCCACCCGTTGGCTGCAGCCCACCCTTCTTGAGCCACGCGCAAGCAGAAATCGACCATCCGCCCCGGAATATTGACGCCTGTCGGAGCGATGCTATTACGAAATTCCATCGTATAGTTCACTTCGTTGACGATCAAGCCCCGGTCAGGATCCTCGAAGAGGTCGAGCGCAACGATGCCGCCCCCGACCGCCTTGGCCGCTCGCACGCAGAGATCGTTGATTTCGGGTGTGATCGGGCAGTTGCTCGATTTCCCCCCGCGCGCCGTGTTGGTGATCCAATGTTGCGAGTCGCGATAGATACCGCAGATCGCTTCGTCACCGACCACAAAGATGCGCAGATCGCGCTGGGGCTTGCGTACATATTCTTGGATGTAAAAGATGCTGTGGTGATAGCTACCCAGCGTCTCTTTGTGTTCCAAGATCGCCTCAGCCGCGTCGCGGTCATTGATCTTGCTGAGCAAACGACCCCACGATCCGACAGCTGGTTTCAAAACCACAGGATAGCCCAGCTGCTCAATGGCTTCGAGCGCGCTTTCCGGTGTATAGGCCACCAACGTGCGCGGCTGCGGGATATTCGCTGCGGTCAAGGCACTGGTCGTCTGCAGCTTGTTGCCACAGATGTCGGCCACTTGAGCGGTGTTGACTGTCTTCACGCCCCAGTCGTTGAGAATGCGCAAGCTATAAAGCGCCCGACCATGGTTGATGCAGCGCTCGACGATCACATCGTACTGTTCAAATTGCTTCGCCGCATCCGGATCCGTAATATCAAAGACCAATTTTTGGTCGTCCAGCAGATCAAATTCGATGCCGCGCTGGGCAAATTCCTCAAACAACAATTTTTCTTCCACGCGCACGCGGCTGTATAACAGGCCGAATTTCATAGATGATTGCTCCAAATCATAAATTTTTGGCACATTGGCAAGCGTCAAAC
>CAZMRA010000155.1:0-8596 GCA_964568485.1 uncultured Caldilineaceae bacterium | reverse complement strand
TACCCCCTCACGTTTGACACTCGCCATTTTACTCGCCCCAATCCTCTTCTTCTTCAGGGGCTAAGGCCAGTTCGATGGGGTCGATGCTGATCACTTCCAGCTCGGCGCCACACTCGGCACACTGGGTGATCTCATTTTGCATCACATTGTTCAACTCAATTTCGGCAAAACATTCGGGGCATTCCGCAGTACCGGATGCAGTTGCAAGTGCCATGGTGTCTTCTCCTTCAAATCACTAAAATCGTTGTTCGTTCAAATGATAGGCTGAGGAGGAATAGAGCGCTGGCGAGCGACCGGCATGGTCCTTATTACCAGAACGCTCCTAAATCCTCCAAACCTCTTAATCGCTATCCATCATCGCCTGGATCACTGCATCAGTCACCGCTTGAGTCGAGGCAGTGCCGCCAAGATCCATCGTATGTGGCCCCTCTTGTAACACATGATTCACCGCTTGCTCAATGCGTCGACCAGCGTCGGCAAATCCCAGCCGGTGGAGCAAAAGCGCGCTGGCCAACAAGGTTGCAATGGGATTGGCCAAGCCGCGGCCGGCAATATCAGGCGCGCTGCCATGCACGGGCTCGGCGACGATCAACCGCTCGCCCACATTCGCACTCGGTGCGAGGCCCAAGCCGCCCACCAAAGCAGCGGCGGCATCACTCAGAATATCCCCATATAAATTGGGCGCCACCACCACATCATAGCGCTGCGGCTCACGGATCAAGCGGTAGATCATCGAATCAACCAGCTGCTCTTCGACCTGCACGTCGGGATAATCAGCCGCCACGGCCAGCGCGGTCTCGCGAAAGAGACCATCGGTGAGGCTGAGCACATTGGCTTTGTGGACAATGGTCACGAGCGGGCGTTCTTTGCCCATTGTCTGTTGCCGCAGCCGCGCTTGCTCGAAGGCAATGCGGGCAATGCGTTGCGAAGCGGTGCGCGTGATCACCCGTTCGGCGACCGCCCGCTCACCATCTGCTTCCAGCCGCTCCTGCTTGACGTAGAGACACTCGGTATTTTCGCGCACAATCAGCAAATCGATGTTTGGCTGGCTGCCCGCTACCGGCGCCGAGACCACTGGTCGCAGATTCGCATACAGATCAAACTGCTTGCGCAAAGCAATGATCGGGCTGGTATAACCGGCCACTCGGTGGCTCGGCGAACTGACCGCACCAAAGAGCGCGCCTGCACAGGTTTGTAATGCCTGCACCGTTTCAGCGGGCAACGCGTTGCCAATCTGCTGAAAGGTTTCCCAACCAGCCCGCAACTCGATAAATTCCAGCGGCAAGTTGAGGGCGGCCAACACTTGCTGTGCGGCTGGCACCACCTCCTGCCCGACACCATCGCCAGGGATCAAGCCAATGCGGATCGATTGATTGTCACTCATCTGCCTATCCCCAACTGTATGAGCATGAAGAGGCCAAAGCCTATGATCACGACACCGGCTCCCCGATTGATCCATCGCAGCACGGGCCGACTCATCTTATCACGCAGCAACGAAACACCGCTGCTCAGCAACAGCCACCAAGCTGCTGATCCACAAAAGACTCCCAAGACCAATGACGTTGCCGTGCCATAGTCACCACCTTGGTTGACCAAACCCAGACCCGCAAAAATGGTCACAAAGGAAAGAATCGTCATCGGATTGGTCAAGGTCAACACCAAGGTTGACGCATACGCGCTCGCCAGGCCGGTCTGCTGCAGCTTGGCTGCCTCGGTAGCGGGCAGCGTCAAAAAGGTCTGCACGCCGAGATAGAGCAGAAATAATCCGCCAATGAGGCGTAGCCAAACTTGCTGCTCAACCAGGAAGGTCGAGATCAAAGTCAAACCAAACCCGGCAATCATACCGTAGATGGCATCGGCAGTCGCTGCGCCCAGCCCCGAGACTAGGCCGGCCAATCGCCCTCGGTTCAAGGTGCGCTGAATGCAAAGCAACCCAATCGGACCTACGGGGGCCGCAATTGCAAAGCCAAGCAGCAGCCCCTGCCACCAAAACTTCATCACCACACTCCTGTATAGGGTGGATTGTTGGCTACATACTCCCGAAGCCGCCGTTTGTAGCCGCTATGCAGATCAGACGGCGGAGCGGCGATTGGAAAACGTCGATATTCTGCAATCTCCCAGCGGTCGGTCGGCGTCTCCAACACAAAATTTTCACTCAAGAACAAAGCAATGTGATCGCTCTTGCCTTCGGCCAAGTTGGTGTAAACGCCAAACAAACTCGGCTCTGCCAACAGACGTGCCCCCACTTCTTCGCGAGCCTCGCGTGCAGCAGCCTGAGCCAATGTTTCGCCCCATTTCATGCCACCGCCGGGGAACTGCCAGCCGGGTTGATAGGTATGCCGCACCAACACCACCTCCTCATGCTCGACTAGCAATATCCGCACACCCACGGTAATAGGCCGCAACAAGCGCCCTTTCCATTGATATGCCCAATAAGCCAGCCGCAAGAAGGGATTCATCCGGCGCTCACCGCCAATTTCCGCTTAACATAGGCCACCAAGCCACCCGCTTGGACAATGCCCATCACGCTAGCACTGAGTGGCGGATAGGCAAACTCGCCCGCATCACAAATGATCACATTGCGGGCCAGATCCACCGTGAGCATCTCACCATCGGCGATGGTCTGTACGGCTTCAGGGCAAGCAATCGCCAACAAGCCATTGTTGAGCGCATTCCGGTAAAAAATGCGGCTGAAACTTTCGGCGATCACCGCGGCGACGCCATTGTAAACCAGACAAGTTGCAGCTTGCTCACGGCTCGATCCGCAGCCCCAGTTGCGCCCAGCCACAATAATGTCTCCCGGTTGCACGTTGGCCGCAAAGGTGGGATCCAAATCCTCCAGCGCATGGCGGGCGATCTCGGCGCGCTCGGTGACGGTATAGGTATATTTGCCTGGAAAGATCACATCGGTATTGACGTTATCGCCATATTTCCAGACACGGCCAGATAGACGTAAGGTCATTGTTATCGTTTCTTGCTAGAGAGCTGCCGAGATTTTGCCATAGCCGAATCTCCAACAGACTCTAAAATTTTCTGCTACTCTTTATAAATCTCTTGGGTCTGCAATGACACCCTTGAGCGCACTGGCCGCCACCACGGCGGGGCTCGCCAAGTAAATTTCCGAATCCGCCGTGCCCATCCGCCCCTTGAAATTGCGATTGGCGCTAGAGATGGTCACCTCTTTCGGCGCGGGGATCCCCATATGATTACCCATACATGGTCCGCAACCCGGCACCCCGATCGTTGCCCCTGCTTCCACCAATGTCTGAATATAGCCCAAATTCAGCGCCGCTTTCAAGACTTCGCTAGAGGCCGGAATCACCAAAAGACGCGTACCGGGCGCCACCTGTTTGCCCGTGACCACCTCCGCCGCAGCGGCGATGTCTTCCAGGCGGCCATTGGTGCAGGTGCCGATAAAGGCCTGGTGCACCCGCGTCCCCGCGATCTGCGAGATGGGGGCGACATTGTCCATCGAGTGCGGACAGGCAACATAGGGCTCCAATTGCTCAGCCTGATAGTGGTATTCAGCCACATAGGCTGCACCGGGATCGGGATAGATGGCAAGGCGGGCAATGGCATTGGCAATTTCATCAACGCTCTCCCCTTGTCCGTCTCGGCGTTGTTTGCGCTCCGCCAGGTAGGTGATCACCTGCTCGTCGGGCGCGATGTAGGCATTTTTGGCACCAAATTCGGCCATCATGTTCGGCAGCACCATGCGCGATTCCAAACTGAGCGCAGCAATGCCCGAGCCGCTGAATTCGATAGATTGGTAAATCCCGCCATCTGCCCCAAGATCGCCGATGATGCGCAAAGCGAAATCTTTGGCCGTGACCCCAATCGGCAAGGTGCCTTCAAGTACAACTCGAACCGATTCTGGGACCCGCAGCCACAATTCGCCAGTTGCCCACAAGGTTGCCACTTCACTGCGGCCAATCCCAGCCCCAAAAGCGCCGAGCCAGCCAAAATGGGTCGTGTGCGAATCAGAGCCCAGAACTGTCTGGCCGGGCAGCACAATCGCTTCTTCGCTTAACACTTGGTGACAGATACCGCGGCCAACTTCCCAAAAGTTGCGAATGCCCTGTTCCGCCACAAACTGCCGGATCTCGGCATGGTTCTGTGCGTGTTTGGTGGTCGGTGCGGGCACTGCATGATCGAGCGTGATCGCCATCCGCTCGGGAATCAACACCCGTTCCTGGCCAAATTCAAGCCAGATCCGCCGAATCGCCGCGGTGTTATCGTGGCTAAGCACCACATCGGGCCGCGCATCCACCACTTGACCAACAGCGACCTGCGTCAGCCCGGCAGCACGAGCCAGGGCCTTTTGGGCAAAGGTTTGCGGGGGCAAAGGCGAGCTAGCATTACTCATACTGCGCTTCGTTTCTCATTCTCAAACATTTTGTAATCAACCGACGCTGGTCAGAGCTCGGTCAATCCATTTAATAACAAATAGGCCAACGCAGCCACCACCACCCGATCTTGGATCTCGCCGCTGCGCACGGCTTCTTTCACCCAAGCCAGTGAACACCAATGCAGCGTGACAAATTCCGCCGGGTCACGCCGAGTTTCGGCAACCAGGTTCAAGCCCCAAGCTCCGTAAATGTGGCTACACATCGGGCTGAAGCCAGGGTTGTCCCAAACCATGCCCAGATAACGGACGGTTGTCTCGTTCACCACCGCGGGCGCATAGCCGGTCTCTTCCAAGAGCTCACGTAGGCCAGCAGCTTGCAGATCCTCGCCAAAGGCGGCCAATCCGCCTGGCAGTTGCCAGATCACTTGCTGGACGCCGTGGCGATATTCGCGTTCGAGCAATACCTCGCCCGTATCGTTGAAGCCGATCACAGCGACGCCGACACCCACCGGCTCGAGCCGAGTGTATTCGTAGCGTTGACCAGTCGGCAGCTCGACCTGATCCAGGGCGACGCCCAGCCAACGATTTTGAAAGACCAACTCGGTCGCCTGCGTGCGCCAAGGTTGTGGATCAGGATTACTTGTGCTCATAGAGAATGAATTCCACGAGATTTTCATCGGGGTCGCGTGTGTATACGCTGATACCCACACCGGTGCCCCCAGCACGGCCACCCACGCGTTCGACTGGCCCCTCGACGATCGGCGCATTGGCGCGCTGCAGGGCTGCATACAACTCTTCCATCGTGCCGCCCCACACAAAACAGAGATCGCCACAGCCGGGGA
The DNA here is from genome assembly GCA_964568485.1 of uncultured Caldilineaceae bacterium. Taxonomy (GTDB): domain Bacteria; phylum Chloroflexota; class Anaerolineae; order Caldilineales; family Caldilineaceae; genus CFX5. The sequence goes on along the minus strand of CAZMRA010000155.1, from coordinate 3,406 downwards.
CCGCCGTCAGCCCGCGCAGCTTCGCATTGGGGTTTTGCCAAACGGCGGGTGATTGCAAATTGATCTTTTGGTCACCAAAGTGGATCGAGTATCTAGGCTTTTCCACGTTGCGCCACAGGGATTCATCCGGCAATGTAAAGCCGAGCTTGGCGTAAAATTCCATCATGGCGACTGGATCGTTGGACGGCAACGCCACATGATCCAAACTCAGAACGCTCATAAGTCCCCTTTTCTGCCCTTCGGCACTTGATGTAGCCCTAGCCAGATTGCATCAGGCCAAGATGGTTTCGTCCCGCCGCTCCGCGAGCACTTGGCTATGATAGTTGCGCAACAGCACATCGACATCATCCAAGTTGAGCTTTTTCTGATCTGCCAACGCCTTGATCTGCGCGGTGATGCGCTTGATCTCATCATCCGTCAAGTTGAGCTGCAACTGCTCGGCGCGCTCTTTGATCGCATTCCAGCCGGTCAAGCGATGTGCCACATGAATGTAACGGGTCAAGCCAAAATCGGCCGGATCCAGAATTTCGTACGTGCTGGGGTTGTTGAGGATGGCCTTGGCGTGGATGCCGGCCTTGTGGGTAAAGGCGGTAAAGCCCGTAATATAATTATTGAAAGGCACATCGACGCTCACCAGCCCAGCCACATAATTTTCAACTTCACGCAACAGGGGCAAATTATATTTCTGGCGCACCAGATCGGCGTTATGAGCATACATACGGGCGACCAACCCGCCGAGGGGGGTGATGCCATTACGCTCGCCGATGCCCAGCACCGAAGTGTCGACATGGGTCGCGCCCGCTTCCAGCGCACAAAATGCATTGGCGATGGCGCAGCCGGTGTCGTTATGGCCGTGGAATTCGATGTCGCAGTTCACCACACTGCGCAGCGTCCGCACGAGATCATAGACGCGGCGCGGATCGGCCATGCCCACGGTGTCGGCAATGCCCACCCGGTTCACGCCGATTTGGTCCACTGCCCGGTAGATTGTGAGCAGATCCACCAGATCACTGCGGAAGCTGTCTTCACTGCTAAAGCGCGCCTCCAAGCCTTGGCTCTTGATGTATTCGATCACCTGGATGGCGCTCTCGATGATGTAGGGGATGTCCTTGCCGTGGGAAAATTCGCGCAGATAGCTGCTCGTGCCAAAGACGCCATCAATCCCATCCACGCCTGTATCTATGGCCAACTTGGCATCGTCCATATGGCAACGCACATGAGTCAAGATCTTGGACTTGAGCCCCAACTTGGCGATCCGCTCGCAGTCGGCGCGACTTTGTGGACTGGCCGCGGGTGAAGTCAATTCCAAATATTCAACGCCGAAGGCGTCAAGCAGCTGGGCGATCTCTACTTTTTGGTCGCTATCAAAAAAGGCGTTGGCAAATTGTTCGCCCTCGCGCAACGTTGATTCGATGATAGCAAATTGCTCAAGACTCATGTAACCAACTCCTTCTGGACCCAGGGCTCACGCAAGCCTCGACTAAAAGTTTACGCGCTGACAAGCTGGTCGCGTCTAAAATTCATTCTTGCTGCGTAAGTCAAGTTATGGACAAAAAAAACCGGCCGATCCGTCTGGATGGCCGGTAGCTATGCTACTAAATTCGAGCAAGCGCGGATGCCAGACCCTTTAGCCGGTGTTCTGCTTCTTGCTCTTCTTGTTAATGGTGTTAACGGTCAGGTTGCTGCAAATTGTTGACATACGCCGCAGTTTATCTGATTTCACGCTAGTGACGCGAATTCACTCTCTAGGAGACTCGGTCACGAATGCAAGAATCATAACAAGTTGCAGGCCCGGTGTCAAATAGTGTGGGAATCTGATGAGGATTTTTCAGAAGCGGTTGGCTTCGCCTCGTCATCCGAATGGGCTTCACTGGCAGAGGGCTCTGTTGGAGAGTCCGGCAGTGCGTCCATCTCATCCGTTTCATCATCAGCACCAGTCATTGCGGCAGGTGTAACAGGCGCAGCCGGAGCCGCATCGGCATCCAGCACAACCAGTTTCTCAGGCAACTCCGAGAGATCAAGCGCGTCGGTGGTCCCACTGAGCGCAGCATTGGTCGGGGACCAGCGTCGCGTGACCACACTCACCACCGGCAGATCCTCCAAGCTCAGCAGTTGCTCGCTAGGTTCGGCAAGCGCAGGGGCGCGCTTACCGTCTGGCGTAGGAGTTGATTCAGTCAGCAGCGCTAGATCATGGGTGCGGGGCAAACTCTTCAAGCGCTCATAGAGACGAGCTAATTGTTGACCAGCTTGGGCCAACGGCAATTGTTTACGCACGGGTGTATCCGAAATCTCCCACAACCGTTTGAGAGCAGCAAAATCCCAAGCGGTCGTCAAAACGCCTTCGGTACGGGGGCTCCCCATTTCGACCAGCACCCCATTAAAGCGGGGAGTCAATTCTTGGGGAGCAAAAATGGCCGATTTGCCAGTCAACGTTGGCCGCTGGCGACCAAATTCGTGATGACCTACCGCAAAGCTCGCAACCCCAAAGAGCTGATTATCTTGCATGCGGGCCAAGATTCCTGACCGCAACTTCTGGTACAGCACAGGCGTAGTCGCTGCACCCAACAAAACCAGCGCTTCGGCACCTTGATAGGCCAACAACCGGCCCACCTCAGGATAGAGCACATCGCCCCCCAGCATGAGGCCGAGTGAACCCACGGGGGTTGCAATCGGCACCCAGGTTTCACCAGGCTGGGCCAACCCTTCATCCTCGGGGTGGAGAATCACCTTAGCCTGGTGGCCGAGCAACGTGCCATCGCGCCCAAAGACTGCGGCCACATTACGAATCACGCCATCGGTAGGGTCGGGCAGATAGGCGCTGGGTGCAACCAGCACCAGATCAAACTCGCGGGCCAAATCGCCAAAAAGCGTCGTATAGGATGTCCATAACTCACTGCCCGAAACGGTGAGCAAACCCTGTAAACTGAAGCGAAAATCTGCCCGCAACCACAATGCCGTGCGGTTGGCCAAGGCACCGGTCATGCGTTGCCAAAGCGAGGCTTGCTTGCGGCGTCCGCGGTCAGCGCGCTTGAGCAGGCTAGAGCGTAGATCGCGCAAGAGCGGCGGTGCGATCAAGGTACCGGTCAACTCGGGAAAAACGACCAGCTGCGCATGCTTGGACTGGGCTACCCGTAAAAAGCGGCGCAGATCCTCTCGATATTCATCAATACTTTCGTGCAGACGCAGACGCTGCTGCACACTCGCGACGATCAATCGCTCCACGAAATCTCTTCCCCCACTTTACCACAGGCTTTGCTGCTTGACCCGACGGCTCTTCGACATCTGCCCCTCGACAGAGCAACAATCACCCTGCCAGCGCGGACTTGTGTGTACTGGTACTCTATCACAGCCAAGAAGAGCCACAAAACTTCCCTCAGGCATCTGTCAATTTGACCAGATGAACCAT
>CAZMRA010000154.1:11347-11838 GCA_964568485.1 uncultured Caldilineaceae bacterium | reverse complement strand
GTGGGCAGCGTTCACAATCACGATCTGGCCGCGGCACTGGCCACGGCGGTCAACCAGTGGCAGATCGACGAATGGTTGGACAAGGAGCCCCGCTTGCGCGGCTCGATTGTGGTGCCCATCCAAAATCCCGAACGGGCGGCCCGCGAGATCGACCGCTTTGGCGACCATCCCGGATTTGTGCAGGTGGTTTTGCCGGTCCGCTCGGAGGCGCCCTATGGGAACCTGCGTTACGACCCCATCTACGAAGCGGCCACCCGCCACGACTTAGTGATCGGCATCCAATACGGCGGTGCGCCGGGCCATCCCTCGACGCCCGCGGGCTGGGCGCTCACCTTTTGGGAAGAATACGCGGGCATGGCGCAAGTCTTCCAATCGCAAGTGCTCAGCATGATCGTCGAGGGCGTTTTTGATCGCTTCCCGACGCTGCGGGTGGCCTTGATCGAAGGTGGTTGGAGTTGGTTGCCCTCGCTGATGTGGCGGCTCGACAAAGA
>CAZMRA010000154.1:0-11337 GCA_964568485.1 uncultured Caldilineaceae bacterium | reverse complement strand
CGCCGTCCGCCCTCGCAGTACATTAGGGAGCACATGCGCTTCACCACGCAGCCGATGGATGCGCCCCCCACAGCTGCGCAGCTGCACCAAGTGCTCGCGCAGCTTGAGTCCGACGAGCTGCTGATGTTTGCCAGCGACTATCCGCATTGGCATTTTGACGAACCCGCAGAGGCAGTCCCGACCGGTCTCAGCCCCGAGGCGTTGCGCAAGCTATTGGCCGAAAATGCGCGCGCCTTCTACCGGTTATAATTGCTGCGGCGCGACCGCAAGGGAGAGTACGATGAGCACGTATGTGCTGAGTTTTCAGGATATAGACAAAACCGATCTCCCGACGGTTGGCGGCAAAGGTGCAAACTTAGGTGAACTTTCCAAGCTGGCCGAGGTGCGCGTGCCCGCTGGTTTCTGCATTTCCACGCGGGCCTTTCGCCGAATCCTCGAGGAGACGCCCTCGCTCAGCACATTCGTGGACCAGTTAGCGAGTCTCCAACTGGCAGACCGGGTGCAAATCAGCCAGTTGAGTAGTGAGCTGCGCCGCGCCATCGAAGCAGCCCCCATCCCCGACGATGTAACCGCCGAGATCACCCAGCATCTGGCCGAGCTGGGCGCGGACCAGGCCTATGCGATCCGCTCCAGCGCCACCGCCGAAGATTTGCCCACGGCTTCCTTTGCCGGCCAGCAGGACAGCTACTTGAACATTGTCGGCACCGCGGCCATCCTCCAACATATCCGCAAATGCTGGGCCTCGCTCTTTACCGAGCGGGCTATCCTATATCGCTTGCAGGCTGGCTTCGACCATCGGCAAGTTCAGCTCGCGGTGGTTGTCCAGCAGATGGTCTTTCCGCAAGTGGCGGGCATTCTGTTCACCGCCGATCCCGTCACCGGGCATCGCAAGGTAAGCTCGATTGATGCCAGTTTCGGGCTGGGCGAGGCGCTAGTCGCCGGGCTGGTGAATGTCGACACCTACACGGTGAGCGAGGGGCAGATCATTGAACGGAAGATTGCTACCAAGCAGCTGGCGATTTATGCGGACCCCACTGGCGGTACAAAACGCCAGCCGCTGCCACCTGGGCAACAACAGCAACCCGCACTGACCGATGCGCAGATCTTGCAGCTGGCGCAAATCGGCCGCACGCTCGAAGCCCATTTTGGCCAGCCGCAGGACATCGAATGGTGTTTGGTGGATGATACCTTCTACATCGTTCAGAGTCGGCCGATCACAACTCTCTACCCGATCCCCGCGGCGGGGGATGGCCAGTCTGCTGACCACACCGAGTCGGTGACGCGCGTCTATGTCTCGGTGGGCCATCAGCAAATGATGACCGATGCCATCAAGCCCTTGGGGGTCTCCTTCTGGCAGTTGACCGCTGCCCGTCCCATGTTTCAAGCAGGGGGCCGCTTGTTCGTGGATGTAACCCAGGAACTCGCATCGCCGACCAGCCGGGCTATGATCCTCAATGGCTTGGGCCGCTCCGACCCGCTGATCAGAGACGCGTTGGAGACCCTCTTGGCGCGCGAGGAGTTTAACCAAGCCGCACCCGTGGAACAGCCAGCCCCCAATGTGAGCGCGAGCCTCAAGGCTGCGCTCTCTCCGCAGCCGCCACCTGAGTATGATCCTACTCTCGTGCCTGAGTTGATCCAACGCAGCCAGCAGGAACTCGCGGTGGCGCAGCAGGAAATCCAGACAAAATCAGGTGTAGCGCTCTTCGATTTTATCTTGGAAGACTTGCAGCGGCTCAAGCAAAGCCTCGCCGCGCCGCAGAGCATGGGCGTGATCATCGCCGCGATGAATGCCGCATTCTGGCTCAATGAAAATATGGAAGCGTGGCTCGGCGAAAAAAATGTGGCCGACACGCTTGCGCAATCCGTCCCCTACAACATCACGGCGGAAATGGGACTGGCGCTCTTGGAGGTGGCGGATGTGCTCCGGCTATATCCGCAAGTCGTGGCCTTTTTGCAACAAGCCAAAGACCCCGACTTTCTGGCTGATTTGGAGCAATTCGAGGGGGGTGCTGAAGCCCGCGACGCGCTCAATGCCTATCTCGACCGCTATGGGATGCGCTGCCCCGGCGAGATCGACATTACCCGAACGCGCTGGCGCGAAAATCCCACAGCCCTGCTCCCCTTGCTGCTCAGCAACATCAAAAACTTTGCGCCAGGGGCCGGGCAGCAGAAATTTGAGCAAGGACAACAGGAGGCGTTGCAGAAAGAACAGGAATTATTAGAACGATTGCGCCAGTTACCCGATGGTGCCCAAAAGGCCGCGGAGACCAAGCGTCGGATCGAGCTCCTGCGTGGCTACGCGGGTTATCGCGAATATCCAAAATATGCGATGGTCAATCGCTATTTTGTCTATCGGCAAGCGTTGCTGCAAGAGGCGGCGCGACTCGTCCAAGTCGGTGTGCTGCAAACCGTAGAAGACTGCTACTATCTCACTTTTGCCGAATTCCGCGAAGTGGTGCGCTCCCATCAACTCGATTCCCAGCTCATTCGCCAGCGCCAGGACGAATACAGACGCTATGAAAAACTAACGCCCCCGCGTGTGATCACCTCGGATGGCGAGATCGTTGTGGGGAGCTACAAACGGGAAAATCTCCCCGCCCAGGCCCTGGCTGGGCTGCCCGTTTCGGCCGGAGTCGTCGAAGGCCGGGCGCGGGTCGTCCTCGCCCTCGAAGATGCCGATCTGGCCCCAGGGGATATTTTGGTCACCGTCTTTACCGACCCCAGTTGGACCCCTTTGTTTGTTGCCATCAGCGGTCTGGTCACCGAAGTCGGCGGTCTGATGACCCACGGTGCCGTGATCGCTCGTGAATATGGCTTACCCGCCGTAGTTGGCGTCGAGCAGGCGACCAAGTTGATCCAAGATGGACAACGGATTCGCGTGCACGGCACCGCAGGGTATGTCGAAATTCTAAATGAAGCAGATACCACCCAAAAGTAAGGAACAAATTTTATGAGCAAACACCGACCAATTTTGATCTCGGTAATGCAATTTGATGAACCCATCAAGCAAGGCCAGATGACTGTCTTTGATCTGATCGACACGGCCCGCCGCTTGGGAGTGGATGGGGTCGAATTACGTCGCGAATGGTGGCCAGAGTGGCAAGATCAACTCGCCGCTGCCCGCCAGTACATCGAAGAGAGCGGCTTGTTGGTGACCTATGCGTCCTTTGTCACCCTGTTCAGCGAGAACAACGAGGATCAAGCCACGTTGCGGCAAGATATTGACGCCGCCGCGGCCTTGGGCGCGCCGCAGTTACGCGTCTTCCTGGGACCCGCGCCGGCCCTGGATGATGAGGCAAGCTGGGAGGCTGGCCGGCGCATCGTGGAGTATGCAGCGTCGCAAGGCGTGGTGATCGCATTGGAAAACTTTGCCCGCACGCCCGGTGGCACCTTGGCCGAGATCCAGCAGACGTTGCAGCAGATTCCGCACAACGCGCTAAAGATCAATGTGGACATCGGCAATTATGTGCTCCACGGCCAGGATGTGCCAGCGGCTATCCGCGCTTTGGGCGACCGCATCGTCTCGGCCCATCTCAAAGATCAACCGAGCGATCTCAATGAGCAACCGACCTATTTGGGCGGCGGCGGCCAGGATCTGCCCGCCATCTTTGCCGAGTTCGAGCGTCTGCCGCAGCCGATCATTTATTGCTATGAGTTTAGTGGTAGTGCCGAAGATATGGAGCAGCTCATTCAGCGCAGCCAAGAGTATTTGCGCTCGCTGTAAGCGTTAAATAACCCCTGGCTACTGCCCCAGAAAACAACAGATGCTCCAGATGGAATCACCAATCTGGGGCATCTGCGCATTTTAGGGGAAAGCTTTTTCTCTAGGAGTGCCAGGACATGCCTTCGCCACGCACAAGGCGAGCGCGCACTTCATAACGGCCGGGCCACTCTACGGGTAGATCGCCATTCTCAACCATCAATTTGAGCGGGTTGACGCGAGTCTTGAGCGGGAGGTAAATCCGTTGGCGTTTGCGGGCTGACTCAAAGAGCGCCATCATGATTTCTTGCACGGCACGCGCCCGCTCCGCACTGCTGATCGGGTTGGTGATGCGCCCTTCCACCCAGTCGATCGCCTCTTGGCATTGGTGGCTCCAGGCGTCGTGCCACGGGGCCTCGACATTTTGCCAGCCATTGCTGCTGCTATTCATGTAGCGCACTGTGCCGATCTCGTAATTGTAGCGAGCCGACGGGCCTTCTGGCATATACATCGGCGCATCACTGGGGATTTCGCTGTCGGGGTGGTAGGTGGTATCAAATTCCATGATGCCATCGGTGCCGATCACGCGGCAGCCCTGACCCAGACCCCGCACCAAATTGCCTTGGATCAAGATGGTGGCTCCATTGGCGCAACCCACCAAGCCCATACACGCATTTTCGGCGGGCAAACCACGTTCCACCAGATCAGTGGTGCGTTCGACCGCACCCAACACCCACTCGACTTGGGGCTCGTCCATCAAGAAGAGGGCCAAGCGGATATTGTGCGAATTGGTGTTGAGCAGATTGCCGCCATCATCGAGTTGTACTTGGGTCACTTTGCCGATGATGCCGGAGCGGATCAGCTCGCGCGCTTTGAGCCAGGTGGCATGGTGCGGGCGTTGATAGGCAATGATCAACTTGACGCCATTGCGCTCGCAGGCGGTCAACATGGCATCGGCCTCACCCAGATCGATCGCCATCGGTTTCTGGCAGATGATCGCTTTGGGGCGGCGAGCCGCAGCGGCGATCACCATTTCGGCGTGTTGTTGGTGCCACGAGCAGACATCGACAAAGTCTGGTCGTTCTTGGTCGAGCATCTCACGATAATCGGCATAGCGATGCGTTTCGCCCACTTGGAAAAAGTCGCCAAACTCGCGGCGGGCATCGGGATTGGTGTCGGCAAGTGCCGCAATCTGCGTGGGTTGGCCAGGGACGCCAAGCCAGCCGCGGGCGTGCACACGCGCAATGATACCGCAAGCAATGATGGCGGTACGATACTGGGACATGCAATACTCCTCATCAACAGCTGATACAATGTTTTGTGTGAAATCCGGCACGAAGCGGCCCCAATTGTATGTCTCCTGTGGACCGACTCTCCTCTTGCTCTATTGTAACAAAGCTAAATGCGGGAGCTGGAATAGCGGATTCGCGGAAATGCGATTTGGGAGCGAGCCAAACGCTCAGTGTTAGCCGCTTGCGGGGGCTCCACCAGACGAATGAAGGGATAATGAAAGCCCACCGAAGACACGGGAGTTTTGCTTGCTGTCCTCGGTGGGCTGCGTGTTTTAATCAGGGGGAATAGTTGAGATCTGGCTCTGAGTTACGACTTTTTTGGCGCGCTGGCATAGCTGTGCCCACTCATGATCGCTCGGAGTTCGGCTGCGGAAGTCGCACTTTGCAAGCGCGCAATGCGTTCGCTCTCTTCGGCGCGGAGCTTGCGCGCATTTTCGAGCACCGCTTCCAATTTGTCGGCCGGGAATTTGCAGGCCCCATTCTCGTCCATGTGGATGATCTCGCCGGGGGCGACATCCATCCCACAGACCGAGACCGGCACATTGATCGCCTGCACTGCTTGCGCACCATGCCCCGGCGAAATGCCAGTCAGCATATATTGAAAGCCCATCGGGCGCACCTCATCGACGTCGCGCGAGGGACCATTCGAGATCAAGCCCACGCAGCCAATGGCCCGCATTGCGGAAACCATATTTCCGCCAGCCAAGCCCACCTTCCCGGCAATTTCCGGCGGAAACTTTTGTTGCAGCACCAGAATGGTTGGTTTGGGTGCTGCTTCCAGGGCGTCTAGCACATCCATGAAGGTAAGCCCTTTGAAGTTGGGGTCGGGTAATCCGTAAACACAAGTGACGGCATAGCCACAGCGGGGGCCCAGCTCAGGGTACATGCAGCGCAAAGTTTGGTCTGTATACCAATTTTCGGTCCAGGGGTTGTAGAGGCTCAGGCAGGTTGGGGCTCCGGGATAGGTGGCCACTACGTTGGTGATCGAGGGGGTGTCAAATTGACATAATTCCTGCAAAATTTCTTGCTTGGTCATGGCAAACAATGCTCCTGGTTAGCGGGCGATGAATGAATGACAGACAATAGACGATGAGCGTAGAACAAACCGTGCCTAGCTTCCGTCCATCATCAAGATTCAAGTTGCTTGTGCTCGATAGAAATGATAAACTTTGTTTGTATCCCAGCCAAATGTGATGGCGCACCACAGAAGACAAGATGCGAGCTAGTTGTGCATACCCCAATGATGGCTCACGCTGCTATTTCCTGCCTGTGCCGTCGCTCCAGATTCGGTTCGGTTAACGCTCTCCCATGGAGGAAAAAGATGGTTGCCACCTTGACTGCTCCCCCCGTCGAAGCTGAACATCAGCTGCACACACACCAGCGCACGCGCCAACGCTTGGCCGTGATTGACGGGGATATCCACAATGCGCCGCCGAATGAAAAGACGCTGTTGCGTTATTTGCCTGCTCGCTGGGCGAACCATCATGTGGAGATCGGCTCACGAGGACATGTTGGGTCGGGTTATCCGCGGGCGATGAAAAATGCCGCTCGTCACGACTCATGGCCACCTTCTGGGGATCCACCCGGCAGTGATCTCGCTTTCTTGCAAGAACAATTGTTAGATCATTGGGACATCGATTATGGGGTTTTGAATTGTCTGGTCGGGGCAGGGGGACAAATTAACTTGGAGTATGGTGCGGCCTTGGCGAGTGCGCTCAATGACTGGCAGATTGCCGAATGGCTGGAACCGGAGCCACGTTTACGGGCCTCACTGATCGTACCCTACGAGGATCCCGACCTGACCGTCGCCGAGATCGAGCGGCTGGGTGATCACCCCGGCTTTGTGCAGGTGATGTTGGTAGTGCGGACCCGTGAGCCCCTCGGGCATCGCAAATATTGGAAGATGTACGAAGCCGCCACGCGTTACAATCTGCCAATTGGCATTCATTTTGGCGGCTCCGGTGGTGGACCAATTACGGGGACTGGCTGGCCCTCTCATTACATCGAAGATCACGCCGGCATGTCGCAAGCCTTTTATGCCCAGGTGGTGAGCATGGTCACCGCTGGCATTTTTGAATACTTCCCCGACCTCAAAATTGTGCTAATCGAAGGCGGTTTTGCCTGGCTCCCTTCGCTAATGTGGCGTTTGGACCAGAGTTATCGCCGTCTGAAGAGTGAAGCGCCCCATCTCAAACGCTTGCCATCGGAATATGTGCGCGACCATTTTTGGATCACTACCCAGCCGATGGAAGAGCCGCCGCAGCGCCACTTCTTCCTGCAACTGCTCGAACAGTTGGATATGAGTGACCGCCTGATGTTCGCGACCGATTATCCTCACTGGGATTTTGATGCACCGGATCGAGCCTTGCCCAACGAAGTGCCGCTGGCGCTCAAACGCCAGATCATGGCCGGGAATGCCAGTCAACTTTATGGCTTGCCCCTCCAGGCGGCCGAGTAAACAGGAGCGTTGAGGCTGGAAATTATGGCTCGTTATATCGTGGCAACTGTGGACGAGATCCCCCCCGGCACGCGCAAAGTGCTCGAAGTGGCTGGCCGCTCGATCGGCGTCTTTAACATTCAAGGCGAGTTTTTTGCCTTGCGCAACAGCTGCCCTCATCAAGGGGGAGCTTTGTGTGAGGGGCGGCTTTCGGGCTTTTTGATTGCCAATAGGCCGGGCGACTATCATTACAGCCGCCGCGGCGAGATCTTGCGTTGTCCCTGGCATGGCTGGGAATTTGATGTCAAGACCGGCCAATCTTGGTTCGATCCAGCCAAGACGCGAGTGCGCAGCTACCAAGTCAGCGTGACCAGTGACCCGCTCGCCGAGGCTGAAGCGGAGGCCGCGGGTATGAGCAAAGGTCCCTACGTCGCTGAAACTTATCCAGTCAACGTTGAACAATCATATGTGGTCGTAGAAATATGACACGTTTGTCATGCTCATGATGTGCTATGCCCTATGATGTTTGACGCATCACTCACGAAAGAGTATTCATGATCAACCAAAGTGAATTAGCGCAATTATTTTCCTTGCAAGGCAAAGTGGCTGTCGTCACTGGTGGAACGGGTGTATTGGGCGGGGCCATGGCTCATGGCCTGGCCGCGGCTGGCGCCAAAGTAGCAATTTTGGGCCGACGGGCCGAGCGCGCCAGCGAAGTGGTCAGCAGCATTCAGGCCGCTGGTGGTGAAGCCATGCCGCTACCTGCTGATGCACTCGACCGTGATCAATTGTTGGCGGCGCGCCAGGAACTGCTGGCGAAATGGGGGCGAGTGGATGTGCTGATCAACGCGGCGGGGGGCAATTCAGCGGACGCCACGGTGGTTGGTGAGCGCACCTTTTTCAACCTCTCGCGAGAAGCCGTCGATAAGATGATGGAGCTGAACTTTATTGGCACGGTGTTGCCTTCGCAGGTTTTTGCGGAAACCATGGCCGAGCAAGGCAAAGGCAGCATCATCAATATCTCCTCCATGGCTGCCATTCGTCCTTTGACGCGCGTGATTGGCTACGCCGCGGCCAAGTCGGCAATTGATAATTTTACCCGCTGGCTGTCGGTTGAACTCTGCACCAAGTATGGGCCAGGGCTGCGCGTCAATGCGATTGCGCCCGGCTTTTTTGTCGGAGAGCAAAATCGCTCCTTCTTGTTGAACGAAGATGGCTCGCTCACCCCACGCGGCCAGCAGATCATTAGCCATACGCCCATGGGACGCTTTGGCGATGCCGAGGAGTTGATCGGTACGGCGGTCTGGCTGAGCAGCGACGCTGCCCGCTTTGTCACCGGGATTGTGGTGCCGGTGGATGGCGGTTTCTCGGCCTACGCTGGGGTATAAGCGAACAGTATTTGGGCAATTTGCGGAGCGTACGGCGGCATTATAGCCACGTACGCTCCGTTATTTTGTGGCGCAGATTGCAGGCTCGCAAGCGTACAACTTCATCCTCTGCTATCCTTCCTCTAATTGAGTTTGACAAATCCCAATAACTTTAGTATTTTGTCGACGCCGTGAAGCAAGAACAAACACTCCCAAATTCTTGTTTGCAATTGGTCTCCCACCAATAGCTTTGCGCAATCCGTTGTACCCTTGCAATCCGGCAAAATCCGCACGTATCTCCAGTAGACCTTCCAACACATTGTGCGCGTACAGTGGTGTACGTTGAGATTGTAGACTAATCTCGTGGTTCGTCTTAGCTTACCCGTTGTGCCATGTGGTGGGTATTCCCCTGCCTGGGTGCGGATTACCCTGCGATTGCAAACTTTAGAAGTCTCTTCATGTAATCTGACAACAAGGAGGAAGTGATGGTGCGAAGAGTGATGTACCGCCAGCGGGCCGCGCATTGGGGTCTCCCATTGACGCTCTTATTGGTTCTATCGCTGATTGCAGCGTGCGCCGGTGGTGGTGGTGCGCCGGCTGCGCCGGCCCCGGCGGAGGCCCCAGATGTTGCACAACAATCGGCTGCACCTGCGATTGATACTAGTCAACTCGAAGCGCCGACGCTGGCCGAGGCTGTGGCATCTGGTGATCTACCGCCACTTGCCGAGCGCCTGCCAGTCAACCCCAAAGTGGTGACCCCGCTCGAAGGGGTTGGCCAATATGGCGGAACGTGGCGCATGGGCCTGCGCGGTGGGCAAGATACCGCCTTGCTGACCCGCACCTTGTCCTATGAGCACTTGGTTCGTTGGACTGCGGATTGGACGGACATTGAACCCAACATTGCTGAAGCGTTTGAAGCCAGCGAGGATGCCACGGTCTTTACCTTCCACCTGCGCGAAGGGATGAAGTGGTCGGATGGGGAACCTTTTACCGCCGATGATATTGTCTTCTGGTATGAAGATATTTTGCTTGACGAAGAATATGGGGCGGTCAACCCGATTCCTACTTGGTTACAGGCAGGCGGCGAGACTGTGGTGGTTGAAAAGGTGGACGATTATACGGTCACCTTTACCTTTAGTGCACCCAATGGTCTCTTTATTCAGCGCTTGGCCACGCCCGATGGCGCGACCATCACACGCTGGCCCAAACATTATCTGCAGCAATTTCACCCAAAATACAACACCACCAACTTGGATGAGCTGATCGCTGAAGCCGAAGCCACCGACTGGATCAATCTCATGCAGCTCAAGGGTGGTGGCGTGCCCGGCACTCCCTATGATGCTCGCTACCAGAATGGCGACTTGCCGAGCCTCAATCCCTGGATCCTGACCGTGCCTTACGGGGCCGGTACCCAAGTAGTCGCCGAGCGCAACCCGTACTATTGGAAGGTCGATACCGAAGGGCGGCAATTGCCGTACATCGACCGCTTGGTCTATGACGTGGGTGAAGATGTCGAAGTCTTGGTGTTGAAAGCGCTCAATGGCGAAATTGACATGCAAGATCGCCATATTGCGACGCTCAGTAACAAAGCCGTCTTTGTTGACAACATGGAGCAGGGTGACTATCACTTCTTCGATACGATTCCCTCGAGCATGAATGAAGTGGCGATTGCCTTTAACCTCACCCACAAAGATCCGGTCAAGCGAGAGATCTTCCAAAACAAAGATTTCCGCATCGCCTTGTCGCATGCCATCAACCGCCAAGAGATCATCGACGTTGTCTATGTGGGGCAAGGGGAACCCTATCAGTTGGCCCCGCGTCCGACTTCGCCATTTTATAACGAGCGGTTGGCCAAGCAATACACTGAATATGATCCCGATTTGGCGAACGAAATCCTGGATGGGATCTTCCCCGAAAAGAATGCAGACGGCATTCGCCTCGGCCCCGATGGCAACCCGATCTCCTTCCCCGTGGATATCGATTCGACCCAACAGCCCCGCATCGACACGATGGAATTGGTCGAGCGCTATTGGGCAGCCGTTGGGATCGATATTCAGCTCAACACCATCGACCGTTCGTTGCTCTATACCCGCAAAGATTCCAATGAGCATGATGTAGCCTTGTGGGGCGGTGACGGTGGTTTGGATGTGATCCTGGAGCCGCGTTGGTATTTCCCCTTCAGCGGTGAATCGCTCTATGCCGAGGCCTGGCAAAGTTGGTTTAACAATCCCACTGGTGAAGGTGCTTTGACACCGCCGGAAGAGCCACCAGCGGGCCCGAAAGAGCAGATGGCCCTTTACGAGCAGATCAAATCAACCGGCGATGCGCAGCAACAGACCGAGTTGATGAAGCAAATTTTAGAGATCGCCGCTGACGAGTTTTACGCCATCGGTATCACCTTGCCCGCACCAGGCTATGGCGTCGTGAAGAATGGATTCCATAACGTTCTGTCACCCATGCCAGGCGCTTGGCTCTACCCCAATCCTGCCCCGGCCAATCCAGAACAATTCTGGATCGAACAATAGTGCTCACTGGGGCGGC
>CAZMRA010000153.1:0-12174 GCA_964568485.1 uncultured Caldilineaceae bacterium | reverse complement strand
GCGAGCGCGGCGGCCAGTGTACGGGCAAAAGGGCTATTGCCACCAGTAATGAGCAAGGACATAGACAAATTCTCCAACAAGATCAAAGGAAATTATCGTCAGAACCCTTCTTAACGTGAGTTCACTATGTAGGATACAGGATTCGGGGAAAGTCGTGAAGTACGCCATCCCGTACATCACGTCATTTTCGTCTCTCCTTACCCTCATTCACGTCAAGAAGGGTTTTCTCGCTTAATGCATCGCGTCCAGCTTAGCCAGTAGAATGAGCTTCGCTACTGTAGTTTACAGTGGTGCTGTAACTCTATGCTCAATCGAATACCACCAGATTGGTGCGGTTGCGGTCTACCCATTCCCAGTTGATGGCTACCCCAATCCCGGGACCTTGCGGAACTGGCACGCAGCCTTGGCTGTCAACAGCATCCAACTCGTCTCTGTAATCATCCAAATACAGGTTTGGATCATGGCTGGCGGGTGCTTTGGGATGCAATAACCCCATTTCATAATAATTGGTGTTGCGAATGGCAGCCATACATTGGCGCTGCACCGGGCCAGGACCATGGAATTCAATATCTAACCCGAGTGCTTCACAGGCATGGGCCAGTTTAATCACGCCGGTGATGCCATCGTAGCCGACATCGCCACGGACATAATCGGTTGCGTCAGCGAGCACAAAGTCGATGTGCGGCTCAAGCGAGCGGACATGTTCGGTCTGGAGGAGTGGCGTTTTCACCAGTTGCCGCAATTTTCGGTGCGCAAACTGCGAAATGCCACCATCACGGAACGGATCTTCATACCAGAAGAAGCGTTCTTCGTCACAGGCCCAGCCCACTTTCACAGCATCCCCAAAAGTGATGTACTCACAAGCAGGGTCGAGCATGAGATCCATCTTGCCGCCCACGCGCTTGCCGACCGCGTGTACGTTCTCAATCTCTTGGCGAATGGGCGCACGTCCCCAGCCATGAATTTTGAAGGCAGGATAGCCAAGCTCCAGACACTGTTCGGCAAAATCGGCAAAGGCCTCGGGAGAGTTCAGCCCTCCTTTTTGGTGATCACCGTGATAGGTGCTGGCATAGCAGGGTACGCTGGTTTTGTTGCCCCCCAACAATTTGTGAATTGGGGTGTTGTACAACTTGCCGGCAATATCCCACAAGGCAATGTCGATCGGGGCCATGCCGATCCGAGCCACTTGGCGCAGTGAGCGCTTGACCTCGCTGTAGATCTCTTCGCGTGCTAAGGCACTTCGTCCCTTCAAGAAATGCCAAAAGCCAGCTAAAGTCGAGTATTCTGCAGCGTTGCCACCTGCATATTCACCAACAATGCCCACATCGGTAAAGACACGCAGCACACGGCCGCCCATCTTGGCCGAGCCACCGGGTTCGTAAATCAGATTGAACCCATTGTAATCGCGCCCCATATCGGGTAATTCCCAAGCATATTCGTGAATCTCAATCCGGGTAATCTTGGGATCTGTCATGGTTCACTCCTCTTGGTTGTATAGGGTTTGGGATGAAGACGGGGGAGATCAAACACTCACCACCAAGTGTCGCAGGAGACTTTTGGCACCAAGTCGATGCGTTTTTGGGAATGAGTGGTTTACATTGCTAACGATACCATAGAGAGAGTTTTTGGACGACTCTGTTTAAGGCTGACGATTACAAGTAGCGGATAAAATCAACGAATAACCGACAGTTACCTTACATCTCAAAAAGTCTATTGCATTTTTTGTCTCAATCTGCTAGGATTTTCACAGATTCATGACTAACTTCTCTGGTATTCAATGAACTTTGTTGGCTACCTGAACAACCTCTATTTCTCTACTGGGCCACACCCAACAAATTGAAAGGTTGTTGCGACAAGACGCCCATTTTGGTGATAGACAGGAAACACTGAACTTATTACGATAGGATGCCCCCATCTGTTCGTTGTCGCGTCTTTCGAATATAGCATAAGGGGCTTAGTGATCTATATCATTTATGAATTGCTCCGAAGCATCTACGGCAAGGTTGGCTTTTGCCTATGCTGTTAGGACATCGCTACTCTTATCGACCACGGGCTTTCGGAGGGAGGATATCTCAGCCTAACGTATGTCTAATGCGTTAGCACTCCCAGTCGGTATTGATAGGGTGGTCTGCTAGCTACAAAGGGCTATGCTGATCACCAGCGCCGAAAATACTCCACTATGGTCATTTTAAAATTCTTAAACTACAATTCTATTCGTTGGTCACTTTACGTAAGGTTCTTTATTCCTCTCCTGAGTAGTGCTCTTTTCCTCACTTTGTTGTCCCCGCCTGAATCAGTTCTGGCTGCTGCGCCATTGCCCCGCATTTCTGTGATTGTTCAAGCCGCTGACAGCGCTACCGCCAAACAGGTGGTGATGCGCCATGGGGGCAAAGTAACAAGTGATCTCTGGTTGATCAATGCTGTTGGTGCTCAGTTTTCCCCCGAACAACTCGCAACTTTACGGACAGATCCTGCGGTACTCCGCGTGACATCCAATGGGACTATCCAGGCCGCAACGGTTGTGCCTACGCAGGCTCCGCAGCGCTGGCAAGTCGCTACGCCGACTATCTTGGCCGTGGGTGTCGACCAGGTACGCCAGCAGGATGCAACGCTAACGGGTCGCGGTGTCACTATTGCGGTGGTAGATAGCGGTGTCCAGCTCAATGATCCGCACCCAGATTCTCCGGTTGCCTGGGTTGTACCTAACTTTCTTGGCCAAGTTGACTTTGTGGAGCCTCAGAACTGTGCAGGTAAATGGCCACACCCCAAGAAGCCTTGTTTGCTTTCCCGCGCCGAGAGCCGTGATCCCTATGGGCATGGCACCCATGTTGCGGGCATCATTGCCAATCAGCTTATAGATGAGGCGAGTGGACTCCAGCTAGGCATTGCTCCAGATGCTCAGATTCTGAGCGTGCGGGTCTTAGGGGCAGATGGCACTGGCAGTTATGAACAAGTGGTGCAAGGCATTCAATATGTCGTTGAGCAACGCAATCGCTTTAATATCCGTGTGCTAAATTTGAGTCTGATCGGCCATGCACTTTCTCCCTACTTTGTTGATCCGGTGAATCAAGCCGTAGAACAAGCCTGGGCCCATGGGATTATTGTGTTGGCAGCAGCAGGCAATCAAGGCAGCGCTGCGCAGACCATCACCGTGCCAGGAAATGATCCTTATATCATCACCATTGGGGCTGCGGATCCGCAGCAAACTGCTGGCGATTTTGGCGATGATCGGGTAGCGACGTGGTCGAGTAGTGGTCCAACGCTCGATGGCTTCATCAAGCCCGATGCCTTAGCTCCGGGGGTGGACATTATTTCCTACATGCACAACGATCGCCAGGTCAAAGAGAATGCGGCTTGGTTGGTGCAACATCACCCCGATTATTACCCGGAGCAGAGCCTCTACCGCTTGAACGGTACAAGTATGGCTACTGCGGTTGCTTCCGGCGTTGTCGCCTTGATGATCCAGCGCTATCCTAAGTTAACGCCAGACGAGATCAAATTCCGCTTGTTGTATACGGCTCAATCGGCGCAGAACGACCAGGGACAGCTGATCGAGAATTTGTTCCAGCAGGGCAATGGGCGAATTTGGGCCCCGGCCGCTGTGTTAGACACCACTGTGCCCCTCGAACGCGCCAATCTGGGTTTGGACTTGGCTCTGGAATTGAAACATCCTTGGCAGCCACCATCGTTGTCCGCACCAAGCGACTCTGCCGATGATGGCTTATCTGATCAAGCCGATGATCCCTTATCCCTGGTGTGTAATACTGGCGAATATGCGCTTGATCAATTCAATCGATTTGCTTTTAATAATAACGATGGCACACTCGCTTGGAGCCATCCCTGGAAAGAGCGAGATCCGTTTGTGCCTGGGCCACTTTTGGGCGATGTCCACATTAGCCGTCATCAAGATTTGAGGCTCAGCAATCTTTTTCTACAATTGGCGCGCGTCGAACGCAGTGTTAATCTAAGTGGAGCTACGCAAGCCACTTTACGGTTTACGGTACAAACCAGCCAGAACTTAGAACCTTCCGATGTGTTCAGCGTTTGGGTGCGAGAAGGGAATGGCCCGTGGCATCAATTAGAACAGTTCAGCGATGACCAAACGGGCACACGCCAGTATGACATCACCCCAGAAATTGGGCCGATGACCACGATTCAATTCCGCATCGATCGGGGTTACATGGCATGGGATGAAACGTTGATTCTGGATGATATTCAAGTCTGTGCTCAATTCCAGTCTGTCATTGAGGATATTGACGCCGATCGCGATGGCATTCCGGACGATATCGAGCAGGCGACCGCAATCAACAATGGTGATAGTGATTACGATGGCGTGGTAGATTGGCTAGATCTGGATAGTGACAACGACGGGATTTTCGATCTCCACGAAAGTGGGCTTGATCGGGCTACCATCCAACAGTTGGATCGCAACAACGATGGGCAGATCGACTCAGGAAATCCGGTCGGCGCCAATGGTTTGGCCGATGCGGTGGAGCAGGGTGCGGATAGCGGTATCCTCAATTATGTCATCGCTGATAGCGATAATGATGGGGTGCCCGACTTTCAGGCTCTGAATTTCCATTTTGCCGGACCGGTGCAACGCCTCGTTAGTGATGATGGGTTATTCTATCTCTACTACGTGGCTGCTCCTGAGGGTGACGCACCGCAAGCCCTCGGCATTAGTTGGGTCAATACGCTCGAGTGGGTTGATTTTGATACGTTTGCAGCATTAGGGGTTAGCTTCGCCGATGGCCAAATCTCTTTAGATCATGGTTTGGTCTGGCACGGAACGCGTGTCTGGAGTGGTACACGCTTCTGGGGTGGCAATGATAACCGCATCTGGAGCGGGACTCGTTTTTGGGGCGGAACCCGATTCTGGGGGGGCACACGCTTCTGGGGCGGTACCCGTTTCTGGGGTGGTAGCAGTGAGTGGACGAGCGGTTTTGATCCACGCTACAGCCGAGTGGGAGCCATTGGGTTTGGCGACCTGATCAACAGTGCAGCAACGGAATTCACTACCTTTGTTACTTCTCCTCTGCACTATCCTTTGACGGTTGTCGCTTCAAATACGCTTCCTGAGCCGCCACCGCTGACGAGCGATAATTTGTACCGAGATGATACGGTCGAGCTTCTCTATCTACCCTTGATCGGCAGTGAATGAACTTCCAACAACTAGATTTCGCGCCAAAGACGAATCGCCGCTACAAAAAAGGTTGTAATTCGCGTCTGGCCGAATTTATCTTATTAACGAATTGACGAGGTGCGGGTGAATCGGCCGTTACGTCTACCAACTTGGTGGTCCCGCTGGCCCAAAATTGAACGAAGTAGTTTGTATCAAGGGTATTTGGGCTTGATCAGCCTGGTTGGCTTGTCGTTCCTTGGTGGAGGGCTCTGGCAATTTCCAACCTATCCGGAAAAATTGATTTTCCTCTTACTTTGCGGGCTCACTGCGCTTTCGGCCTTCGCCACTTCGTCAGTTACGGTTGAGAAATCCGGCATTACCTATGCGGTTGGGCCTGCGGTTAGTATGGCGGCGGTGCCACTTTGGGGACCAGTGGCCGCCACATTGCTTTCCACTGTCTTTAACCTGAGTCTGTGGTTGCTCAAGCCCAAAGATCAGCGAACTTGGAAGAAGAGCGGTATCCAACTTGCTTTTAACCAAGGGATGCACGCGCTGGCCTTTTTTATAGCGGGGCTAGCTCTCTTGCAGAGTAGCGAGTTGTTAGGTCCCCACACCCTATGGGGGCAAACCTTACCTTGGTTGCTCGCCGCCTTGCTCTATAATGAGGTCAACATCTGGTTGTTGATCGGCGTTTTGCGCCTGCAGCATGGCCCTAGTATCCAGCCGTGGGCGATCTGGCGTGAGGATCGATGGGCTAGTCAGATCAGCGTGCTGGTGGTTGCTCTAGGCGGCGGTCTGCTAGCACTTGCAGTTGCTGAATATAGTGCTCTTGGGGTAATCATCTTCTATCTACCGATTGTCTTGTCGGCTTATGCTTTTCGACTTTACCTGAGCCAAATGCAAGCACATATGGACAATCTTGAACAGATTGTGGCGGAGCGCACCAAAAATCTGGCCGAATTAAACGAGCAGAAAGATGCCTATTTGGCGGTGCTCACCCATGACATGATGACTCCGCTCACTAGCATTCAGTTGTGCGCGGAAGAGTTAGCCGCCGAGCCCGAAGCTGCCATTGAGAATCCTTACTTGGCGCGCGTCTTGTTAGAAAGTCAAAAGACCCTGCTCAACATTGTGCGCGATATTTTGGATATTGAAAAGCTACAGGCTGGTGGAACCCTGGCCACGAAAAAAGATCTGTGTGATCTAACCGAACTTGTGCAAACGGCAATCAACATTGTTCAGGTAGAAGCAGATGTGCGGGGCATTAGCCTGTTCTCTGAGTTAGTCGAGCTACCAGTTATCATCTATGCTGATCACCGCCAGATGGAGCGGATTTTGCTGAACCTTGTGGCGAATGCTGTCAAGTACACTCCGGCCGGCGGTTGGGTACGAGTATCGGTCGCCGTGAGCGGTCGGCGGGCGATTGTTGAAGTCAGTGATAATGGGTATGGCATTCCGGCTGAAGATCTCCCCTATATCTTTGAGCGCTTTCGCCGCGGAAGTCTATCCAAAGATAAAGCTTCTGGGGCGGGTCTCGGCCTAGCCATTACCAAAGCGTTGGTCGAAGAGCACGATGGGACCATCGCGGTGCAGAGTGAGCTTGGTCAGGGCAGCACCTTCACCCTGTCTTTGCCACTCGAGACTGCTAACGATTACTAACATTCAATATAAATTTAAGCTTGTAGAGTCGTGATTATGGAAGGCAAAAAGATCCTCGTTATTGATGACGATATTAACTTGTTACAGAGTATCCGATTCACTTTTTTACGGGCTGGCGTTGAGATTGTGACGGCAATTGATGGCCGAGAAGGGTTGCAGCGCTTTTTTTCTTTCCGACCTGAATTGGTCATTCTGGATGTACGTTTACCTGATATTGATGGCTGGGACATCTGTCGGCAGATCCGGCTGCTTTCCAGTGTGCCGATCATTATGTTGACCACCCTCAGCCGCGATGAAGAGATCATCCGTGGGCTGGACTATGGGGCTGATGATTTTGTGACCAAGCCATTCAGTCGCGATGTATTGCTGGCGCGGGCGCGGGCCTTGTTACGGCGGGCAGAGCCCCAAACAGAGAGTGATACCTCTCAAGGCTATAGTGATGACCATTTGGTGATCAACTTGGCAAAACGTCAGGTGACAGTCCGGCAGGAGCCTGTTCAGTTGACAGCGACTGAATTTCGGTTACTCGCTTGTTTGTTACAGAATGCCGGTCAGGTCTTGCCCTATCGTACCATTCTGGACAAAGTGTGGGGATGGGAATACCAAGAGAGTATCGACTACGTCCATGTATACCTCTCGCACTTGCGCCGTAAAATCGAGGTAGATCCACGCAATCCTAAATATTTGCTTACTGAGCGTGGCGTTGGGTATCGATTTGAAAAGCAAAATGGCTCAGATAATAACCTCAAGATTAGCTAGTGTAAGTCACCAGCTTAGGACGAGTGATATGTTGCTAAATAGACCAACCCTTGTCGATTCTGAGATAAAGAGGCGCATAGGGGCAGAGGCGCAAAGCTTAAGCTGAGCTAGCGTCAAGCCTGTATCCACATCCTTTTTAATGCTCTTCCTGAAGTTAAGCTAAGCAAGCTTAAAAAAAATGGATGCATATTAAGATACATTTAAGAAAGCTATCATTACAAATTAAGAGTTTTCCGGTATACTAGACTTACAAAATGATTCTTGGGGATAAGCTATTCCTACTTCATTCCTCTCTAAAGCTAGCGCTTTGGTTAAGCTATCTGATCGCTAGTAGGTACTAGAAACCACCAAAGCCAAGCAGCCGAGCGTGATTGCCGAGACAAGGACGCTGATGATATGGAACTCAACCCGACAATTCTGCTCGTGGATGATAGCCCTCTCTTTCGCGAAACCCTCCGTGAGATTATTAACATGGTACGCCCTGAGTGGGAGGTCTTGGAAGCAGCCAATGGTGCTGAAGGTGTAGAATTAGCCCAAGCGCACTTGCCAGATCTGATTCTATTGGATCTGAATATGCCGGTGATGGATGGCTATGACGCGGCTACCCATCTGCGCGCCCACCCTCAGACGCATGCGCTACCCGTGGTGCTGATGACCAGCGAAGATAGCGACGATCCTTTTGTTGTCCGTTTGCGCGCTCTCTGTCAGGGATTTCTTGCCAAACCTTTTTCGTTACGCGAACTTAGCCGCTTACTGGATCGTTTTGCCGTGCCGGCTCAGACAAAAGCATCGGAAGCAGAAGGCTTACCCTTTTTACCTCAACCACTCCTTGGCTCTACGTAAGGACTTTGGCCCACAGCTAACTCGTTGTCTTCTAGTTCGTTCCTTCCGTCCAGAATCTCAGGATTCTGGGCTTTTTGTTGTGTTCATTCAATAGCTGCTTCGCCTCGTGGTGCCATTTCCAGCCCATTTCTGTAGGACATGTTATAATAGTTGCTTGTTTGATGCCGAGTATTGCTCACAAAGAACGCCAGGGCAGGATTGAGACAAATTGTCGTTGAATGCTTCAGCCCGGCTGGACGAGATTGGGAGGCGCTTTATGCAAATTCGACGATTGTCTGCTGCCTCGTTGGGCCACTTTGCCATTGATGTGCTCAATTCATCCGTGGCGATGATTCTGACCTACCTTTCGGGCCGCTTTGACCTCAGCGTCAGCCAGATCGGGTTTGGTGCGATGGTCTATACAATTTTTGCTGCCATGACCCAGCCGGTTTTTGGCGTGTTGGCCGACCGCTGGCGTGGACGTTGGTTGGCTGCCATTGGCGTTTTGTGGACGGCTATTTTCTTTGCTCTCGCCGCGTTGATGCCTAATTACCCGGCTTTACTCTTTTGTCTGACCATTGGTGCTTGGGGGAGTGGTGCCTTTCATGCCGCGGGAATGGTCAATGCGAACGCGGCCGGAGGGGTACGTCACCCAACCACTGCAATGTCGGTCTTTTTCCTCTTTGGTCAAGCCGGCTTGGCGGTTGGCCCAATTTTGGCGGGCTTCTATTTGGAGCGGGTCGGCTTGGCAGCGATGCCCTATGTGGCTGCTCTGGCCTTACCAGTCATTGTGCTGATGTTTCTCTGGCTGCATCAGCCGATTCAAGATGAGCCAGCGGCACCGACGAGTAGCACTGGCGCCGCCACTAGTCAGGCCCGCAATGCTGCGCTGTTGGTGATCGTTCTCTTTATTTTGTTGATTGCCTTGCGTTCAACCACGAGCCAGAGTTTTACGACCTTGTTGCCGAAATTTTTTGACGATCAAGGTATTCCCCCTAGCCTCTACGGCCAGATGCTCGGCGTATTTGGCATCTGTGGCGCACTCGGGACGTTTCTAGGGGGCATGTTGGGCGATCGCTTCAATCGACGGATGGTGATCTTTTTTTCCACGGTGGCTGCTGCCCCGTTCTGTCTCTTGCTGCTAAATACCACTGGCTGGCTCTTTCTGCTGGCCGCGGGCGCTGCGGGTGTCTTTTTAAACATTCCCCACAGCATTATCTTGATTATGGCCCAGCAACTTTTGCCAACCCGCAAGGGATTGGTTGGCGGGCTGGTCTTGGGTTTTATGTTTGCTAGTGGCGCGGTGTCAACGTGGATCGCATCTTGGTTTGCCGATCAATTCACCCTGTATAGCGTGCTGATGTGGGTTGCGGTTTTGCCTTTTATCGCGGCTTTCTGTGCCTTGCTCTTGCCTTCAACCCGCCAGCGTCCCTCTCCATCCCCTACGCAGCCGGTCAGCGCTGCTGCAGATTAAGCGCTTTGGCTCTAAGTAATTAAACAATTAAAGATAATTAAAACATAATTATTTGACAATATCCCCTCTGCATGTTAGAATTGTCTCTAATGGCGGAGGGGATTCTTCGCGTGTACTCATTGTCGAGCTCATCAAGTCGTGGCGAATTTTCGGCAAATTCTTCAAGGATGAAGGGTCTGATGGTAACTGGGGTCAATCTGAAAAAAGATACAGCCACCTGGCAAATTCTCGAGTATATCCAGCGCAATGGCTCGGCGGTCATCAAAGATTTGGAACAACATTTAGGGGTGACGACCAACGCCGTGCGTCAGCATCTGCAGACATTGCAGGCCGAAGGTTACATCAAGCGGAGTGCAGTTCACGATGGTGTTGGGCGTCCTCATCATGCATATACGGCCACGGAGCAAGCGCGCGAGCTCTTTGCCTGCCATTGCGATGATCTAGCATTGACCTTGTTGGAAGAGGTTTTTGCCCTAGAAGGCCGGGAACGAGCGTCATTGCTGTTGGGTCGGGTAAGCCAACGGCTTGCGGCACGCTATGTCCACTCCGTTCGTTCGGAGATCTTACAAGACCGCGTGAACGAGCTGGCCGATGTCCTGCATAGCCAAGGCATTTTGACCGATGTTGCCGTGGCGAATGAGGATGAGAATGTGATCATCCTCAAGACGTACAATTGTCCTTATCACGACTTGGCTCAAGAGCACCGAGAGATCTGTGAGATGGACGAAAGCATGATGCGTCAATTGCTGGGTTCAGATGTTAATCTGGATAGTTGTATTATGGATGGTCATGGCAGTTGTTCGTTTGTGGTTTCGAGCAAACGTGAAGTATAAGCGGCTGGCCGAAGTTGTCTGTTAAGGGCTTATCCTGCAAAGGGTTACAGCGCCCGACGCTAGCAAGTTGCTAGGTTGGGTATAAAATTTCAGGATAAAAATGAGGTCGCTTTTCGGAAAGCGGAGATGGCGGACTAACCAAGATTTATCCATTTTCATGGGTGCCGCTCCGCCATCTAGTTGCAACAATAAATTGATAGGGGTACAAAAATGAGCGTTCTTGAAATTCGCAATTTGCATGCCGCTGTGGAAGGCCGAGAAATTTTAAAAGGGGTCAATTTGACCCTCCAGAGCGGTGAAATTCATGCCCTCATGGGCCCAAATGGTTCGGGTAAATCTACCCTAGCTTATGTGATCGCAGGTCATCCCCATTATGAGGTGACCGAAGGGGACATTCTGATCGATGGCGAGAGCATTCTTGACCTGGAAGCTGATGAGCGCACCAAAGCCGGGCTCTTTCTCGCCTTCCAATATCCTGTAGCGGTGCCGGGAGTCAGTGTGGCTAACTTCTTGCGCACGGCTGTCTCCAATGTGCGTGGTTACACGGAACAGAGTGCCCAAAGTGGTCAGTCCGGTGTGATTGGCAGCAATTTGATGCCAATGCGCGAATTCCGCCGGGAATTGAACGCCAAGATGCAAGAGTTCAATGTTGACCCCAGCTTTGCCCGCCGCTATCTCAATGATGGATTTTCTGGCGGTGAGAAGAAACGCACCGAAGTCTTACAAATGGCGATGTTGGAGCCTAAATTCGCCGTCCTCGACGAATCGGACTCTGGGTTGGACATTGATGCCTTGCGCGTGGTTGCCGATGGGATCAATAAATTGGCAACCAAGGAGCGTGGCTTTTTGATGATCACCCACTATCAGCGCTTGCTGAATTATGTCAAACCCCATTATGTCAGCATCTTCTACGGTGGACGTATTGTTACCACCGGTGGGCCGGAAGTAGCCCTCAAGCTCGAAGAGAAGGGCTACGGTTGGGTTGAAGAAGAATTTGGCGCAGTACCGGCCTAAGGCGTTATTGACAAGGAGAACATTATGGCAACTAAATCCGATCAGGAATATTTGGCCGGTGTCAAAACGGAGTACCAGTACGGTTTTTACGATACCGTAGAACCCGTTTTTAAAGCGGAGCGCGGCCTCACCCACGCCGTGATCGACCAGATCTCCGATCATAAAAATGAGCCGGACTGGATGCGTCAGTTTCGCCACGAGGCTTTGGATATCTTTCTTTCGAAGCCCATGCCTGAATGGGGCGCTGACCTAAGTGGGATTGATTTTGATGAAATTTACTACTATCTGAAGCCTACCGAAGGTCAAGGCAAGAGCTGGGAAGAGGTGCCGGAAGATATCAAGCGCACCTTTGACCGCCTGGGTATTCCGGAAGCCGAACGTAAGTTCTTGGCTGGTGTCGGCGCCCAATATGACTCTGAGGTGGTTTACCATAGCCTCAAGGCCGAATGGGAAAAGCTCGGCGTGATCTTCCTCGACATGGACACCGGTCT
>CAZMRA010000152.1:10684-12218 GCA_964568485.1 uncultured Caldilineaceae bacterium | reverse complement strand
TGTTATCGTCAAACCAGACATAGTCGCCCACGCTGACCGGTAGTACTGGGATAAACCCAAAGTCAACGGTTAGGTTGCTGTTGATGTCCAGCGCATTCCCGCTACCGACGTCACAGGGAGCTTCGTCTAAGGGTTCGCCGTTGAGGCTCAAGGTGACGATACCGCTGCGAATGGCTTGATTAACGGGGATGTCATTGCCATTGTCATCCAGATCAACATCATTGTTGGGCGCTGGTGCCGCATTGTTCGTGCTGTTGCCTGTGCTGCTGATCAGATTGGTCAACGGTTGACCGGGAGCAAAATTCTCGGCAGCGATCTCGACAATGTAATCACCTTGGCGTAGATTATCGAAGAGATAGCAGCCATTGGCCGAGGTGACGGTGCTAATCGGCTGATTGTTCGCATCAAGCACCGGCGCGCCATTACCATCCAGCAGGTTCACGACGACGCCACCGATGCCGACTTCGCCGCCATTTTGTACCCCGTCGTTGGTAATGCCACCACCACTGCCGTTATCCAGCCAGACGCGATTGCCCAAGCTGAAGGGGCGAGTAAGATAGTGACTGGGATCGGTGTCTGTCACGCGTTCTGTTGGGTACAGGGTTGGCGTACCAGTCACGATGGCTGTATTGGTATATTGGCCGAGCGTCGAGGCGATGCCAGTGAGTGTACAGGTCATCGCTGCGCCGGGAATCAAGGAAGCTTGTGGACAAGTAATGCCCCCTTCCATGTCGTCGACCAGGGTGATGTTCGTCAGTGTGACACCACCGGTATTGACGATGTCGTAGGTCCAAGTCACCGTGCCACCATAGGCCACTTCCGGCCCCGTAAGTGTATCTGCATCCTCGCCGTTGGTGTATTTCTTCAGGCTGATGCTGGGGGGCGGTGGTTGCAGACTGGTCGTAAAGCCAAAGTCATAGGTGTGATTGTTCTGCCCGGGGCCAGTACTAGCCACGGCTGCCACCACTGTGTTGCCGTTCGAGATTCCATTCGAATCGCGTAGCACACCATTCGGACTGGCGTCGTTCGTGGCCAGGGTGGGCACCAAGCCAATCAACGCGGGTTGAGCGAGCACAATACGCACTTCGTAATCGCTCTGATTGGGTTGAATTTTCCCCACAACCACACCGATATGATCCGCCGGATCGGGATCGGCCGCAGTATCGCCGACGAAGTAGTATTCACCCGCCCCATTTGTCACTGCGGTAGCCACGAGTGTGTTGCTCTTGTAAAGTTCCACCGTCACGCCAGCGATGGGTGGCTCGTTAGGATCTTGTACGCCATTCCCATTGCTATCTTCCCAGACGCGGTTGCCAATTTCCAGCGGGGCGAGTGGGCAGAGCACTTCGAGGTCACCGAGGCCATTCGCTTTCTCAAAGCGGGCCGGATTGCCACTAGCATCGAAGATCAAATAACTGCGTGTGGTAGTGCCGGTGGCGTTGTTGTACCACTTGATACCGCCATCGCTCACCTCGTTTATATTGCCTTCGATCGGGTTGAAAATGACGGAGACCACATCGGGCAAACCGGGCAC